>NZ_JAGRLA010000112.1 GCF_020442045.1 Bauldia sp. | reverse complement strand
TGCTGCGATGCTACGGCTATCAGCCGGCCGATGCGCCGGTCTTCGTGCTGTGCGGCGACAATGCCCGCTTCATGAACCACTCGTCCAAGCCCAACGCCGACGACATCGGTGACCTGACCATCGCCTGCCGCGACATCGCCAAGGGCGAGGAGATCACCTGCGACTACGCCAAGTTCGACCGCGGATTCGCCGAGCGCGACTTCATACTGGCGACGGCCCAGGGCGGCGCCAGGAGGGCCGCCTGACCACGCGGATGTCCACGAAAAGCCGCGGGCCATGTGCGTTCCGCCAAACGGATAGCGGACGCTTCGCCGCTCCTGTATAGCTCCCCGGCACTCGGGACGGAGGGGCGGGTCTTTGCGGGACTGGAAGGCGACGGTCAGGTCGATCCTGGATGGCGATCACCCGAGGTTCGGCCGTCCTGTCCTCTTTCTGATCTACGCCTTCATCATCGTCTCGGTCCTCTCGATCGGATTCGAGACGCTTCCCGATCTCCCGCCATGGGCGCGAGCCGCGTTCACCATCGAAGAGATCGTCGTCGTGGCGTTCTTCACCATGGAGTACCTGCTGCGGATCGCGTCCGCCGAACGGCCGCTTCGCTATGTCGGCAGCCTGTTCGGAATCGTCGACCTGCTCGCCATCCTGCCTTTCTACCTGAGCCTCGGCCTCGACCTCCGTTCACTGCGCACCCTGCGCCTGCTCAGGGTGTTCCGGCTCCTCAAGCTGACGCGATACAATGACGCCGCCGACCGCTTCGCCGAGGCGTGGCGCGCGACGCGGGAAGAACTGGTGGTATTCTTCGCCGCGGCGATCATCGTCCTCTATCTCTGCTCGATCGGCATCTACTATTTCGAGCACGACGCGCAGCCGGAAGCGTTCTCTTCGGTATTCGATTCGATGTGGTGGGCGGCCGTCACGCTGACGACGGTGGGCTACGGTGATGTCTATCCGATCACGACCGGCGGCAGGATCTTCACGGTTGTCGTACTGTTCGTCGGGCTTGGAGCGATCGCGGTACCGACCGGAATCGTCGGTGCCGCCCTGGCGCGGATGCGCAGGCCTGGCGATCCCGAAGCCTGAACGGCGCGCGCTCTAGCCGGAACGGAAGTGCTTCGAAAGCTTCAGGCCCTGTGCCTGATAGTGCGATCCGATGCCCTGGCCGTAGAGCGCTTTCGGCCGTTCGAGCATCCGCTCATAGACCAGCCGGCCCACCGACTGGCCGTGTTCGAGGATGAAGGGGATCTCGTGGCTGCGGACCTCGAGTACCGCGCGGCTCCCCGCTCCGCCCGACCCGGAATGGCCGAAGCCGGGATCGAAGAAGCCGGCGTAATGCACCCTGAATTCGCCGACCAGGGGATCGAAGGGCACCATCTCCGCGGCGTAGTCCGGCGGCACGTGGACCGCCTCGCGCGAGACGAGGATGTAGAATTCGTCCGGGTCGAGGATCAGTTCCCGGCGCCCGCGGATAGCGATCGGGTCCCAGAATTCGAGGACGTCATAGGCATCGCGCCTGTCGACGTCGACCAGTCCGGTGTGCCGCTTGGCGCGATAGCCGACGACGCGATCCTCATCGCCGAGATCAATCGACAGCATGACGCCGCCGGCGGTGTGAAGAGCGCCATCAACCAGGGGCGTTGCGGCATGCAGCGCCTCCAGTTCGGCGTCGTCGAGACGCGCGTTGCCGCGCCGGAAACGGATCTGGGAAAGCCGCGAGCCGGCGCGGACGATGACCGGGAAGGTACGCGGGCTGATTTCCAGATAGAGCTGCCCGGCGTAACCGGCCGCGACCGTGTCGAATTCGCCCGAATGGTCGGTGATGACCCGGGTGAAGACGTCGAGCCTGCCGGTCGAGGATTTCGGATTGGTGGCGGCCGCGACATCGGCGGGGAGAGCCAGTTCCTCCATCAGCGGAACGATATAGACGCCGCCGCTCCGTCCCGGTTCGAGCAGCGCGCCCGACGTCAGGTCGATCTCATGCAGCTTCAACGTGTCGATCCGTTGCGCCACCGTGGCGGCGGGGCCGGGCAGGAAGCTGGCGCGAACACGATAGGCGACCGGACCAAGCCGCAGGTCGAGACTGGCGGGCTGGATCTGATCGGAATCGAACGGCATCGCCGGCCGGATTCCGCCCGCCTCGGCGAGCGCCGCGATCATATGTGCCGGCAATATTCCGGCGGGTCCGTCCTCGGCCATTGCCCCCTCATGCCGTTAGCGGCGTGAGCCTTACCCCATGGCGCGGTTGACGCCAAGCAACAAGCCTAATAGAACCTCCGTACTTCGTGGTCATTTGAGCCGGCCGGCTTGCAGCCACGTAAAACAAATCGCTAAAAGGTCGGAAGGGTTGCACCCACCCGGCCGCACGGCCGGGTTTTTTGTTGGATGGTGCAAATGGCAAAACACGCAAAAAGAAAAGTTACTGCTCCGGGACCGGCCACGACCCTCGTGCATGGCGGAATCGAGCGCTCGCATTTCGGCGAGACCTCGGAAGCGATCTTCCTGACCCAGGGCTATGTCTACGAGACGGCGGAATCGGCCGAGGCCCGCTTCAAGGGCGACGACCCGGGGCATGTCTATTCCCGCTATTCCAACCCCACTGTCGCGATGTTCGAGGAGCGGATGCGCCTCCTCGAGGGAGCGGGTGGCGCCCGCGCGACGGCGAGCGGCATGGCGGCGGTCAACACCGCCCTGATGGCATCCCTGTCGGCGGGCGACCACGTGGTCGCGGCCAAGGCGCTGTTCGGCTCCTGCCGCTACATCATCGAGGATCTGCTGCCGCGCTTCGGCGTCAGGTCGACGCTGGTCGATGGCGCCGACCTCGCGCAGTGGAAGAGGGCCGTCCGCAAGGGGAAGACCAAGGCGCTTTTCCTCGAAAGCCCGACCAACCCGACACTGGAGCTCGTCGACATCGCGGCGGTCGCCGACATCGCACACAAGGCCGGCGCGAAGCTGATCGTCGACAATGTCTTCGCGACGCCGCTCCTGCAGAAGCCGCTGGCGCTCGGAGCGGACGTCGTCGTCTATTCGGCCACCAAGCATATCGACGGCCAGGGGCGATGCCTTGGCGGAGTCGTCCTCGGCGACGAGGACTTCATCGACAAGGTCCATACGCTGCTGAAGCATACCGGACCGAGCATGAGTCCCTTCAATGCATGGGTATTGCTGAAAGGGCTCGAGACCCTGCCGATCCGGGTCGAACGGCAATGCTCCACCGCGGCGATCCTCGCCGACCGCATCGCCGACCACCCCGCGGTCAAGCGCACTTTATATCCTGGCCGGCCCGACCATCCCCAGGCCGACCTCGCCGCCCGCCAGATGAGCGGCGGTTCGACGCTGATCGCCTTCGAGATGAAGGGCGGAAAGAAAAAGGCCTTCGCGGTCTCCAACGCATTGAAGGTCATTTGCCTTTCCAACAACCTCGGCGACGCCAAGAGCCTGATCACCCATCCGAGCACGACGACCCACCAGCGGCTCACCGAAGAGGCGCGCCGGGAACTCGGCATCACCCAGGGCGTGCTGCGCTTCTCGGTCGGCCTCGAAGACGTGGAGGATCTGTGGGCGGACCTTTCCCGGGCCCTCGACAAGGCGGCCTGAGCGCGGTCCGCGGGTGCCCGGAATTGACGACGCGCCTGCCGCCGAATAATCCTTCGGCGGCAGGAGACGGCATGTATACGGCAACCACGCAGCAGATCCAGGTCACGGTCGAACCGAGCTTCCTCGAAGCGGAATCGGCTCCCGACGATGGCCGCTATTTCTGGGCCTATACGATCGAGATATCCAATCTCGGCGATGCCGTTGTCCAGCTCCGCTCGCGCCATTGGCGGATCACCGACGCCAACGGCCGGGTCGAGGAAGTACGGGGACCGGGCGTCGTCGGCGAACAGCCGGTCCTCAAGCCGGGCGAGAGCTTCACCTATACGAGCGGCTGTCCGCTGACCACCAGTTCGGGGATCATGGTCGGCACCTACCAGATGCAGAACGAGCACGGTGACCTCTTCTCGATCGACATTCCTGCCTTCTCGCTCGATCTTCCCGACCAGCAGAAGACCATCAACTGATCCGCCGGCCGGGAGGCGAAGCGATTTCGGCCGGACCAGACGCACCATGGAAAGAAGCGATCCTGGACCGGTTCCGGCTCGGAGCCGGCGACCTGCTCGGAGCCGGATCGGAATCCTGGGTCTATGCGCTCGACGACGAGCGCATCCTGCGTATCCGCCGGCAACCAGCGGAGCTTGACCGGCTTCGGGCGCTGGCGTCCTTTCTCGAGCGGATCGCGGGGCGACTGCCCTTCGACACACCCGAAATCCTGTCGATCGAGGCCGATGGCGCCACCATCGAGCGGCGACTGGCCGGGCGTCCGATGACGGAGGCGTTGGACCGGCTGGAAGGCGATGGACGCCGGCGCGCCTTGAGCAACTATTTCGGGGCGGCGGTGGCGATCCGTTCGATCACCATGGATGACCAGCCGTTTGGCGCCCTCCTGGATCCCGACAAAGGGACGGCGCCCGGCTGGCGGACCTTCCTGTCGGCAAGCATCGACCGCTCCGCCATGCGCTACCAGGCCCGGTTGGAAGCGGCCTTCGGCAACGTCGCGACGCTGGTCGACAAGGCGCGGGAGCGGCTCGCCGCCGTTCCCGAGAGCCCCGACAAGACGCTGGCGCACGGCGATTTCCTGCCGGGCAACGTGATGATCGGCGATGACCTCGAGGTCTCCGCCGTGCTCGACTTCGGGGCCTGGACGCTGGTCGCCGAGCCGTCCTACGACGCGACCGGCGCCGCGATGTTCTGCGAGGTCACCAACGAGTGCCGGCCAGCCGACTGGACCTTCCTGCGCTCCCTCCTGCTTGACGGCAGCAACCAGGCGGCGATCGACGTGATGACGGCCTACCGGGTGTATTTCGCCTTCACGCTGTTCGACCCGATGGACGCAGCCGGCCTCTACCCGAAGCTCTACCCGTGGAATGTCAGGACGCTCGGCGGGCTCTCCGACGGCACGGTCGGAGACTGGGTTCAGGAATCCGGCGTGAACTGACCGGGATCGAAGCGGTATTTCGTGCCGCAGAATTCGCACGTCACCAGGATCTCGCCATTGTCGATGCTTTCGGCGATCTCCTCGGCCGAAAAGCTGCCGAGAAGGCCGGCAACCTTGTCCCGGGAACAGGAACAGCGATTGATGACCGGCGTCGCCGCGAAAACACGGACGCCGCGCTCGTGGAACAGGCGATAGAGGAGGCGCTCGGAGGGCACCGCCGGATCAGTCAATTCATGATCCTCGATCGTGGCGGCCAGCGACTGTGCCTCGACCCATGCGTCATCCTCGTCGACGGGACCGATCTCGATGCCCTCCGGCACGTCGCCGCCCGGCAGGTCGGCGGGTGTCATCCGGCTCGACGCCTGCGGCAGAAACTGGACGATCAATCCGCCGGCCCGCCAGGTCTTCCGCATCGTTCCGTCTTCGTCACGGTCATGGAGCTCGGCGACAGCGAGGCGAATCCGCGTCGGAATTTGCTCCGACTGACGGAAATAGACATGGCCGGCTTCCTCGAGGGTGCCGCCGTCGAGGGGCACGATGCCCTGGTAGCGGCTCATCTCGGGCCCCTGGTCGATGGTCATCGCCAGAACGCCCTTGCCGAGCAGACCGGAGGGATCCTTCAGCCCCTCCTTTTCGGCACTCGCCACGCGATCGGCATCGAAACGCGCATAGCCGCGAAGAGCGCCATCGGTGTGGTAGTCGGCCACCAGCATGTCGACCGGTCCGTCCGTGTCGGTCTGGAGGATGAACTTGCCGTCGAATTTGAGCGACGCGCCGAGCAGCACCGTCAGGACCAGCGCTTCGGCGAGCAGCTTCGAGACCGGGTCGGGATAACCGTGGCCGGAAAGGATCGCATCGAGCGTCGGGCCCATCTGGATCGCGCGGCCCCGCACGTCAAGCGCCGCCACCTCGAAGGGAAGCGACGCGTCATCGCCGGCCGGCGCGACGGTCTGGACCCCGGTTTCCGTCACAGCCCGCGATCCACCCCGAAGCACCATGCAAGGACGCCCTTCTGGGCGTGGAGGCGGTTCTCGGCCTCGTCGAAGACGACCGACTGCGGGCCGTCGATCACCTCCGCGGTCACCTCCTCTCCCCGATGGGCCGGAAGGCAGTGCATGAAGATCGCATCGGGATTCGCCAGCGACATCAGGTGAGCATTGACCTGATAGGGCTGGAGCAGGTTGTGGCGCCGCTCGGGGTCGCGGTCGCCCATCGACACCCATGTGTCGGTGACCAGGCAATCGGCGTCGCGTGCCGCCTCTTCCGGGTCGCTGGTGAGCACGAGGCTCGCCTTCTTCTCGCGCGCCCAGCCGACGAGCGCCGCGGGCATCGCCAGTTCTTCCGGCGACGCCACCCGCATCGAGAATGAAAATGCCGATGCCGCCTCCACCCAGGACGTGAGCACATTATTGGCGTCGCCGAGCCAGGTCACGGTCTTGCCGCCGATCGGCCCGCGATGCTCCTCGAAGGTCAGGATGTCCGCCATGATCTGGCAGGGATGGGAGTGGCGGGTCAGACCGTTGATCACCGGAACGGTGGCGGCCTCGGCGAGCTCCACCACCGTCTCGTGATCGAGCGTCCTGATCATGATGGCATCGACGTAGCGCGACAGGACCTTCGCCGTGTCCGAGATCGTCTCGCCGCGGCGGAGCTGCATCTCCTCGCCGGTCAGCATGATGGTTTCGCCGCCGAGCTCGCGCATGGCCACGTCGAAGGAAACGCGGGTCCGCGTCGACGGCCGGTCGAAGATCATCGCCAGGACCCGCCCGGCAAGCGGCCTGTCGGCCCGTTCGGTCCTGCGGTCGGCCTTCAGCCTGCGGCTCTCGTCGATAATCGCCCTCAGGACCGGAGGATCGATCTCCGCAATGTCGATGAAATGCCTGGCCATCGTCAGCCGTCCGATGCCTTGGCCGCCTCCAGCGCGGTCAGGGCCGCGTCGAAACGCTTCATGCCTTCGTCGATTTCCGCCTCCGTGACGTTCAGCGGCGGCAGCAGGCGGACGACGTTCTCGCCGGCCGCTACGCACAGCAGGTCCTGGTCGCGCGTCGCGGCGATGACATCGCCGGCAGGAACGATGCAGCGCACGCCGATCAGCATCCCTTCACCACGGACTTCCGCGACGCTGTCGGGATGACTGTCGACGACGGAGGCGAGCCGCTGCTTGAGGTAGAGGCTCTTGCGCTGCGCCTCCTCCATGAAGCCGTCGGCAAGGAGGATGTCGAGCACCGCATTCCCCACCGCCATCGCCAGCGGGTTGCCGCCGAATGTCGAGCCATGGGTGCCGGGTGTCATGCCTTTGGCCGCCTCTTCCGTCGCCAGGCAGGCGCCGAAGGGAAACCCGCCGCCGATGCCTTTTGCCGAGGTCATGATGTCGGGTTCGACGCCCGACCACTGATAGGCGAACAGCCGGCCGGTGCGGCCGATGCCGGTCTGCACCTCGTCAAAGATGAGGAGCAGGCCATTCCTGTCGCACAGGTCCCGAAGATCGCGGAGGAACTGCCTGTCGACCAGCCGGACGCCACCCTCGCCCTGGATCGGCTCGATCATGATGGCGGCCGTCTCGGGTCCGATCGCGGCCTCGACGGCTTTCTTGTCGCCGAGCGGCACCTGATCGAAACCGCCGGCGACGGGCCCGAAGCCCTCCAGGTATTTCGCGTTGCCGGTGGCAGCCAGGGTGGCGAGCGTGCGCCCGTGGAAGGCGCCGGCGAATGTGATGACGCGGACCCGCTCCGGATGACCGCTGACGAACTGGTAGCGGCGCGCGGTCTTGATCGCGCATTCCACCGCTTCCGCGCCCGAATTGCAGAAGAACACCTTGTCGGCGAAGGTCGCGTCGGTCAGCGTCTTCGCCAGCTCCTCCTGCTCGGGGATGCGGAACAGGTTGGAGACATGCCACAGCTTCTCGGCCTGCGCCTTCAGCGCCGCGACAAGCTGTGGATGAGCATGGCCGAGCACGTTCACCGCGACGCCGCCCGAAAAATCGAGCATTCGGCGGCCGTCGGTCGTCACCACCCAGGTGCCCTCGCCGTGGTCGAAAGCGAGCGGCGCCCGCGCGAATGTATCAAAAAGAGGTGAGCGGCTCATGATCGCCCCCGTACCAACCGATTGTCCAGAAATCAAAAAAGTGCCGCCTGCGGGCAGCACTTCAGCAGCCGACCTTATAGCACCGCTCCGAGGTTTCCTGTCAATCGCGCCCCGTCGGCCGCCTCGGTGGAGATCGCTGGGACGAACTGGGGAAAACGACACGAAAAGGCGTCGAGACTCACGCCGACTCTTGTCAGTGAGTCAGTGCATATTGTAGCCTCCCCGCAGTCGAGTACGACATCTGTTTTGCGGCGGATCTCTGTATCTAATTTCGGACGTATGGCGTCGAACCGAGTATCGGGCGGCGCACGCAGAAGGATTCCGATTCCGGCCGCGCCAAGACAAGGGGTGAACCCGCATGAGCTGGACCGACGAACGAGTCGAGTTGCTGAAGAAACTCTGGGCAGACGGTTTGAGCGCGAGCCAGATTGCCGCGCAGCTTGGCGGCGTGACCCGCAACGCGGTCATCGGCAAGGTTCACAGGCTCAACCTGTCAGGCCGGGCGAAGCCGGCGTCGAGTACCCCGCGGCCGCGAAAGATGCGGACGAGTTCACCGCATCGGCCGTCGTCGCGATCTTCCTATGTTTCGGGCAATACCGCCCTGAAGGTTCACGCCAGTCCGAGCCCTCGCCGGGCGCCGGCGCCGGTTCCGATCGAGGATCTGGTGGTCCCGATCAGCCTGAAGATCCCGCTGCTCGCCCTCAACGACCAGATGTGCAAGTGGCCGATCGGCGATCCCGGCAGCGAGGATTTCCATTTCTGCGGCCACCGCAATTTCAACGGCCTGCCCTATTGCGAATATCACTCGCGGCTCGCCTATCAGCCGGCCAACGACCGGCGTCGCGATCGCCGCGACAGGGATACCTGACGCGCCGGACGGCCGGGCGCCGCGGTCAGTTCGCCTCGGCGAAGCTCTCGTCGAAGGAGTAACCCGAGCCGCGGACGGTGCGGATCGGGTCGCGTCCGTGGCCGAGCGCCTTGCGCAGGCGCCCGACATGGACGTCGACCGTGCGTTCGTCGACATAGACGTCCCGGCCCCAGACGCCGTCCAGCATCTGTGCCCGGGTATAGACCCGGCCGGGGCTCTGCATCAGGAATTCCAGCAGCCGGAATTCGGTCGGTCCAAGCTGCAACTCGCGACCGCGCCGCCTGACGCGGTGGGTCTCACGATCGAGCTCCAGCTCGCCCGCGCGCAGCACCGAGGCGATCAGTTCCGGCCGTGAGCGGCGAAGGATCGCCCTCACCCTCGCCATCAGCTCGGGAACCGAGAACGGCTTGACCACGTAATCGTCCGCGCCGGTCGCGAGCCCGCGGACCCGCTCGGACTCCTCGCCGCGCGCGGTCAGCATGATGATTGGCAGCGCCCGGGTCGCCTCGTGGGCGCGCAGGCGACGACACAGCTCGATGCCGGAGACACCGGGCAGCATCCAGTCGAGAAGAAGCAGATCCGGCGTCATTTCCCGAAGCCGGGTTTCGGCGTCGTCACCGCGTTCCACCGTCTCGACCTGGTAGCCTTCGGCCTCCAGGTTGTAGCGAAGCATCAACGAAAGCGGTTCCTCGTCTTCGACGATCATCACGCGCGGTGTCATCGGCACCCTCCTCGAGGCGCGGTCGGCGTCATCATAGCTGATTCATCGGATCCGGACGGCGCGTCATGCGTCAGTCGTCGGACTCCGTGTATTCGACCGTCGTGACACTGCTGGTGTCTTTCTTCGGCCTTTCCTCGGTCAGCGGCACGCCGGTGACGAGATAATGGATCGTCTCCGCGATGTTGGTCGCGTGGTCGCCGATCCGCTCGATATTCTTGGCGCAGAAGAGAAGGTGCGTGCAGAAGGTGATGTTCCGCGGGTCCTCCATCATGTAGGTGAGCAGCTCGCGGAACAGCGAGGTATACATCGCGTCGATCTCGTCGTCCCGCTGCCAGACCGCCAGCGCGCCATCGAGGTCACGCGCGGTATAGGCGTCGAGAACCTGCTTGAGCTGGGCAAGGCTCATCTCGGCGATATGCTCGACACCGCTGACCAGACGCTGCGCGGCGAAATTCCCTTCGATCGCGAAAACCCGCTTGGCCGTGTTCTTGGCCATATCCCCGACCCGCTCGAGATCATTGGCGATGTGGATCGCGGCAACGATTTCGCGCAGATCCTGGGCCATCGGCTGGCGCCGCGCGATCATCCGCGTCGCTTCGTCCTCGATCTGGCGCTGGAGCTCGTCCATGCGCTGGTCGATGCTGATGACCCGCTGGGCGAGCGCCTCGTCGCGGCGGGACAGGGCCGCCACCGAGTCGCCGACCTGCTGCTCCGCCATGCCGCCCATTTCGGCGATCTTCTGCGCGAGAGAATTCAGTTCGTCGTCGAAGGAAGTGACGATGTGCTCTTGGTTGGCCATGATCGTTCCGTTGCTCAGCCGAAGCGGCCGGTGATGTAATCCTGGGTGCGCTTGTCTTTGGGATTCGTGAATATTTCCTGGGTGCTGCCTATCTCGGCCAGCACGCCAAGGTGAAAGAACGCCGTTTGTTGGGAAACGCGGGCCGCCTGCTGCATCGAATGGGTGACGATGATGATGGCGTAGTTCGCCTTCAATTCGTCGATGAGCTCCTCGACCTTCGCCGTGGCGATCGGGTCAAGGGCCGAGCATGGCTCGTCCATCAGGATCACTTCCGGCGAAACGGCGATGGCGCGGGCGATGCACAGGCGCTGCTGCTGGCCGCCGGACAGACCCGTGCCCGGTCCGTCCAGGCGGTCCTTCACCTCCTCGAAGAGGCCGGCCTTCCTGAGGCTGGATTCCACGATCTCGTCGAGCTCGGGCCGGCCGCGCGCCAGCCCGTGGATCCTCGGCCCGTAGGCGACGTTCTCGTAGATCGACTTGGGAAAGGGGTTCGGCTTCTGGAACACCATGCCGACGCGGGCCCGCAGCTCGACCACGTCGAGCGACGGATCGTGGATGTCCAGGCCGTCAAGGGTGATCTCCCCGGTCACCCGACAGCCGTCGATGGTGTCGTTCATGCGGTTGATGCAACGAAGGAACGTCGACTTGCCGCAACCCGACGGGCCGATGAATGCGGTCACCGAGCGTTCGGGGATGTCGACCGACACGTCCTTGATGGCCTGCTTGTCGCCATAGAAGACGTCGACGTTTCTGGCGGCGACCTTGATATCGGGACCGGCGGCTGCCTCACCCTCTCGCACCATTGCACTCGAAGCGACCGCCGCCGAGGTATCCGGCGTTATCGGCAAGGTGACCTGTAACTTCGATGCGTCGTTCATTGTCGTCTCCAGTTGCCCGTCATTTGCCACCCTCCCGCTCCCGCCGATGGCGCAGGGGATGGCTCGGCCACTCGTCTACCAGCGGCGTTCGAACCGACGGCGCAGGATGATGGCGATGATGTTCATGGACAACAGGAACACCAACAGCACGATGATTGCCCCCGAGGCGCGCTCGACAAAGGCCGGGTCGGCGCGCTGCGTCCAGTTGTAGACCTGTACCGGCAGCGCGGCGGCGGGGTCGAAGAAGCCCTCCGGCGGCGGACCGGGGAAGTCGCGCACGAACGCGACCATGCCGATCAGAAGCAACGGAGCGGTCTCGCCAAGGGCCTGGGCGAGACCGATGATGGTGCCCGTGAGAATGCCGGGCATGGCCAGCGGCAGGACGTGATGGAAAACCGTCTGCATCTTTGATGCGCCAACTCCCAGCGCGGCCTCACGGATCGAGGGCGGCACCGCCTTGAGGCTGGCGCGGGTGGCGATGATGATCGTCGGCAGCGTCATCAGGGTCAGCACCAATCCGCCGACGATGGGCGCCGATTGCGGCAGGCCCAGGAAGTTGATGAAGAGCGCCAGACCCAGGATACCGAAGACGATCGAGGGCACCGCCGCAAGATTGGCGATATTGACCTCGATCACGTCGGTGAAGGCGTTCTGCCTGGCGAATTCCTCCAGATAGATGGAGGCGGCGACGCCGATCGGCAGCGCCAGCACCAGGACGATCATCATCATATAGGCCGAACCGATGATGGCGATGCCAAGCCCGGCGGCTTCGGGCCGCAGCTCCGATGCGTCGGGGCCGAACAGAAAGCCCCAGTTGAAGCGGACGCTGACGATACCGGCCGCGCGCATGCGGTCTGCGAGCTCAAGCTGCTCGGGGCTGACATTGCTGTCGAGCCTGGCGCTCTCCATCGTCACCCGGCCCTTGAAATATCCATCGATACGGCCATTCGCGTAGGTCTCGAAACGGATCGTCTGGCCGACGAGGCCGGGGTCGGCAAGGACCTTGTCCCTGAGCTGCGCGGGGGCGTCCTTGGACAGCAGCCCGTCCACCTCCTTTGGCGGAATTCCCTCGGTCGACACGCCCCTGGCCTCGAGGTCGGCGGCAAGCGCCTTCTTCAGCAGGTTGCCGTAGCCGATCGTGGTGACCTTCTTCATCTCTTCCGGATTGCGGTTGCCGTTCTTGTCGATGACGGCGGGGTCGAGATACACGTCGAAGGCGATGAATGTCTGGCTGAACGCGCCAAGTCCGTTCGACAGGATCGAGAGGACTAGGAACACCAGCGCCGCCAACGAGATCACGATGGCGACGACGCCGTAGATGCGGAACCTCGTTTCGGCGGCGTTGCGGCGGCGCGTGCGATCCGCCCGAATCAGCCGCGGGCGTCCGGCCTCTGCAACGGTGTTGTCAACGCTCACTCGTACTGCTCCCTGTATCTGCGCACGACCTGAAGCGCGACGATGTTCAGCAGGAGCGTGACGACGAAGAGCGACAGCCCCAGCGCAAAGGCGACCAGCGTCTCGGGCGAGGCGAATTCGGTGTCGCCCGTCAGCTGGCTGACGATCTTGACCGTTATCGTCGTCATCGCCTCGAGCGGGTTCAGGCTGAGCTTCGCCGCGGCCCCCGCGCCCATGACGACGATCATCGTCTCGCCGATGGCGCGGCTGGCGGCAAGCAGGATGGCGCCAACGATGCCGGGCAGCGCCGCGGGCAGAATCACCTTCTTCACCGTTTCAGACTGCGTCGCGCCCAACCCATAGGAGCCGTCACGCATGGCCTGAGGCACCGCGTTGATGACATCGTCGGACAGCGAGGAGACGAAGGGGATCAGCATGATCCCCATCACCAGGCCGGCGGTCAACACCGAGGAGGAGGACGAGCCGAGGCCGAGCGGCTGGGCGAAGTAGTCGCGCAGCAAGGGACCGACCGTGATCAGCGCGAAGAGACCGTAGACGATGGTCGGGATACCAGCGAGGATTTCGATGGCCGGCTTGGCGATGCCGCGAACGGTCGGCGAGGCGTATTCGGCAAGGTAGATCGCCGCCAGGAGGCCGACCGGAACCGCGACCGCCAAGGCGACGAAGGATACATAGAGCGTGCCCCACAGAAGCGGGATGATGCCCAGATCGGAACCGCCGCGGAACTGCGGATTCCAGGTCAGGTTGAAGAAGAAATCCCGCGCCGGATAGAGATTGAAGAAGTGTGCCGTCTCGAACACCAGCGACAGGATGATGCCAAGCGTGGTCAGAATGGCGACCGTCGAGGACAGGATCAGGAGCGCCTTGATCGCGGCCTCAGCGACGTTTCGCGCCCGGTAGCGGGGCGTGATCCTGGAATAGGAATACGCCGCCCCGGCCACGGCGACCGCGATCACCAGCCCGCTCATCACCATCAGGCCGATCTTGTTCAGCGCGCGGTATTCCTGGGCGGCGACGAAGACACTCTGCTTGACGTCGGCGGCGATCGCCACGCCGACATCGGCAAGCCGTCCGCGCAGGTTGGTGAGGTCCGCGCGCATGGTCGCGATCTGGTCCTCGGTCAGCGCGCCTCGCGCGACCGCAAGGTCCAGCCCATCGGCAATGCGGCGCACATCGGCCATGACCAGGCTGAGGGAGCTGCCCTCGGGGATATCCGAAGGCTGGATCAGCGCCGACACCTGGTTCTCGATCACGAGCGGCTGGACCAGCAGCCAGACGATCATCACCAGGAAGGCCGGAACCGAAGCGAAAAGGAAGACCGACTGTCCATGATAGCCCGGCAGCGAGTGCATGCCGCGGATGTTGCCATCCGCAGTCGCCAGGGAACGCCGGCGACCCAGAACGTAACCGGCCGCCGCGATCACCAGCACGATCAGGATAAGCAGACCTACGTTCATCGAGGTACCCGAGCTGTTTGGGAACGCGCTGGCGGCCCCCGAGGGCGCCGCCAGCCGAGTCGTCTAAAGGCTACATAAGCGGTCCCATCGGGACCTCGTCCTCCACCATTTTCTGGGTGTCGGCAAGCTTCGGATCCGAAACCAGGCCATAGGCGGCCAGCGGGCCGTCGGGACCGGCCATGTCGTCGGAAACGAAGAAGTTGATGTATTCACGCAGGCCGGGGATCACGCCGAGATGCGCCATCTTGACGTAGAAGAACAGCGGCCGCGACACCGGATATTCGCCGGAGGCGATGCTCTCGGTCGAGGGGGTGATTCCCGACATGGTCGCGACCTGCAACTTGTCGGTGTTGTTCTCGTAGAATGACAGGCCGAAGACGCCGATGGCGTCCTTGTTGGCGTCGAGGCGCGACAGCGTCTCGGTGTAGTCGCCATCGATATCGACCGAAACACCATCGGTACGCAGCTTCAGGCAGCCGCCTTCTTCCATGCCGGCCGCCTTGAGGGCCTCCTCGGCGCCCGAGTCCGCACAGCCGGCTTCGATGACCTTGACGTCGAACACTTCGCGGGTGCCGTGCTTGGTTCCCGGAATGAACGCCAGGATCGCCTGGTCGGGCAGGTCGGGATTGACGTCATGCCAGCTCTTGTTCGGGTTATCGACAAGCTTGCCGTCCTTGACCACCTTGGCGGCGATGGCGTTGTACCAGTCGGCCGGGGTGAAGGCGAAGGACGGGCCGTTGATGTCCGAGGCGAAGACGATGCCGTCATAGCCGATGCGGACTTCCATGATCTTGTCGATGCCGTTGGCCATGCAGTTATCGATGTCGGACTGCTTGATCCGGCTGGAGGAGTCGGCGATGTCGATGGTGTTCTCGCCGACGCCTTCGCACAGGGCCTTGCGGCCGGCACCCGAGCCGCCGCCCTCGACCACCGGAGTCGGAAAATCGAAGTTCTCGCCGAATGCCTCGGCGACGATCTGCGCGTAAGGCAGCACCGTGGAGGAGCCTTTGATCTGGATCTGATCGCGCGCGACAGCCGCGCCCGAGAATGCCGTTGTCGCGAACGCAACCGCCGCGAGACCGGTAACAAGCTTGGTTTTCACCTGATGTCTCCCTGATTATGGGACGTTTCGGTTCGGGAGCTCGATTGGGCGCCCGTGATGCGAAACCGGACCCTAGAGACGACGGATAATGTTTCTATGACAGTTATTTAACAGTTTTACGACAAGCCAAATCATTGATATTCAATGACTATTTTCCCCGCGTCAACCTTCGGCAAAGTCTCGGCCTGTGGAAAGACGACGCTGAAGACGGCACCGTCACCGGGACGGCTATCGATCCTCATCCGGGCTTGGTGACGCGCCAGGATGTGCTTGACGATGGCCAGCCCAAGCCCGGTTCCGCGGTGCTTGCGGCTTGCATCGAGGTCGATCCGGTAGAAGCGCTCGGTGAGCCGCGGAATGTGCTCCTCGGGGATGCCGGGACCATAGTCGCGAACGGAGACGACCGGTCCGTCCGGCGGGGTTGCCGGCTTCACCTCGACCTCGACGCGCCCACCCGACTGGCCGTATTTACAGGCGTTTTCGGTCAAGTTCTCAAAGACCTGAATCAGCTCGTCGCGATCGCCGGAAACCGGCACCGGCTCGTCCGGGACCTCGGTCACGATCTCGACGCCGAGCTCCTTCGACAACGGCTCCATCGCATCGCGCACGTGCCGGATGATCGAACAGAGATCGACCTCGTCCGACGGGCGCACATGCTGTTTCATCTCGATCCGCGACAGGGACAGGAGATCGTCGACGAGACGGCTCATCCGCGTCGCCTGTTCCTGCATGACGGCCAGGAAGCGTTCCCGGGCGGCCGGATCGTTGCGCGCGGGCCCCTGCAGGGTGTCGATGAAACCGCTGAGCGATGCCAGCGGAGTCCGGAGCTCATGGCTGGCATTGGCGACGAAGTCGACACGGATGCGTTCACTCCGCCTGCGCTCGGTCAGATCGTCGAGGATCAGCGCGACGAAGCTCCCCTGCCCGTGCCCCGCCTCGAGCGGCGCAAACCACGCCGCGAACCAGCGCTCGGTCGGCACCCGCTCGACGAAGTCCACCCCCTCCGCGGGACCGCCCTTGGCGACCCGGTCAAACGCCGCCAGCAGGTCCGGAACCCTCAGCCGGAATGTCAGCGGATCGCCCGCCCGGATCGAAAAAGCCTCGGTTGCGCGGCGATTGGCGAAACGGACGACGCCACGCCGGTCGAGGACCATGCACGGGTCCGGCAACGCTTCGGCAAACAGCTTGATCCCGGTATCCGGCCAGACCGGCTCGATGGGCCGCGACGAAGCCACCGGCCGCGCGACGGCCTCGTCGTGACGGACCAGCGCGACAAGAACGAACAGGGCGGCGAAGAGAACCAGCGCCGCCGTTGCATTGATCGTTCCGGCCGCGGCCAGGACAACGAGCAGCGCCGCGAATGCGACGATAAGCCAACGAGACTGGTGGATCCGCCGAAAGACGGGCAATTCCGGCGGTCCGATGCGGCTGTCCTTGTCGTCGGTGTCGTTCGTCACCATGGAGACCGCTTGCTTCCGGGAGGATCGCCTTGGGTTTGCCAGAATCACCCTCATGGTGACCGGCTGGCGATGCAGGATATAAGCTCGCTTTCGCGGACGCCAACACGCGTCATCAGGGACCAGTCGCACCAATGGGCGAAAAGAAGAAGAACGAAAAGGCAAGGGGGAGCAAGAAGGCCCGGAAAGCGGCCCCGCTGCCCCCATCGATCGTACCGGCCATCGACGCGGCCCGGATCGACACCGAGTTCGGATCGTTCGACCTCGACGACCCCGTCCTTCCGGAATGGGTCGAGCGCGAAGCGCTCGGGTCCGACGGTTATCCCTATGACAAGCCGATCAAGGACAAGCTCTACGAGGAGGAGCTCGAGCAGCTCCAGGTCGAGCTGGTCAAGCTGCAGCGCCATATCGGCGACGGGAACCTTCGCATGGTGCTTCTCTTCGAGGGCCGCGACGCGGCCGGCAAGGGCGGCTCCATCTTCGCGCTTCGCCAGTATCTCAACCCGCGCTCGGCGCGCGTCGTCGCGCTGCCCAAGCCGAACGAGGTGGAGCGCGGCCAATGGTATTTCCAGCGCTATGTCGCGCACCTGCCGACCCATGGCGAGATGGTCCTCTTTGACCGCTCCTGGTACAATCGGGCGGGCGTCGAGCCGGTCATGGGCTTTTGCACCACCAAAGAGCACCGGTCCTTTCTCGAAGCCGTGCCGAGCTTCGAGAAGCTTCTGGTCGACCAGGGGATCATCCTGCTCAAGTTCTGGCTGAACATCGGCCAGGCTACGCAGTTCAAACGGTTTTTCGAGCGCCGCCACAATCCGTTGAAGGTCTGGAAACTATCGCCGATCGACTATACGGCGATGCATAAGTGGGATGATTACACCCGCGCCCGGGACGAAATGTTCGCGGCGACCCACCGGCCGGCCACGCCCTGGTCGGTGGTCAGGGCCAATGACAAGCGCCGCGCGCGGTTGAACATCATTCGCCATGTTCTTGCGACTCTTGACTATCCCGGCAGGGATGCGAACGTCGTGCGTCAGCCGGATCCGTTGATCCTCAACGGTCCGGAACTGCTCGACGAGGCGTAGGCAGGTCGGCGTTTGCCCGTATCCGAAGGACAGATCTCCCGCGCATGAACGATTTCTATTCGGTTCTGACCCAGTCGATCATCGATCGCGGCCTCCGGTCCGCCCGCGATCGCGAGGCGACCTATTCCCAGGCGCGGACCGCGATGATCCGCCGGCTGTGGTCATATGATCCGCCGCTTGCCGAGGACGAGATCGATGCCCGCATCGGTCAGTTCGACCTGGCCGTCGACCAGATCGAGAGCAATGTCCTCGAGGTGTTCGAACGCATGCCGGAACCGGAGCTCGACGTTGAGCCGCCCCGGGACGAGCCGCCGCCAATCATCGACGGCTATGACCGGGAGGCGGACTATGCGCCGGCCTTCGGGCCCGGCCCGGCGGAAGCCGACGCATATGACGGCACGGACGGATATGGATATCCCGAGGAACCGGTCCGGCCGCCACCGCCGCAAAATTCGAAGGAGCGCGGCTCGCTCGTCGATCTGCTGAGTACGCTCGACATCCGAAGCATGGCGGTGGAAGCCGCCCTCAATTCGGACCCGAACGACTTTCCCGAGCCGCCGGCCGAACAGCCGCCGCCGGGAAGCGTGGTCGAGGAGGACGAGCCAGAGGAGGACGTCCGCTCCCTGCTCCCCGTGCCGGTGACCGAGGCCCGGGATATCGCCAGCTACTCCTATTCCTACGAGGAGGAAGCGGTTCTGGTCGAGCCGCCACCGCGGCCGGCGACGCGCCCGGCGCCGCGGTCCCGTGCACCCGCGCCGGAGAGCCGGCCATCGCCGACCGGGCCCCGGCGACAGTCCCGGCCGCGCCCGCAGGCGAAGCGTCCGCCCCGCGGACGGCCGCGGCGCAAGGCGGTCACGCACAGGCGGAGCCCGTCGGACGGACAATTCTCGCGGCGCCAGCTCGGAATCCTGATCGGCGTGGTGGGCGTTCTTGCCGTCGCGCTGATCGCGGTCACGGCCTATATCCTGATGCCGGCAGGCACCGACCGACCGGCTCTCGCCAACGCACCCGGGACGCCTGCCGCCGCGCCGCCCTCGGCGAATGGCCTGCCGCCGCTGACGAATGGCACCATCCACCGCTTCGTGCTGTTCGACGGCAGCGACCCGACGGTCTTCGATACCGATCCGAGCAATCCCGTACGCTTCGACGGCGAAACCGCGCGGGTTGCAACCTCCTCCGCCTCGGCCGGCGCGCGGGCACTGGTCGGTCCGGGCCTCGCGGCCCGGCTCGGCGGCCACACGGTCAACGTCATCGTCGTAGCGCGCTCGGCCAGGGAAAACGGCGCCGCCAACCTGCGTTTCGCGCTGCAGAGCGGACTGGCCGTCAGCTACTGGAAGACTGCCAGCCTGACACAGGAGCTCGAGCCGATCTCGCTGACATGGCGGGTGCCGACGCTCCGCACCGACCCGAAGGGCGATTCGATCGTCATCGAGCCGGGCATCCCCGGTGACGGGACGGGAACCGAAATCAGCGCGATCGTCGTCGACGTCCTCGACTGACCGCGGCGACAGCCGCTCAGGCTGGCTTCAGCCACTCGGCCAGACGGCCGGCCGCTTCTTCGAGCTGGCTGGCGCTCCGCGCGAAGCAGATGCGCATGAAACCGGTATCGTCGCCGAAGGCGATTCCGGGCGCGACCCCGACATTGGCTTCGTCGACCAGCCGCAAGGCCAGCGACCGCGAGTCCGTCTCGCCGTCGACGGCAAAGAACAGGTAGAAGGCTCCATCGGGCTCGGCGAGTCGGACACGGCCGGTCGCCGCCAGCGTCGAGCAGCAGATCCGCCGGCCTTCCCGGGCGCGCGCGACCTGCATCTCCAGGAAAGCGTCCCCTTCGTTCAGCGCCACCGTCGCCGCGCGCTGCATGAAGGCGGCAACGCCCGAGGTCGAATACTGGATCAGGTTCTCGATGGTCTGGCCGAGCTCGATCGGCGCCGACAGCCAGCCGATGCGCCAGCCGGTCATCGCGTAATTCTTGGAGAAGGTGTTGACGTAGAGGATGCGCTCGTCGCGGTCCGCGATGTCGTAGAAGGAGGCCGCGCGCGGGCCTTCATAGAAGAACCGCCCATAGACCTCGTCGGCGATGATCCACAGGCCGCGCTTCGCCGCGAATTGCCGGATGGCCTCCAGCTCCGCGCGGGTCGCCGTCCAGCCCGTCGGATTGGAGGGCGAGTTGAGGAAGATCGCCCTCGTCCGGTCGGAAACCGCGTCGAAGAGCCGGTCGAGATCGAGCGTCCAGCCGGCATTGCCGAAACCCATCGGCACCGGCACCGGCCTCGCCCCCGAAATCGCCACGGCGGCGGTGATATTCGGCCAGCAGGGGACCGGAATCACCACCTCGTCGCCGGTCCCGGCCACCATGCGGGCGGCGATCTGGATCGCCTGCATTCCGCCGCCGGTCACGAAGAACCGCTCGGCGGGGAATTGCCCGCCGAGGAGACGCCCGTGATAGTCGGCGAGCGCTTGCCGAAGCTCGGGAATGCCCCGCTGGTAGGTGTAGAAGGTTTCGCCCCGGGCGAGCGACTGGTTGGCGGCGGCAACGACGAAGTCGGGAGTCGGCAGGTCGCCCTCGCCGACCCACAGCGGTATCAGCCCGGGCCGGTTCCTGCCGTAGTTGAAGACCTCGACGATCCCGCTTTCCGGCGCGTCGCGCGCTTCCGCGCGCAAGGAAGTGATCAGCGGGGAATCGGACATGGCGATGAGACTTCTTGCCGCCGCCGGGCGGCGACGGATGCTGGCCGCGGCGCCGCCCGATGGACCGGCACCGCGACCAGCGGAATTGCATGATTCAGGGCTTCTTGGCGAGAAGGTCGCGGATTTCCTCAAGCAGGACTTCCTCGCGCGGCGGCGCCGGCGGCGGGGCTTCCTCTTCCTTCTTCTTCAGCCGATTCATGGCCTTGACGACCAGGAACAGCACCCAGGCGACGATCAGGAAGTTGATCACCAGCGTGATGAAGTTGCCGTAGGCGAGGGTCGCGCCGGCTTCGCGCGCCAGCGCCAGCGTCGGCTGCGGATCGCCGGACATCTGGATATACATCTCACTGAAATCGACGCCGCCCGTGACCAGGCCGACGATCGGCATGATGATGTCGTTGACAACCGACTGAACCAGACCGCTGAATGCGGCTCCGATGATGAAGGCGACCGCCAGATCGACGAGGTTGCCTTTGAGCGCAAATTCCTTGAATTCCTTAAGCATGAATCGCCCCTCACTTGGTGCGCACCGATTCCCGCGAGCCGATCGGCGCTGCGACAACCTTTGTGCCTAGCGCCAATCGGACGTTTCCGCAATCATCGAGCGCAGGCTTGTCGAGTGCGTGGCGGGCGCGCCCATGCGATGCTGCCGGTCGCGAATCGAACCCTGCGGGAGCCTGACTGCCAATGGCGGATGCGGATTACACCCAGCGGTGGCGTGAAACCGCCATCCTCGCCGCCTCGACAGTCGCGGTAGCAACTGTCGTCATCCTGCTCTTCCTGGGGTTCGTCGGCTCGGGGGACGCCGAGGGATATCCGACCGGATTCGTGCTCGCCGCGACGATCCTGCCCTTCCTGCTCGTCGCTGTCGTATTCTGGTCGGTTCGTCGTCAGGATGTCATCGACCGGCGGCACGGCCTTTTCGAGGACTGACGCCATGGTCTCCACTCCGCACGGCAGCCGGGGCGTCGGCAAGGTCTTCGGCCTTCTCACCACCGCCTTTGCGCTCTTCGTCGTGGTGGTGGCCATGCTCGGCGAGTTCGGGCTGCCCGAGCGGATCGTCACGATCCTGGTGGTCGCGATCACCGTGCTCGCCTATTCGGTCCTCGGTATCCTCGCGCGAACCCTGTCGCTTGCCGATTTCTACGTCGCCGGCCGCAATGTCTCGGCCGGATTCAACGGCCTGGCGACCGCCGCCGCCTTCCTGTCCGCCGCGGGCTTCGTCGGCATGGCGGGCGCCTTCTTCGCCGACGAGAGCGCGGGACTGGCGCTGACCGTCGGCTGGACGGGGGGCTTCGTGATCCTCGCCGTCGTCGTCGCGCCCTACTACCGCAAATCGGGCGCGGTGACGCTGCCGGACATGCTCTCCGTCCGTTTCGGAACGCCGCTCGTGCGCGTCCTCGGTATCGTCGTGCTCCTCGCCTGCTCGCTGCCGCTGCTCGCCGCGGCGATCGCCACGGCGGCGTGGATCGGCGGGCTGTCATTGGGGATGAGCACGAAGACCACCATCATCGTCGTCTGTGTCGTCCTGCTGCTGTCGACGCTGCTCGGCGGCATGCGTGGGGTGACGGCGGTGGCCGGCGCCCAGGCGATCGTCATCCTGTTCGGCATCCTGACGCCGCCCCTGATCTTCTCGCTGCAACAATACCGGTTACCGATCGCCCAGCTCACCTATGGCAACGCCATGGCGGAGAATGCGCTCGCCGGCGGCTCGGCGATCCAGGTGGCGCCGGCCGGGGTCTTTCCGGTCTCGTCGCTTGACGGGTTCAATCTCTTCGCCCTCGCGCTCTGCATCGCCGCGGGCGTCGTCGCGCTTCCCCATGTGCTGGCGCGAAGCGGAACGACAAGCGATATTGCCGGCGCGCGCCTCTCGGCGGCCTGGGGCCTCCTGGTCGTCGCCGTCGTCGCCGCCACCGCGCCGGCGATCGCCGCCTTCGCGAAGCTTTCCATCGTCACCGAGGTGGTCGGCGCCGAGGTCGCGGATCTTCCGCAATGGCTGTTCGACTATGCCGCGAACGGGCTTGCCGGCGTCTGCGGAGTGGCGACGCTTTCAGTCGCGGAGATCAGCGGGGCCTGTGGTGCATCCTCGGTCGTCAACGGACTCCGGCCGGGGGATGTTTCGGTCGCCGCCGATGCGGTCGCCACCGGCTTCGCCGATATCACCGGCCTCCCTCACGTGCTGACCGCGCTGATCGCGGCGGCGGTTCTCGCCGCGGCGCTCGCAACCGCGGGCGCCGCCGTCATCACCCTCGGCACCTCCGCCGGGCACGACCTTTACGGCACCCTGATCAACCCCCGTGCGCCCGCCGGGCGTCGCCTCATCGTCTCGCGGCTCTTCGTCATTATCTTCCTCGTCCTCGGCGGCTGGCTCGCGTCGACGGATCCGGGCGACATCTTCGCGCTTGCCTTCGCCGCGCCGTCGCTGGCGGCCGCGGGATTCTTCCCGGCGATCATCCTCGGCATCTGGTGGCGGCGTACGACCTTCCGCGGCGTCGCGGCCGGGATGATCGCCGGCTTCGGCGTCACCGCCGCCTATGTGGCGCTGCTCCAGGCCGGCACGATCGAGCCGATCTCGATCATCGGCCTCACCGAGGCCGGCATCTCGCCAGCCGCTTCCGCGATCATCGGCGCGCCGCTCGGCTTCGTCGTCACCGTCGTCGTCAGCCTGCTCAACCCGGCGCCCTCGGCGACGCGCCTGGCGGTGGTCGATGCCATCCGGCGGCCGACCGCCGATCCGGTTCTGGAAGACCATGCCGTCTAGATCGTCCTTCTCCTCCCCCGCCTGTCCGGAGTTTCCGACCTGATGACCGCGCCACTATCGTTGTTTCCGCCGATCCAGCCCAACCGCGTCGAACGCCTGAAGGTGTCGTCCCTGCACGAACTGCATGTCGCCGAATACGGGAATCCCGACGGCAAGCCGGTTATCCTTCTCCACGGCGGCCCGGGGGCCGGCACGAATCCGACAATGCCGCGCTTCCACGACCCGGCCGTCCACCGCATCATCATGTTCGACCAGCGCGGCTCGGGACGTTCCACGCCGCATGCCGAACTGCGGGAAAACACCACCTGGGACCTCGTTGCCGACATCGAGCGCATTCGCGACCACTTCGGCATCGAGCGCTGGCAGGTTTTCGGTGGCTCGTGGGGCGCCTGCCTCGCCCTCGCCTATTCCGAGACCCATCCCGACCGGGTGACGGAGATCATCGTGCGCGGCGTCTTCACCCTGCGACGCAAGGAGCTCCTCTGGTTCTATCAGGACGGCGCCTCCAACATCCTGCCCGAGGCGTGGGAGAGCTTCGTCGAGCCCATCCCGGCCGCGGAGCGCGGCGACATGATTTCCGCCTATCATGCGCGACTGACCGGCGACGACGAGACGGAACAACTCGCCTGCGCCCGCGCCTGGAGCATGTGGGAAGGCGCGGCGCTGTCGCTCCTGCCCAATCCCGCCAGGGTCGCCGCCTTCGGCAACCCGACCTATGCACTCGCCTTCGCACGGATCGAATGCCACTATTTCATCAACGGCGGCTTCTTCGAAAGCGACGGCCAGTTGATCGCCAATGCCGGGATCCTGCGCGATATCCCCGGCGCCATCATCCATGGTCGCTACGATGTCTGTACGCCGGCCTTCATCGCCTGGGATCTGCACCGCGCGTGGCCGCAGGCCGATCTCAACCTCGTCCCGGACAGCGGCCACGCGATGACCGAACCGGGAATTGTCGCCGGGCTCGTCGCGGCGACCGAGCGTTTCAAGAAGCGGCGCTGACCGCCGGTCAGCTGCTCGGCTGCCGCTCGCCCCTGATGTCGCGGACCAGTTGGATCAGCCGCTCGACCAGCAATTCGGCGAAGCCCGGCTCCTCGACTTGCCGGGCGGCCGGTGGCGCCGAGGCCGCCGGCCCGGATCCCTCCAGAACGGTGAGGCGTTCGCTCAGTTCGTCGACGCGCTGGTTGAGCGCACGAACCTCGTCGGTCAGGGCCTCGACGGCCGCCTCGTCACCGGCAAGGGACTCGCATCGCCAGACGCCGTCCCGCCGGGTGCAATGGGACATGGCACCGGTCTCGGTATCGAGCCGGATGAAGCCATCGACGCTTGGTTCGACCGCATAGCGCCCGGTGCCGGCTTCTTGTGCCGAACCGGTCGCCATCGTCAGGCCGAGCAGGCCGGGGACGAGCAGGCTGAAACGCATCACTCCCGGTTCCACCTCCGTCTGGTCGGCCCGTTTCTACCACGAAATGGACCACGTGTGGCCTTGCCCCCGCGTCGGCGGCTGCCTACGGTCCGCCAACGCGATTCCACGGGCGAGGACCGATGACCGCCATCTACAAGATCTGTCCGGCGCCATTGTGGCGCGAGGCCGAGGCCACGGGCGTCTTCCACGGCGCCGGAATCGACAGGCAGGACGGCTATATCCATTTCTCGACCGCTGCCCAGGTGGCGGAGACGGCGGCGCTGCATTTCGCCGGTGTCGAGGGCCTGTTGCTCGTGGCTGTCGATGCCGACCGGCTCGGCGACGCGCTCCGCTACGAGGCGTCGCGCGACAACGATCTGTTTCCGCATCTCTTCGCCCCCCTTGCCCTCGACGCGGTGATCTGGGTGAAGCCGCTGCCCCTCGGACCCGGCGGCCGCCACCAGTTCCCAGACCTCGCCGCATGAGCGGGAGCTACGACCTTCTTCGCTCGATCCTCTTCTCGCTCGACCCGGAGCGCGCCCACAGGCTCGCGCTGAAGGCGCTGGCGGCCGGGCTCCATCCGCGACCGGAGCGGCGGATACCGGGACTAGGCCAGCAACTGCTGGGCCTCGACTTCCCGAACCCGATCGGCATGGCCGCCGGCTTCGACAAGAATGGCGAGGTCCCGGACGCGCTGCTTGCCCTCGGCTTCGGCTTCACCGAGGTCGGCACGGTGACGCCGAAGCCGCAGCCCGGCAATCCGAAACCCCGCGTCTTCCGCCTGCCGAGGCACCACGCCATGATCAACCGCCTCGGCTTCAACGGCGAAGGCCATGCCGCGGTGCATCGCCGGCTCGCCGACCGGAAGCGGGTCGGCGTCGTCGGCGTCAATGTCGGCGCCAACAAGACGAGCCCGGATCGCACGGCCGACTACGCGGTCGGCATCGCCCGCTTCGCCGATGTCGCCGACTATTTCACCGTCAATATCTCGTCGCCGAATACGCCGGGGCTGCGCGACCTGCATCATGAGATCGCTCTTTCCGAGCTGCTGTCACGCATCTTCGAGGCGCGCGACCTTGCGCGGAGCCGGGTACCGATCCTGCTGAAGATAGCCCCGGACCTCGACGAGGCGGCGCTTCAGGCCACCGCCGAGATTGCGCTCAGGTCCGGCGTCGAAGGCATGGTGGTCTCCAACACGACCGTCGCCCGCGATGCGATCGCCGACGATCCGCTCGCCGCCGAGGCCGGCGGATTGTCCGGGCAGCCCCTCTTCCGCCGCTCGACCGTCATGCTTGCCAGGGTGCGGCGGATCGTCGGCCGGGACATGGTCCTTGTCGGCGTCGGCGGCGTCGACTCGGCCGGCACGGTCCTCGACAAGCTCAAGGCCGGCGCCAACCTCGTCCAGTTCTACACCGGCATGGTCTACGAGGGTCCCGGTCTGCCGGCGCGCATTCTCGCCGACCTGCCGAAGCTCCTGGCGCGCGACGGCGCGGCGTCGATATCCGACCTCGTCGGCCGCGACGTCGAAGCATGGGCGGCGGGCGGACCGGCGGCCTAGCCGGCCGTCAGTCGGGAAACGCCAACGCGACCTTCGCCCGCGACCGCCAGAGCAGTGACAGCCCCCGAATGCCGAGGAAGAGAAGCAGGGCGATCCACAGGCCGGAGACACCGAGGGCGGGCGTCAACAGCCACCAGGCGAGGATATAGAATGCCAGCGACAGGAGCATCATGTTGCGCATGTCGGATGACCAGGTCGCGCCGATGAACACCCCGTCCATCTGGAAGGCAAGCGTCCCGACCAGCGGCGTCAGCGCGGCGAAGGGCAGGTAGAGCCGCGCGGTTTCCTGTACCGCGTCGTTGGTGGTCATCGTGTCGATGATGAGCGGCCCGCCGATCCAGAAGACCAGCGTCATGACGAGGCCGACGACCAGCCCCCAGCCGACGGTCAGCTTCAAGGACCGGTCGAAGGCCGGGCGATAGCGCGCGCCGATCGACCGGCCGGCGAGCTGCTCGGCCGCGGTGGCAAGGCCATCGAGGAAGAAGGACCCGACGAAGAACAGCGTCATCAGGATCTGGTTGGCGGCCAGGATCACGTCGCCATGGGAAGCGCTGCGCGACGTGAAGAAGGCGAAGGCGAAGAGCAGCGCGAAGGAGCGGATCATGATGTCGCGATTGACCGCGATCATCCTGAGGATCGCCGCCCGTTCGAGGATGACGCCGCGATGCGGCAGCGCGGCGCGGTTGATCAGCCGGAAGGCGATGAGGAAACCGACCACCGCGGTCAGCACCTCGGCGGCGAAGCTTGCCCAGCCGACGCCGGCGACGCCGTAGTCGAGCCCCAGCACCAGGACCATGCTCAAGGCGATATTGGCGCCGTTGAGGACCGTCTGGAGGAGGAGCGCCAGCCCGGCGCGGTTCAGGCCGATCAGCCATCCGAGGATCACGTAGTTGGCGAGCGCGAAGGGCGTCGCGAGCACGCGCACGCCGTAATAGGTGCGGGTTGCCGCCTGAACCTCGTCGCTGCCGCCCATCAGCGACAGGGCGACATCGAGGATGATGTCCTTGAGGGCGAGGACGGCAAGGCCGATGGCGATCGCAACGATCAGCGCCCGGAGGAAAGCCGCGTCGACCTCGGTCCGATTCTGGGCGCCGTGCGCCTGGGCGGTCAGGCCGGTGGTCCCGCTGCGCAGGAAGTTCATCGTCGTGAAGACGATGTCGAAGATCACCGCGCCGAGGGCGATGCCGCCGATCAGCGCCGCGTCGCCGAGCTGCCCGATCACGCCCGTGTCGACCAGACCGACCAGCGGCGTCGACAGATAGGCGAGCGTCATCGGCAGGGCGATGGCGAGCACGCCACGATGCGTGACCTCGAACGGAAGAATGGCAGGCGCGGACATCGACAAGGGACCCGAATGAAGGCCCGGCTGATATCACGTCCGGCGGATTCGCGCTTGCCCAAATCCCGTCGCCGGCGGTGGCCCCGGCTTCGGGTCAGCCCTCGCGACGGCCCACCTTGAGCAGGCGCATGATCAGCCAGATCGGAACGACGACCACAGCCCCGAGCAGGAAGTAGCGGAATATCCACTCGATCGTGCCGAAGCCCATGTTGTAGATCCGCATGGCCAGCCGCTGAAGCCCGCTGACGATGTCGTAGGGAGAAACGCCAAGCAGGTTCAGGATGATGCCGACGACGATCGACATTACGATGAGCTGGAAAATCACCCGGCCGGGTGATCCGCCGATGAAGCGCGTAACGGCACCGCTCATGGATCCGGTCTCCAAGACATCTTGCCCGCTATATAGGAGACCGGTTCCCGATTTGGAACCGCGTATGCGCGGCGGGAGCTAGTCCCGGATGAGCGCTTGCAGGGTCTCGAGCCGGTCCGCCTCGGCGGGCGGCTTGTCCCAGCGAAGCCGCGATACTCGGGGAAAACGCATCGCAATCCCCGATTTGTGTCGGGTCGAGCGCTGCAGCCCCTCGAAGGCAACCTCCAGAACCAGCCCCTGCCCCGCGGTATGCACGACCTCGCGCACCGGCCCGAAGCGGTTGACCGTATTGTTCCGCACGAAACGGTCGATTTCAGCCAGCTCCTCGTCGGTGAACCCGAAATAGGCCTTTCCGACCGGAACCAGTTCGTCGCCACCCTCACCCGCCCGCCAGACTCCGAATGTGTAGTCCGAATAGAAGGAGGATCGCCTGCCGTGGCCGCGCTGGGCGTACATCAGCACCGCGTCGGCGACATGGGGGTCGCGCTTCCACTTGAACCATGGCCCCTTCGGCCGGCCGGGCTCGTAGACCGAGTCCCAGCGCTTCAGCATGACGCCCTCGATCACCGGCTCCGGCGGCGACGCGCGCAGCGCCTTCAGCGCCTCGCCGTCGCTGAAGGCGAGCAGCGGCGAGATATCGAGATGCTCCGGCGAGGCGTGGCCGACGAGCCTCTCCAGCCGATCCCGCCGATCCCGGAAGGACATGCCCCGGACATCCTCCCCGCCAGCGACCAGGCAATCATAGACGCGCAGAAAGGCAGGGTGGCTCGCCATCAACCGGGCCGAGACGGTCTTGCGGTTGAGGCGTTGCTGCAATTCGGAGAAGGAGCCGGTTGCGAAACCCTCTTCGCCGCGTCGGCCGATCAGCAATTCGCCGTCGAGCGCCCCTTCGAAATCCAGCGCATCGACGACGTCGGGAAAGGTGGTCGAGATATCGTCGCCGGTCCGCGTATAGAGACGGGCGACGTCGCCTTCGCGGACCGCCTGGACGCGGATGCCGTCCCACTTCCATTCGGCCGCATACTGGTCCGGGGTGATCGCGCCGAGGTCTTCGTCGCCGAGCGGATGGCTGAGCATCACCGGGCGGAACGGCGCGGGGATCGTCGAGCGCGGGCGCTCGGTCCGCCCCTCGAGCCAGCCGAATAACGGCTCGAACGGCGGCGTCAGCCCCGGCCAGACCTCCTCGATCTCGTTGATCGGCTTGTCGCCGAAATCCGCCAGCGCCTGCTTGGCGAGCCGTGCCGAGACGCCGATCCGCAACCCGCCGGTGACAAGCTTGATCAGCGCCCAGCGGCCGCTTGCGTCGAGCGAGTCGAGCATCCCCTCGACGAGCCTCGGGCCGTCGCTGCGCGAGGCGCGCATCAGGCGCTCCACCGCTTCCCCGAGGCTCGGCGGCCGGTTGGCGCCCGGCCGTTCGGGCCAGACCAGCGAG
The DNA here is from genome assembly GCF_020442045.1 of Bauldia sp. Lineage (GTDB taxonomy): Bacteria > Pseudomonadota > Alphaproteobacteria > Rhizobiales > Kaistiaceae > Bauldia. Next base: position 24,239 of record NZ_JAGRLA010000112.1, on the reverse strand, counting down.
ATCGTCTCGGCAAGATCGCCGACATAGTCGTAGGAATAGGCGAAGAGCACCTCGTCGACCCGGTCGGTGACGAGGGCGCGCAGCATCGCCGGCTTGACCGCGGGGATCGACAGGTCACCGGTAAGCGCGGCGAGCGCGTAGCCGCGGTCGGGATCGGGAACCGTTCCGAGATAGTCCACCATCAGCCGCAGTTTGACGTTGCGCTGCGGCGTCAGGACCAGCCGTTCGAGAAACGCGGCGAAGGCATGCATGATCCCTATCCAGCCATTCAGCCGCCCTCGACCAATGGGGTCACGCGCGACGCCCGACAAGCGCCGCATGGTCGCGGAAGCCGTCGCCGCACGATCGTGGAATCGGTCGGCGCATCGCTCAATGCGCCGCCTTGTCGGCGTCGTGGCGTCCGAAGAAGATACGCTCCCACCGCTTCTGCGCCGCGTAGCCCTCGCGGATGAAGGGCGTCCAGCGCGCGATCCACAGCATCGCACCATTCAACAGGCTGCCGGGAAACCGCTCGGGCTTGGCGAAGTCGACGAAGAGCACGACGCGAACCTCGTCGGAGTAATTCCATGCCTCGTGCCGGTAGGCATCGTCGAAGATAAGCGCCTTGCCCTCCTCCCATCGGCACACCTGGTCGGCGATCCGGATCGCCACGTCGCCGGTCTTGGGCACCTTCAGCCCGAGATGGAAGCGGAGGACGCCATTATAGGGCCCGCGATGCGGCGGCAGGTGCTTCCCCGGCTCGAAGATCGAAAACATCGCCGCCTTGAGGCCGGGGATATGCCGGAGCGCGTGCCAGGTCTCGGGGCACAGGCGCGTCGCTTCCTCGGAGACATGGCCATAGCCGCACAGCATGAAGGTCCGCCAATTGGTATCGACCGATATCGCCTCGACGTCGCGCGCGATTTCGTGGAACCCCGGCAACTCGTCGCGGCGGACCAGCAGCCGGTCGAGCTCGGCACGGATCGCGGGAGTGGCCGCCTCGACCTCCGACGCCCAGGGAAAGGTCCGGGTGTCATAGACCGGCGGATTGCCGACCGTGGAATATTTCAGGTTCCGGTATTCTATCCAGCGCATCAGGGCCAGCCCCAGGCGGGCAAGTGCGGTCTGATCCCCGATGTTCGCCTGAAGCTCTGGCGTCATCCGCTGGCGCGCGAGAACCTCTTTGACCGATTCACCCATCTCTGGAATCTCCGGTCTGTTGAACGGGCAAATCGTATCAGAAAGCCGCATCGCGCCAAATAGTTGCGAATGCTTCCGGATCGTGACCGCTGGCCTCGGCGCCGGCGGATGATCGGAACGGCAGCGGTTCCCGCTTGCCGCTCGCGCCGGCTGGGCTACAAACGACGTTCATGCCAGGACGCCATACTCCGCGAAGGACGCCTATATGCCATCCGAATCCCAATCCGCGCTCAAGCCCGTGCTCCGCGACATCCACGCGTGGTGGTTCGGTCCGCTCGCCGCGCCGACCGACCGCAATCCGGACAAGGCGGAAATCTGGTTCAAGCGCTCGGACGAAACCGACGCCCATATCCGTGACACCTGGGGGCCGTTCATCGCCGAGGCGATGGCGGTCGCCTGGGACCTCGACGATCTCACGCGCGAGGAGCAGGTCGGCCTGGTCCTCCTCCTCGACCAGTTCCCCCGCAACATCTACCGCGAGACCGGAGACGCTTTCGCCTCGGACCGCAAGGCGCGCGCAATCGCGGAGGCATTGCTGATCGACGGCCCCGACCGCTTCTATCTCGTCGAACAGACCTTTGTCTGCCTGCCCTTCATGCACAGCGAGTTGATCGCGGACCAGGATCGCTGCGTGTTGCTGTTTGCCGGGATGGCGGTGACGGCGCCGGAAGAACTGGCGGAGAGCAAGCGGAACGGTCTCGACTTCGCTACCAAGCACCGCGACATCATCCGCAGGTTCGGGCGCTTCCCCCACCGCAACGGGATGCTCGGCCGCGAGTCGACCGAGGAGGAGGCCATCTTCATCGCCAAGCATGGCAGGGGATTCTGACGCCTACCGTCTCTCGCCGATCGCCTGGAAAGGGAGTTCCGGCGGCCCGTCCGAATTGGCCGCCGGAGGACGCTTCTGCGGCTTGTCCTCGACCTCGATCTCGACCGACTCGATGCCGGCGCCGCGCTTGGTGATCTTGCCGGCCGACACCTCGATCTGCTCGATGTCCTTGTTGGCCTGGGCGAAATGGCCCTTCAGCCGCTGGACCCGGTCGTCGAGGCGGGCGACGTCCTCCATCATGCGGATCACCTCATGCTGGATGACATGCGCCTGCTCGCGCATGTTGGCGTCGCGCAGCAGCGACATCACCACCTGCACCGACAGCATCAGCAGTGACGGCGAGACGATCACCACCCGCGCCCGGTGCGCCCGCTGGACGATGTCCTCGAAGCGTTCGTGAATATCGGCGAAGATCGATTCCGACGGCACGAACATGAAGGCGGTGTCGTGGGTCTCGCCGGGGATATGATAGCGCTCGGCGATATCCTGGATGTGCTTCTGGGTATCGCGACGGAACCGCGTCTCCGCCGCCTTGATCATCTCCGGATCCTCGGCGGTGCGGATCGTGTTCCACGCCTCCAGCGGAAACTTGGCGTCGATCACCAGCGACGGCGCATCGTTGGGAAAGAGCACCAGGCAATCCGGCCGCGTGCCATTCGACAGCGTCGGCTGGAAGGCATAGGCGCTTTTCGGCAGCCCGTCCTGGACGATCGCCTGCATGCGGGCCTCGCCGAAGGCGCCACGGGTCTGCTTGTTGGCCAGGATATGTTGCAGCTCGACCACCTGGCTCGAAAGCGAGGTGATGTTCTGCTGCGCCTTGTCGATCACCGCCAGCCGCTCGGCCAGCCGCGAGAGATTCTCATGCGTGCTGCGCGTCGTCTCGCTCATCGTCTGGCCGAGCCGATGACCGAGCCCGTCCATGCGTTCCGACAGGCCGCGAACCAGTTCCGACTGCCGCGAACCGAAGACTTCCGCCATCGTCTGCATGCGGCCCTGCATCTCCGTCTGGGCGCGAACCAGATCGGCGACCCGAGCCTCGAAGGCCTGGCCGCGTTCGGCCCGGGCCAGCGCTCGCCGCCAGGCAATCAGCAACGCCACGAGAAGCAGCACGGCAACCGCCGCTCCGGCCAGGACCAGCGCCTCACCGAGCGTGACGACACGTCCACCGATCTGGAAAATCTCTTCGCCCATCGGCACAGGTTATCCGATTCGGACGAAGAGTACAAATCATGAACAAATACTCGGGCCCGCGGTCAGCTCCGCATTCGCGGCGACATCGCCGCCAGCGGCCGGCTACTCCCCCTCCTCGACCGCGGGCCTGGGATGCTTCGGCCGGCGGATGTAGGCATCCCTGCCCTTCTCGACCTTCGGCTTATACGGGCCCTTGCCGAGCACCTTCGCATGAGGATTGCGCGGCGGCTTGCCCGGCCGGGGCAATGGCGGTGGCTTGGGTTTCTTCATCCTTCCATCCGACGCGCCTTGGGTTGACCCCGCCGCTCGCCTTCCATATCTGAGACCGGTGGCAAAGCTCGATATCATCACCCTTCCGGACAGGAAACTCCGACTCGTCAGCGAGCCCGTAGAGCGGGTCGACGACGAACTGCGTCGGTTCGCCGACGATATGCTGGAGGCCATGTATGCGGCACCCGGAATCGGGCTGGCGGCGATCCAGGTCGGCGTGCCGCGGCGCATGCTCGTCTGCGATGTCGCCCAGCGCGAGGACGAGGAGGCCGAGCAGGATCCCATGGTCCTGATCAACCCGCAAATCCTCTCGTCCTCGGACGGGCGGACGACGCGGGAGGAAGGGTGCCTGTCGATACCGGACTATTTCGCCGAGGTGGAGCGCCCGGAGTCGATCCGCGTCGCCTATATCGATCGCGACGGCAAGAACCAGGAGATCGAGGCTTCCGGCGTCCTGGCGACCTGTCTGCAGCACGAGATCGACCATCTCAACGGCAAGCTGTTCATCGACTATCTGTCGAAGCTCAGGCGCGACATGGTGATCAAGCGGTTCACCAAGCAGGCAAGGCTGTCGCCCCGACCGGCTGCATTATAGTCCCCGGTCCATTCGCATTTCCTCAACCCTTTCAATGCGTTTGTCTCCTGCTCGGGAACAAATGCGCTGCTTCCGGATTGTCTTTTACGGGAACTCGTGACGGTAATGGTGCCGGCCACGTTGCCAATGAAGCGATTCAGGGAGCGATACCTATGAGGAAGCTAGTCATCACCGTCGCGGCCGTGTCCGGCCTCGCGCTTACCAGCGCTGGCTGCACGACCGGCCAGGGGGCATTGGTCGGCGGCGCGGCCGGCGCTGCGGCCGTCGGACTGGCGGGCGGCTCGCTTGGCGCGGCGATCGTCGGCGCCGGCATCGGTGCCGCCGCTGGCGCCATCCTCGTCCAGCAGACCGGCAACACCTGCTACTACAAGTACAAGGGCAAGTATTACAAGGAGAAGTGCCGCCGCTAGGGCCACCCTCCGCGGGATTCCAGGCCGGCCGGCGGTCTTTGCCCCGGCCGGCTTGAGAGTGTGGATGCGACAGGGTATGCCGCTGCCTTGATCCGAACCGGCACAGGCACGACCTTGCGCATCGTCTTCTTCGGTACCCCCGCTTTCGCCGTCCCGACGCTCACCGAGATCGTCGGCCAGGGCCACGAGGTGGTGGCGGTCTATTCCCGGCCGCCGCGAGCCGCCGGTCGCGGACTCTCCTTGCGCAAATCGCCGGTGCATGAGACGGCGGAACGCTTCGGCATTCCGGTCGAGACGCCACGGAGCCTGAGGGACGACGAGGCCTCGGCGCGCTTTGCGGACATCGCTCCCGATGTCGGCATCGTCGTCGCCTATGGCCTGATCCTCCCCGCGCCGATCCTCGACACGCCGCCGGAAGGCTGCCTCAACCTGCATGCGTCGCTGCTGCCGCGGTGGCGCGGGGCCGCGCCGATCGCCCGCGCCATCATGGCGGGCGACAGCGAAACCGGCGTCATGGTGATGCGCATGGAACAGGGCCTCGACACCGGGCCGGTGGCCATGGCCGAGCGGGTCCCGATCGGGGCGGACGCTACCGCCGGCGAATTGTCGGAACAGCTCTCCCGCCTCGGCGCCGACCTGATGGTGCGGGCGCTTGCCGCCCTTTCGCGCGGCGGGCTCGAAACCGTCCCGCAGGCGGAAGAGGGCGTGACCTACGCGTCCAAGATCGACAAGGCGGAAACCCGCATCGACTGGAGCCGTCCGGCCGAGGAGGTCCACAACCACATCAGGGGGCTGTCGCCGGAGCCCGGCGCATGGTTCGAGGGCAAATTCGGCCGCAACCCGGAGCGGATCAAGGTGCTCCGCTCGGCGCCCGCCGATGGCTCGGGGGCGCCCGGAACCGTGCTCGACGAGCTGACCATCGCCTGCGGGAGGGGCGCGGTCCGCCTCATCGACCTGCAGCGGGCCGGCAGGCAGCCGATCAAGGCCGACGCCTTCCTGCGTGGCGTTCGCGATCTGCCGGCGTCGGTCGCCTGAACCATCGCATCAGTCGCGCCCGAGGAAGAACGCATAGCCCCGGGCGCTGTTCGGCGATTCGAACCAGCCGCGGGGAAAGAGATCCGGGCGCGCGCCGACCAGTTCGCGGATCCGGACGGCGATCTCCGGCTCATAATCACTGAATTCCAGCCAGGTGACGATGCCGCTGAGCCGGCTGAGGTTGTCGTCTTCCTCGTCGATCGGCTCGGATTCGGTTGGCGAGACGTTGCCGATCACCTCGTTGTCGCGAACGATGTATCGGAGGAACGTGTCGGTGATCGCCCTGACCAGCGACTCCGGCACGTCGAATCCGGCGGCATAGGCGCGGTAGATGAGCGGCACGGTCTGCGACGCCTTCCAGATCCGCTCCGAATATTCGAGACCGTTGTTGCCGATGCTCTGGTCGGCGAAATAGGGGAAATACTTCCAATGGACCGTATCGTCGGCCTCGGTCGTGACGCCGGCCTCGAAGATCTTGAGGATGTCGCGGACCCGCTTGGCGGCGTCCTCGTCTCCGTCGAGCAGAAAGAGATTGACCAGCACGCTCCCCAGCGTGTGGATGTGGTTGGTCGCTTCGGGTCCGCCGGTCACCGGCCTCGCATACCAGTCCATGTCGGTCCCCTCGATCGGGAACCGGTCGTCGTCGAATTCGGCGATCGCGGTCCTCGTCGCCGCAATGAAGCGATCCGCGTCGGGCTTGTAGGCGGCGAGCGCCGGGTCGTTCTTGACGATCACGGCGAACTTGCTTGCCGGATAGGTGATCCGCGCGGTGTGGGTGATATGGGCGAGCCAGGCGCCTTGCCTCAGGGGATCGGCCCAGAACCACGGCAGCTCGCGATACTCGCCCCAGGCCGCCATGATCCGGCGGTGGTATTCGTCACCATAGCCGAGCTCGCTGTCGCGCAGGTCGAGGACGCCGTTGAAATAGGTGACGAAGAGATCGAGGAACCGGCGGTCGCCGGTTTGCTGATAGGCCGTCAGCGCCGCCTCGCAGACATAGCCGCCATTCCAGGCGAGCTGGCCGCCCCGCCTCTGGCCGAGGTTGCGGGTCGTCCGGAGAACCTGTTCCGCCTGAGCCTCGAGGTAGTCGTAGAGGACATTGGCGTCGAACGCGGTGGTGATCAGCAGCCGGTAGGCGCCATCCGCGTCGAGGCCGGCCGTGCCATCGGGCAGGAAGCAGCCGAGATGCTCGACCGATCGCGGCTCGGCGCCTTTCTTCAGCTTCCGCCACACCGTCCGGTAGGTCTCGTAGGCGTGGCCGGGGGCGAGCGCATCGTCGCAATCCGAGGCGGCAAGGGCGGAGCCGCTCCCGACAAGGAGGAGGACGAAACCAAGAAGGAGAACGGGAGCACGCATGGGGCGCCGACGCATCGGATGAAAACGGGCCGCGAAGCTAACGGCGGTCCGGTTGAGCTACAATCCGGGCTGGTGCTTTTTTGAGGCAGCCGACGGCTGCCATGGCGTCGCGGCTTCTGGCCGTCGGGCGAGAAATCCGGAATAAGGACGGATGCGAAACCCTCACCGAAAGACCGACCGTGCCGCGCTACAAGCTCACCATCGAATATGACGGCATTCCCTTCGTCGGCTGGCAGCGGCAGGAGAACGGCCCGTCCGTCCAGCAGGCGATCGAGGAGGCGGTCGCGGGCTTCGCCGGCGAGACGGTCGCCGTCAAGGGCGCCGGACGCACCGATGCCGGGGTCCACGCCCTCGGTCAGGTCGCCCATCTCGATCTCTCACGCGAATGGCCCGGCGACACGGTGCGTGACGCCCTCAACGCCCATCTGAGACCGGACCCGGTGAGCATCCTGTCGGCCGAGGCCGTCGACGCGAGCTTCGACGCCCGCTTCTCGGCCATCGCCCGGCACTATCTCTATCGCATCAGCGATCGCCGGGCGCCGCCGGCGCTGGAACGTGATCGCGTCTGGTGGGTGTCGGCCGGACTCGATTCCGAGCGGATGCACGAGGCGGCCCGCGCCTTCGTCGGCCGGCACGATTTCACCACCTTCCGGAACGCCCAGTGCCAGGCGAAGTCGCCGGTCCGGACGCTCGACCGGCTCGATGTCAGCCGCCACGGCGACGAGGTCGTCATCCGCGCCTCGGCGCGGTCCTTCCTGCATTCGCAGGTCCGCTCGATGGTTGGCACCCTGAAGAAGATCGGCGAAGGCCGCTGGCCGGTCGATGCCGCCGGGGAGGCGCTGGCGGCAAGGGATCGCAGCCGCTCCGGGCCGGTTGCTCCGGCCCATGGCCTCTACCTGGTCGCCGTCGACTATGGGCTCGGACCTATTCGGTGATGAAGACCTTGATCTGCCTCGGGTCGTTGTTACCTGGAATTGCAGACCCGCGGCTGTCGATCAGACGCGCAGTGAATTTTCCCGGGCAAATGGCATATCTGTAGTCGAACACCCTGAATTCATTGGATTCCTCCACAAGAACCAAATTCAGTTTTATGTCTTTTATTCCGATCTCAACTCCGGTTACGCCTAATGATTTCCATATTTCGCCAAGAGTCAGGGAGTCCAGGAATGATATCGCACCTTCAAATGCCCCAACTTCTCTAAGGGCTTTCTCTTTCGGCATTATTATTTGTTCGTTGTAACATTCTCCTTCCCTGGCAAAATATATAGCAACAACATTCATCGATGGATTTCGTAAATTTCCCCAGAAATAGATTGCGCTTTTACCATCGACTTTTGGCAGGCTTGAAATCGAAACGCTCGAGCCATCCGGGATTGGTTGCATGCATTGGCGGTCGACAACACGAACACAAAAGGAAGTGTCCCGTACATTCTGCCCGAGTGCCTCGGTCGAGAACGGAATTGCCAAAAGCGCGGCGGCGAGAAACCACGATGTCCATTTCGATCGTGCAACCATCGTTTCATCTCCGGACTTCAGCAAAGCTGCAATTTTAAGATGCTTCGAAAGATTTCACAATATTTACGTGCCCCGCTGGTGTGGTCCGTTGTTGGTCACGGCAAGTCCCGAGCCGCGAAGACCACGTCGAGGGACAGGGCGATCGTCAGGCTGACCGCAAGGTCGAGGACGACGATCCCGACGGCGAAGCCGATACCGGCGTCCATCGCCCGTCGGGCAACCAGGAAATTGTAGCGGAGCACCAGCATCAGCACGACGAGCATCAGGATGTTCGCCATGCCCGTATCGACCACCCCGATGATCACCAGCAATCCGATGATGCCGTAGGGGAGCAGCGCGATCACCGACGCCCAGTTGCGTGCGACGATGAACGCCGCATAGGTCCGCTGGATGCCGAGCGGCCGGGCGGCAAGCGCCAGCAGGATCGGCAGCGCGATCCAGTCGAGACCGAGGCCGACGACGCTGTCGAGGAAGAAGGCGCCGGCGGTCTGCTCGCTGCCGACCGGGGTATTGGCAAGCGTCATGACGCGCTCGGCCAGCGTCGACAGGATGTAGGCCGGCAGCAGAAGAAGGATCGCCCGGAAGGAGCGCCAGAACCCCTCGACGCTGAGGTCGAAATAGCGCATCGCGTCCGGTCGATCGAGGAACAGCTCCCAGGCGCCGGTCAGGGAACGGACGATCTCGTCCCGATCAAGCATCGGCGGCGGTCGCGAAATAGCGGTCGAGGAAGTCCCGGTAGATCGCGGCGAGCCCCGTCAGGTCGTCGATCGGCGCCCGCTCGTCGACCTGGTGCATGGTGTCGCCGACAAGGCCGAACTCGACCACCGGGCAGACACCCTTGAAGAAGCGCGCATCCGACGTGCCGCCGCCGGTCGACAGATCCGGCGTGATGCCCGTGACCGCTTCGATCGCCCTGGCGAGGGGCGCGATCAGCGCGTCGGACCGGGTCAGAAAGGATTCGCTCGCCCGATGGATGACGGTCAGCTCATAGGCGTCGCCGTCGGCCGCGGCATCGAGCTCGGCGCGGATGAAGTCGGTGAGCGACGCCACCGTCCAGCGGTCGTTGAAGCGGACGTTGAAGCGCGCCGTCGCTTCGCCGGGAATCACGTTGAAGGCCGGATTGCCGACGTCGACGCTGGTCAGTTCGAGGTTGGACGGCTGGAAATCGGTCGTGCCGTCGTCGAGGTGAGCGTTGGCAAGCCGATGCACGAGGCGCACCAGGCGCGGCACCGGATTGTCGGCGAGATGCGGATAGGCGGCATGGCCCTGCCGGCCGGGTACCCGGATCGTCGCCGAGAGGCTGCCGCGGCGGCCGATCTTCACCATATCGCCGAGGCGCGACACGCAGGTCGGCTCGCCGACCAGCGCGGCGCTGAATTCGTGGCCCTGCTTCAGGGCCCAGTCGAGCAGCTTGACCGTGCCGTTGATCGACGGCCCCTCCTCGTCGCCGGTGATCAGCAGCGACAGGGTGCCGGCCGGCCCGCCATGATCCGCCAGGAATGTCGAAGCCGCGGCGATGAAGGCGGCGATCCCGCCCTTCATGTCGACGGCGCCACGACCGAAGATCGCGCCTTCCGCGATCTCGGCGGCAAAGGGCGGATGGGTCCAGCGGTCGACATCACCCGGCGGCACGACGTCGGTGTGGCCGGCAAAGACCAGATGCGGCGGACGGTCGCCGATCGTCGCGAAGAGGTTCTCGACGTCCGGCGTGCCGGGCTCCGAGAAGACGAGGCGCTCGGTCCTGAAGCCCGCCTCGGTCAGAAGGTCGGCGAGATATTGCAGGGCGCCGCCCTCGGCCGGGGTGACGGAAGGGCAGGCAATCAGCGCCTTCAGGCAGGCGACGGGATCGATGATGTCGGTCATGGGGGCCGATCTATCGCCCCCGGCGGTCCCGGCGTCAATCCGGACGGAACCGGGGCGCGGGCCCGTAGGCATTCGACCCGGCATTGCCCTCGACAACGGCGAGCGCGATCAGCCAGAAGATGCCGACGACCGGAACCAGGAGCAGAAGGCAGAAGACGCCCGAGATACCAATGTCGTGGCACCGCTTCACGGCCATGACCAGTTGCGCGGCCAGCATCGGAAGCCAGAGGCTGATCAATGCCAGCGAGGCAAGGGTCGCCCAGTCCTTCCGGCTGAGCAGGAGCGCGATGAGGGTCGCGTTGACCGCGAGAAGCAGCCCGGCGCCCAGAATGTATTCGCGCCGGGCGATTCGCCCCTGCGGCCGGAAGAAGAAGGCGAGAAAATCCTCGAGGCCAACAGAACGCATGGGACCGGGACGGGCTGACGGGCGCGGCCAAGCCTCGCGGGCCGCGCCGCCGAAGTTAACCGGCCGGCCGGTCCGCGGTCAGCGCCCCTCGAGGGGGTCCGGCCCGTATTCGTTGGACCCGACGGTGCCGCGCAGGAAGCCGAGCTCGATCAGGTACCAGATGCCGACGATCAGCAGCAGGACACCGAAGATCCAGTCGAGCGCATTCTGATTGAATGGATTGCCCATGACGCCGATCGTGGTCAGCAGCGACTGCAGGAATGCCAGACCGACACCGATCAGCGCCAGCTTGCCGGGCTTGCCGCGATCCTGGAAGCGCTTGGCGGAAATCGCATAGGACGGATAGAGAAGGACGATATTCAGGATCAGCAGGGCGATACGGCCGCCGACCGTAAAGACGCCGCCGAGGAGCCAGCTGATGATGACGCCGAGAACGACGGCTATGACGACAAGGACGACAAGCCCGGCCCACCATTGACTGCGTGGAATCCGGCCGCTCGTCGATGTGAGGATATATGCGAAATCCATGGGGGCCCTCCGCTCTCCAACAGGAATTTCCCCCCGATCATAGCTGAGTCGGCACGGTTTCGACACCGCTGCCGGTGCTCGACGAATCCTGCCGCAATCAGTCCCTGAGCAACTCGTTGACGCTGGTCTTGGCGCGGGTCTGCTCGTCGACCCGCTTGACGATCACCGCGCAATAGAGCGACGGGCCCGGCTCGCCATTGGCCATCGGCTTGCCCGGCAGCGAACCGGGAACCACCACCGAATAGGGCGGCACACGGCCGCGATGGACCTCGCCGGTCGCTCGGTCGACGATCTTGGTCGAAGCGCCGATGTAAACACCCATCGACAGCACCGCGCCCTCGCCGACGACGACGCCCTCGGCAACCTCGGAGCGGGCTCCGATGAAGCAATTATCCTCGATGATCACCGGACCGGCCTGGAGCGGCTCGAGAACGCCGCCGATCCCGGCGCCACCGGAGATGTGGCAATTCCTGCCGATCTGGGCGCAGGAACCGACCGTCGCCCAGGTATCGACCATCGTGCCCTCGTCGACATAGGCGCCAAGATTGACGAAGGACGGCATCAGCACGACGCCGGGCGCGATGAAGGCCGAATGACGGACGATGCAACTCGGCACGGCCCGAAAGCCCGCCTTCTCGAACTCGGGCGCGCCCCAGCCGCTGAACTTCGACGGCACCTTGTCCCACCACGACGCGCCGCCCGGCCCGCCCTTGATCGGCGCCATCGGATTGAGCCGGAAGGACAGCAACACGGCCTTCTTCAGCCACTGATTGACGACCCAGTCGCCCGCCTGCTTCTCGGCGACCCGCACCTCGCCCCGGTCGAGAAGGCCGAGCGCGGTTTCGACCGCGTCGCGCACGGCGCCGGTTGTCGCGGCGCTGATCGTCTCGCGCTCGTCAAAGGCATTGTCGATACTGGTTTGCAGGGCGGCGATATCGGCCATCAGGTTCCTCGGTACAGGGCTTGGTTTTTTCGCGCCGGAACCTAGGCGATGGCAGCCCGTGGCGCAATCGTCCGCGCTGACGTCGCTCCGTGCCGCGGGCACTCACCCACCCGGCACGGCAATCGCGTCGAGTACCGCGTCCAGGAACCCGCTGAGATCGTCGGTGACGAACTGGACATGCGGTTCGTCGCGCCCTTCCGCCTCCCAGTCCTCGTGGAACACCTCGCGGGTGCCGCCGGGAACGACGAGGATGGTGCGCATGCCGAGCGCTGCCGGAACCGCAAGGTTCCGCGACAGGTCCTCGAACATGGCCGCCCGTGTCGGGTCGATGCCGGTCTCGGCGACGAAGCCGTCATAGGTCTCGCGATTGGGCTTCGGCAGGAGCTTCGAGCGGACGATGTCGAAGATGTCCTCGAAATGGTCGGTGATGCCGAGGCGGGCGGCGACCTTCTCGGCATGGGCGCGGCTGCCATTGGTGAAGATGAACTTCCGCCCGGGCAGGCGCTGCAGCGCCGATGCCAGCCTTGGATCCGGCTTCACCGGCGAGTGGTCGATGTCGTGGACGAATTCGAGGAACTCGTCGGGTGCGATCCCGTGTTCCTCCATCAGGCCGCGGAGCGTCGTCCCGTAGCGCCGGTAATAGTCCTTCTGGACGTCGCGGGCCTCGGCCGGCTCCAGTTCCAGCAGCCGCCCGACATAGTCGTGGATACGCTGGTCGACCTGGAGAAACAGGTTGGCGTGGCGCGGGTAGAGCGTGTTGTCGAGGTCGAAAATCCAGCCGTCGACCGACGAGAAGCGTTCGAGGTCGCCGGGTGTATGCCCGTTCGCCGGACGCGTTGGACGTGCATGGCTCATGGCAGGATCAGCGTTCCGGCGCCGTGGTCGGTGAAGAGTTCGAGCAGCACCGAATGCGGGGTCTTGCCGTTGAGGATGACGACGCCCTCGACCCCCTGATCGAGCGCCTCCATGCAGGTCTCGACCTTGGGGATCATGCCGCCCGAGATCGTGCCGTCGGCGATCAGCGCCCTGACCTCGGCGACGGTCAGCTGCTTGAGCAGCCTGCCGTCGCGGTCGAGCACGCCGGGCACGTCGGTGAGGAAGAGCAGCCGCGCCGCGTTCAGCGACCCGGCGATGGCGCCGGCGAAGGTATCCGCGTTGACGTTGTAGGTCTCGCCGTCGGCCCCGGGGGCCACGGGCGCGATCACGGGGATCAGCTCGGCGCCGAGCAGCATGTCGATCACCGCCCGGTTGATCGTCTTCGGTTCGCCGACAAAGCCGAGGTCGATCGCCCGTTCGATGTTCGAATCCGGATCGATCTCGGTGCGCTTGATCTTCTCGGCAACGACCATGTTGCCGTCCTTGCCCGAGAGACCGACCGCCTTGCCGCCCTCGGCATTGATCGCCATGACGATCTCCTTGTTGATCGAGCCGGCAAGCACCATCTCGACGACGTGGACGGTCCGCTTGTCGGTCACCCGAAGCCCGGCGCGGAATTCCGACTGGATGTCCAGCTTCTTGAGCATCTCGCCGATCTGCGGACCACCACCATGGACGACGACGGGGCGGACGCCGGATGTCTCGATCATGGTGATGTCGCGGGCGAAAGCCTTGGAAAGCTCGGCATCGCCCATCGCATGGCCGCCGTATTTGACGACGACGATCCTGCCCTCGTAGCGCAGCATATAGGGCAGCGCCGCCGAAATGAGGCGCGCCCGCGTAATGGCGAGTTCGGTGTCCTGATCGTAGGTGTCGGCCATGCAAGCGCTCTCGGTGAAGACGGGTGGCCTCTATAACCGCTCGGCCGCGAAGCGACAATCGCAACGCCATGCCCGGGCCCGGGCAAGCCGGTCCCCGCGGCGACCGCTTGAAACTCGTCCGGAGCCTGCGTAGAAGCCGAATGCGTCTCCGGGCCGGCCGCCGATTCCTTCGGTGCCCCGCTTCGGGCCTGTCCAGCTTGCCAGCGGGGTTCAGCCAGGCATGTTCCGTCTTCTCCTCGTCGTGATCGTCGTCGCCCTGGCGCTGCCGCTCCTCCTCGAAGGCACGATGTCGCCCTGCGAGGCGCTCGAGCGGCGGCTGGCGCAGGCCCAGGCCCGCAATGCCGGCGCGCCGGGCCTCTCCGACCTCCTCTCCCCATCCACCCCCGAGGTCTCAGGCACGGGCATGGCTTCGGCAACGGTCGCCCGGCACTATCCCGACCTGCCCGAGCCGGCGGCCTGCTACCTCGTCTATTACGAGACCTATTACCATTCGATCGTCGGCGGCTGACCCCGGCGCGCCGGCTCAGAGAAGGTCGGCGATCGCCGCGCGCAACTCGGGGATGCCGAGCCCGGTACGCGACGCGGTCACCATCACCTCGGGATAGGCGGCCGGGCGCCTGGCGATCGCGCGCCCGGTTTCCGCCTTGACCGCTTCGAGCGCGCCTTGCTTGGGCTGATCGCACTTGGTCAGCACGATCTGGTAGGAGACCGCGGCCTGGTCGAGCAGGTCGAGGGCCTCCCTGTCGTTGTCCTTGACGCCGTGCCGGGCGTCGATCAGCACGTAGACCCGGCGCAGGTTCGAACGCCCACGAAGATAATCGAAGACAAGCCTGGTCCAGTTATCGATCGCCCTCTTCGAAGCGCGCGCGTAGCCATATCCCGGCATGTCGACGATCGTCAGCGCTTCGTGCGCCGCGAAGAAGTTCAGCTCGCGGGTCCGGCCGGGCGTATTCGAGGTGCGCGCCAGCGCCTTCTGGCCGGTCAGCGCATTGATCAGCGAGGATTTTCCGACATTCGACCGCCCGGCGAAGGCGACCTCGATCCCGCCCTGGGGCGGCAGGCCGGACACCGTCCCGACGCTCATGACATAGGCCCAAGGGCCGGCGAACAGGAGCCGTCCCCGTTCCAGCCTTGCCGCGTCTTCTTCCGTCCCTACCGTCATCGCTCAGGCGGCGTTCCGCAATGCTTCGATATCGCCGCCGCGGATCGCCGCAAGGTTGCGGGTGATCTTCTCCACCGGCCATGACCACCAGGCGATATCGAGGAGCGCGGCGACCGTATCGTCGTCGAACCGCCGGCGGATCGCGCGGGCCGGGTTGCCGCCGGCCACCGCATAGGGCGCGACATCGCTTGTCACGACCGAGCGCGATGCCACGATTGCCCCGTCGCCGATCGTCACGCCGGGCATCACCATCGCCTCCATGCCTATCCACACGTCGTTGCCGACGATCGTATCGCCGCGACAGGTGCTCCGATAGGCCGCCGGGTCGAAGCCCGCCTCCCAGCCTTTGGCGAAGATATTGAAGGGGTAGGTCGAGAAGCCGTCCATCACGTGGTTGGCCCCGTTCATGACGAAACGCACATCGCGGGCCAGCGCCGTGAAGCGGCCGATGATCAGCCGGTCGCCGATGAAGTCATAGTGGTAGAGGACGCACTTGTCGGCGAAGGAATCCGGCCCGGCCGGGTCGTCGTAATAGGTGTAGTCGCCGATCTCGATGTTGGGCCGGTCGACCAGCGGCTTGAGGAAGCCGACGCGCGGGAAATCCGGCATCGGATACCGCTCGCGGGGATCGGGGCCGTTCATCTCCTTCGCGCGGCGATGCGGCGGCCTCAGGCCTCCGCCGGCCGGGTCGGCTTGCCGGTCGATTTCCCGCGCTTGGAGGCCGACTTGGCCTTCGGCGCGGCCTTCTTCTTCGGGCCCGCGGCCTTGGCCGGCGCGGCTTTCGCCGGCGCTTCGGAATCGTTGGCCGGCTTCGGTGCCGCGATCGACTTCGCGGCGCTCGTCTTGGGAGGAGCACCACCGGTTCCGTCGCCGGACGATCCCTTCTTCAGGCCGATCGACTCGAGGATGTTGCCGAGCAGGTTCACGTCGACGCCCTGGCGCCGCATGATGAAATATTGCTGGGCGACCGAAAGCGTGTTGTTCCAGGCCCAGTAGATCACCAGCCCGGCCGGGAAGCCGGCCAGCATGAACATGAAGATCAGCGGCATCCAGGTGAAGATCATCCGCTGGGCCGGGTCCGGCGGCGTCGGGTTGAGCCGCATCTGGACGAACATCGAAATGCCCATCAGCAACGGCCAGACGCCCAGCATCAGGAAATGCGGCGGCGTCCACGGAATCAGCCCGAAAAGGTTGAAGATCGTCGTCGGGTCTGGCGCCGAAAGGTCCTGGATCCAGCCGAAGAACGGCGCGTGGCGCATCTCGATGGTGACGAACAGCACCTTGTAGAGCGAGAAGAAGACCGGGATCTGGATCGCGATCGGCCAGCAGCCTGCCAGCGGATTGATCTTCTCCTTCTTGTAGAGCTCCATCAAGGCCTGTTGCTGCTTGACCTTGTCGTCCTTGTACTGCTCGCGCAGCGCGGCCATCTGCGGCTGCACCTTCTTCATCGCGCTCATCGACTTGTAGGACTTGTTGGCGAGCGGGAAGAAGAGCGCCTTGACGATGACGGTCACCGCGAGGATGGCGACGCCGAAGTTGCCGAGCATGCGGTACAGGAAGTCGATGAGGAAAAACATCGGCTTGGTGATGAAGTAGAACCAGCCCCAGTCGATCAGCAGCTCGAAGCTCTCGATGTCGTAGGTCGTCTGGTAGCCGTCGACGACCGACACCTGTTTCGCGCCGGCAAACAGACGGCTGGTGCTCTCGGCCGTGCTGCCCGGCTGGACGGTCAGCGGCGCGCTGCTGAAATCGGCCTGGTATCGCGGCGAGGGATCGACGGACCTGAGGAACCGCCCGGTGAAGTCCTGGTCGGCCGGCGGGACCAGCGTCGCCGCCCAGTATTTGTCGGTGATGCCAAGCCAGCCGCGCTTCGTCGGCTCCATGGTCATCGGCGGCGCGTCCTTGAGGTCCTTGTAGTCGACCTCCTCCAGTCCCTGGTCGCCGAAGACCCCGATCAGGCCCTCGTGGAGAATGAAATAGCCGGAGATATTCGGCTCGCCGAGCCGGGTTACGCGGCCATAAGGCGACATCGTCACCGGCGCGGCGCCGTTGTTGGTCACCGTCTCGGTGACCGTGAACATGTAATATTCGTCGATGGAGATGGTGCGCTTGAAGACCAGCCCCTGCCCGTTGTCATAGGTGAGCGTCACCGGGGTCGCTTCGGACAGCGTCGCTCCCGCCGGAACCTCCCAGATCGTGTCGGGACCGGGCAACGCGCCCGGGGCGTTGTCGCCGATCCAGCCGAACTCGGCGAAATAGCCGTCGGGGCCGTCGGCCGGCGACAGCAGGATGATCGTCGGGCTCGACTTGTCGACCGTCTCGTGGAAATCGTTGAGGCGGACGTCGTCGATCCGTCCGCCGCGAAGATTGATCGAACCGCTGACGCGCTCGGTGGCGATCGGCACGCGCGACGATTCAGCAAGCGCCTGGTCGCGGGTCAGCGCGCCGCCGGAGGCCTTGTCTTGCGGCACCGCGCCTGACGCCGCGCCCGGCGTCTCGGGAACGCCCGGCGCCGCGCCCTCGCCCGTCGCGGCGGGCGGCGTGCCGGCGGCCTTCTGATCCGCGGCAACCTGCTGCTCGAGCTGCTGCTGCTGCCGCGCCTTTTCGATCTGCGGCCCGGCAATGAAATATTGCCAGCCGATGAGCACCGCGATCGACAGCGCGATGGCGATCAGAAAGTTCTTGTTGTCCATCATGACCCGGACCTGTCTCCGGCGACCTCGTTTTGCGACAATGCAGCCATCCCGCTCCTTAGATCGTCAACGAGTCGGTCAAAAGGAAGGCGTAGGGCCGCCCTGCGCCCAATCAGCACATAATCCGTACTCGCGGCCACGGCATCGGGGGCCGAAAGCCTGACCACCTCCCGAAGCCGGCGACGGATGCGATTGCGTACGACGGCGTTGCCGATCTTCTTCGTCACCGTGAAGCCGAAACGTGGTGGGCGACCCGCTTCGGCCACCTGCAACGCCTGAAGGACGAAGCCGGGCCGCGATATCCTGCGACCCCGCCCCACTGCCAGAAATTCACGCCGACGCCGCAGCCGCTCCATCGTCCCGGCGTCCGGGCCGGAATTCAGGCAGACAGCCGCTTGCGGCCACGGGCACGACGGGCTGCGATGACCTTCCGGCCGCCGGTAGTCGCCATCCGGGCGCGGAAGCCGTGCCGGCGCTTGCGCACCAGTTTGCTTGGTTGATACGTCCGTTTCATCTTTACATCTCCGCGCGGGAACGCGTCGGGCTTATAAGGTTCGGGCCGAATCGAGTCAACGGAGGTAGGCCGGTGTAGGTTCTGGCTTGGACGCAACGAACATCCATGCTGATGACGGCGGGACCAGATCCCGCACGAAAGCAGAAGAGGTCATGCATCACTTTGACGCCGACAGGTAGTAGCTATATTTCCTGTATTGGTTGTGCTTGGAGAATCGAGATGTCGAAGGGTCAGCATGTGGTACCGAGTGGCGGAAGATGGAGCGTCCGCAGCGCTGGGGCCAAGCGAGCGAGCGGGACGTTTGCCACTCAGGAAGAGGCAATAGCGGACGCTCGCCAGAGGGCACGACGGCAAGGTACCGAGCTCTATATTCATGGTCGCGACGGCAGGATTCGCGAACGAAACACATACACCGGTCGTGATCCCTATCCGCCAAAGGGATAGGCAGTGCCGAGAACGCCGTTTGAGGGAAGTGTATTCGTTAATTCTCCTTTCGACGACGAATACGCTCCTCTGTTGGAAGCGGCCCTGTTTTGCGTGGTCTATTTCGGCTTTACCCCGCGTCTAGCCAACGAGCGCCTCGAAACCGGCGAGAACCGCCTCGACAAGATTGTCGAGATGATCAAGTGCTCGAAATATTCAATTCATGACCTTTCACGTTGTCATGCCACCGAGCCCGGCGAGTCCTTTCGGATGAATATGCCCTTTGAGTACGGTATTGATGTGGGCTTCCGCCGTAGTGGGGGGCGGCCGTTCGGCCAAAAGAAATTTCTGATCTTTGAAGGAAAACAATACGATCTAAAAGCGGCCTTGTCGGATATTGCTGGTCAGGACGTCGAGTTTCACGACTATGAATACGAGACCGTTATCAGAAAGGTGCGTGACTTCTTTCGTGTAGAGGCCGGCGTTACTCCGCCGGGACCCTCCATGCTCGTTTCCGACTACGCCACCTTCCAAGGGTGGATGATTGAAAAGAAAATCTATGAAGGCCATTCGGAGGGCGAGGCTCTGAACGTGCCGACTCGTGAGCGCCTGGATGAGATGAAGCGATGGAACGCTCTTGGCAGGCCTGATGTCTTCGATCCGGAGTGAGTGGAGAGGCGACGCCCCGGCCGTCGCATCGCAACCCATCTATCTAGCTCTAACTTTCCCGCCCGGCTAAACAGACCCATGGCTGAAGAGTTGAACCCCGATATCTGCGTCATCGGTGGCGGGCCCGGCGGTATTGCCGTCGCGGTCGCCGCGGCAAACGCCAATATTCCGGTCGTTCTGGCCGAAAAGGGGAATCTCGGCGGGACAAACGTCTCCGGGACGATCCCTTCCAAGGCCCTGATCGCCGCGGCCAACCGCTACGAGGCCTTGCGAAGCGGCCCGCTTCTCGGCGTCACCGGCGCTCCCCTCCAGGTCAATCTGGCCAAGGTCCACGAGCATATCCGCTCGGCGATGGACGCGGTCGCCGCCAATAATTCGGCCGAAAGGCTCTCCGCACTCGGCGTGACGGTGATCCGGGCGCCGGTCCGCTTCGTCGATCAACGAACCGCCGTCGCGGGCGATGCGACCATTCGCGCCAGGCGTTTCGTGATCGCGACCGGCGCGAGACCGGCGGCTCCCCGGATTCCCGGCATCGAGGACGTCGACTGCCTGACCTTCGACACCCTTTTCGACGCGACGCGGAAGATGGGCCACCTGATCGTGCTGGGCGCCACCCGCTACGGGCTCGAGCTCGCCCAGGCCTATACCCGGCTCGGCATCGACGCCACCGTCATCGACGACCGCCCCGCCCTTGCCGACCAGGATCCCGAGCTCGTCGCCCTGGTCCTCGAGCGCCTCCACGCGGAAGGCATCCGGATTCGCGACAGGACACCGATCGTCGCTGTCGCCCGGCGGCGGGGCGGCGTGCGCGTCACGGTCGCCGGGCGCTCGGAAGGCGAGGAAATCCCCGTCGACGGCAGCCATCTCCTGCTCGCCACCGGAAGCAGGCCTAATGTCGACGGCCTGTCGCTCGACCGGGCCGGCATCGAACTGGACGAATCCGGCATCAAGGTCGATCGCCAGCTCCGAACCACCAACAGCCGCGTCTATGCGATCGGCGACGTGGTCGCGGGTGCACCGAGCGTCAGCCGTGCGGAACACCACGCGGATATCGTGGTGAAGTCGGCGCTGCAGCACGCCCTGGTGCGCGGCGATCCCGACGCGGCGCCGGCCCAGGTCCTGACTGACCCGCCGCTTGCCTCGGTCGGGCTTCGCGAGTCCGAGGCCGAGCACAGGCACAGGAGCATAAGGGTCCTGCGGCTCCCGTTCAGCGAGAGCGACCTCGCCCAGACCGAGCGCGCCACCGCCGGGCTGATCAAGGTGATCGCGACCGATCGCGGACAGATCGTCGGCGCGGCCGCGGTCGGCCGCGAGGCCGGCGAGATCATCGCCCTGTGGTCGCTGGCGATCGCCAACCGTCTGGATATCTCGGCAATCCAGTCCTTCGTCGCCCCCTATCCAACCCGCTCGGACATATCGCGCCGCGCCGCCGCGACTTTCACGGGCCTTGGTTTGACGCCCCAGCCGAAGTGGCGCATCATTGATTTGCTTAGAAAATTCGGCGGATAGGCGATGGACGACCGTCCACGAAACCCGCAGACCGAGACAATCGCACCTCAGACAGCGTCGAAGATGCCCCGCGCCCGCCGCGGCAGGGGCCTGTCATGGAAGCTGCTGATCCTGACCCTGCTCTTCATTTCGGTGAGCGCGGTCCTGATCTACGTCCCCTCGATCGCCAACTTCCGCCTGACCTGGCTCTCCGACCGGCTGGCGATGGCCGATACCGCCAGCGTCGTGCTGGCCGCCGCCGATACGGTCGATATCCCCCGCGATATCCAGGACCAGCTGCTCGCGGCGGTCGGCGCCACGGCGATCGCCATCCGCAACGGTTCGGTCAGCCGGCTGATCACGACCGACGACATGCCGCACGAGGTCGACCGGACCGTCGATCTCAGGATGATGGAGCCGGTTGCCGACATCTTCGATGCCTTCGAGACGCTGCTCGCGCCGGATGAGCGGATGCTGCGGGTCATCGGCAATTCGCGCAACAGCGGCTCCGTCGAGCTGGTCATCACCGATACGCCGCTCCGCGACGCGATGCTGAGCTACTCCGCCCGGATCCTGTGGCTCGCCGTGCTGATCTCGGTGATCCTGTCGGGCCTCCTCTTCCTCAGCGTCGGCCGCATGTTCGTGCAGCCGATGCGGCGGCTGTCGCAGAACATGGTGGCCTTCTCGGAGGCGCCGGACGACACCTCGCGGGTGATCACGCCGAGCGGCCGCGGCGACGAGATCGGCGTCGCCGAGGAGCATCTCGCCTCGATGCAGCACGACCTCCAGACAACGCTTCGCGAGCAGCGCCACCTGGCCGATCTCGGCCTCGCCGTGTCGAAGATCAACCATGATCTCCGCAACATGCTGGCCTCGGCCCAGCTTTTCTCGGACCGTCTGGGCAGCCTCCCCGACCCCACCGTCCAGCGTTTCGCACCGAAGCTGATCGGGGCCCTCGACCGGGCCATCTCCTATTGCCAGAACACGCTCGCCTATGGCCGGGCCCGCGAGGCACCGCCGGAGCGCCGCCTGCTGGCGCTCGACCGTCTGGTCGACGATGTCGCGGACGTGCTCGGCCTCGTCGGACATCCGACGATCGCTTTCGAAAACGCCGTGCCGGAAGGGCTCGAGGTCGACGCCGATCCCGACCAGCTGTTCCGCATCCTGGTCAACCTCGGGCGCAACGCCGTCCAGGCGCTCGAGAGCGATCCCTCCCCGGCCATCATCCGACGCCTGACGATCTCGGCCGAACGCCACAACGGCGACGCGGTGATCCGGGTCGACGATACCGGTCCGGGCGTCCCGGAGGCGGCGCGCGCCAATCTCTTCCGCGCTTTCCAGGGCACGGTCCGGCCAGGCGGCACCGGGCTCGGACTGGCGATCGCGGCGGAGCTTGCCCGCGCCCATGGCGGCTCGGTGACGCTGATCGACAAGGCAGGACCCGGCGCCGGTTTCCGGATCGTCATCCCCTATCGCCGCGACACGAACGGCCGGCAGCGGGCGGGCTGAGGCCGGCCTGCGTCAGCCCTACCAGGCGCGAAAGCCCGAAACGGGGCGCGTCGCCGGGCCCCGAGCGGCCGGACGGTCATCGCTCACGAGTGGACGAAGGCCATCGCCGCGCTTGCATTCCCGGCGGACCTTCATTAGCTATTGCCGCCGTCCGGACCGTTACGCGGTTCCCGGCGCGCGCCCGTAGCTCAGCTGGATAGAGCACCAGACTACGAATCTGGGGGTCAGGAGTTCGAATCTTCTCGGGCGCGCCATCTCGCTTTTTCCACTGTAAATCTCACCTAACGCCTTGAATGGAAAGGCGAAATTAGGTGTTCGAAGTCCCTCATTTCGGCTATAGGCCAACGGCTCCAGAAATGCCAGTCTGAGGACCGTTTTCTTGCCGATCAGATCGGTATTACTCCATATTTTCCAAGGGCTTGAGAGAAACTGGAGCGCGTGTTCGAACGACTCTTCCAGGGTAAGCCGGGGTTTGCCGCTGGCAGCCAGTTTTTCTTCAGCAAGAACCTTTTCCCGTTCCAGCTTCGATATTCTCTTCTCGTAGGCTGAGATCACGGACGCATTGCCCGAATCGACGATACGGTCGAGCAGTACTTCGATCTGCTTCTCCACTTGGACGATGTTCGACTTGAGCGCCTTAGCCGCGTGAGCAGCTTGGGCGAGGCGCATGTCCCAAGCATCCTTGAACATCGCCTTGACCAATTTGAACAGGTTCTCGGACGGCTCAAGACGCTGCAATACATCCTCGAACTCAGCTTCAAGCTTTTCGCGCTTAATCGACTTGCGATAGCTTGCGCAGCCCTTTGTGGCGCAGAGGTAGTAGGGATATTTCTGGTGCTTGCCCTGCGACCAGCAGGCCGTCAGCGGCTTGCCGCAGTCATCGCACAGGATGAACCCACGCAAGGGAAAGTCCGCGCTAATGTCTTTGCGAGCCGGAGCCTTTGCCGTGCTGTTTAGGCGCGCCTGTATCTTCTCGAAGGTCTCGAAGCTGATAAGGCCCTCGTGCTGACCCTTGCGCAAGCTGACGCCCCAATCTGGGGCTTCGACGTATCCGGCATAGGTAACCCGCGTCAGCAGGTCTTTGACCCGCTGATTACGGATTTCGCCGTTCGGCAAATCCTTCGGGAAGGAGGGCTGCCGTTCAAGGAAGCGTTTGACCTCAACCTGCGTTGCAAAGCGCCCTGAGGCGTAACCTTCAAGAGCTTCTTGCAACACCGAAGCATTGGGCTCGTCGCGGACGAGCACCTTGCCGTGCCCGGCTTGACGCTCGTAACGATACCCGACGGGAGGATGAAAAACGCAGTATCCGTTCTGCACCCTTGCGCGCATACGGTTCTTGGTTTGCTCTGCGTTCTTTTGGCGCTGGTGTTCGGACACCGAAGCCAACAGATGCTCGACAAGCTGGGAGTCCGAATCCCCGCCAAACTCGACCGAAGGGCTGACCAGAACGCCACCGGCATCCTCAATATCAAGTCGCAAATCGATATGGGTTCTTAGACCGCGCGCTAGGCGGCTAATGTCATCGATGATGACCGCATGGGTTTCTCTCGGCTGCTTCTTGAGAAAAGCGAGCATAGCCAGCATCCCAGGTCGCGACGTGAGACTGCCGGAGGCGTCGTCGCGGAAGACCTCGACGACCTCATATCCTCTGTGCTTGGCAAACTCGCGGCACCGCGTCTCCTGAGAGGCAAGACCGTCGCCATGTACCGTTTGCTTGGTGCTCGATACGCGGCAATAAATGACGGCTTTCCCGATCTCCTGGTGATGTTTTTCGTGTATGTTCATTCTACCTCCAGACCGCCCATCGGGCTGGAATCTCTAGCGTTTTCGGTTTTGTCCAAGTCCTTCGATCTTACCTTATCGAAGTCCTCCTTTGGCCGCTGAGAGGATTTCTCCGAATCTTG
>NZ_JAGRLA010000111.1 GCF_020442045.1 Bauldia sp. | reverse complement strand
CTCGATGACCAGCTCGATCGCCATGCGCTCCGGAGACGAAGCGATCGAATAGCTGCGCTCGGCCCGATAGCCGTCGGGAGCGGTGAGCCGGACATCGACATGCTGTCCGGCGACGAAGACGAAGGGCAGCGCCGGTTCGAGCCGGAAGCTCCTGACGGTCGGGGTCAGCGTTTCGATCGCGGCGATCGTCGCTTCCTGCCACGCGATACGAGACGGCTGCATACCGCGTCAATCACCGGTGAAGCGCTGTTCGCGCCAGGGATCGCCGTAGATATGGTAGCCACGCAATTCCCAGAAGCCGGGCTCGTCGCGCTCGGTGAATTGCAGCGCATTCACCCACTTGGCCGATTTCCAGAAATAGAGATGCGGCACCAGAAGTCGGGCCGGCCCGCCATGGGAGGGTGAGATTGGCAGTCCCTCATAGGCGGTCGCCACCATCCCCTTGCCACCAGTGAGATCGGCGAGCGGCACGTTGGTCGTATAGCCGTCGACGGAATGGGCGAGCAGGAAGCCGGTCGGCGCCGCGACGCCGGCGGCGGCAAGGAGCTCGTCGATCGACACGCCCTCCCAGGTCGTATCGAACTTGCTCCACTTGGTGACGCAATGGATGTCGCGCTTGAAGGCGGTCTTCGGCAGCCGGTCGAATTCCTCCCAGCTCCAGGAAGCGAGCTGTCGCGGGCCATGCTTGAGCGTGAAGCGCCATTTGGCGAGGTCGACATAAGGTGTCGCGCCGGCCGACAGGACCGGGAAGTCCTCGGTCTTGTACTGTCCCGGCGGCAGCCGCGCCGCCTCCGGTTCCGAGGGTCTCCGTCCGAAAAAACCGCGTGTGGCCAAGGCGTTACTCCGTCAGGCAGGGTCAGTCGTAGAACGGCTCGGTCGTCAGCCGCCGGCCGATGAGAAACGAATCCGCGACCAGCCTGAGCGGCGCGTCGTCGACCAGGGAGCGGTTGTCGCGCAGCAGCCCGGCGAAGCGGATATAGATATCCTCGTATTCGTGCGGCGGCCGCTCGACGTCGAGGACGCCGTTGACCTCCAGCTTCGCGCCGCCATTCGAGAGCCTGAGCTCGGTCCCCTCGCCGGTCTCGATGGCGATGTCCCAGGTCTGCGGGCCGGTCTGCCGCCAGTCGAACTCGGCCGTCAGGCTGTCGAAGGAGCCGCTGGTCGCGAATTCCAGCGACGCCGCGATCGGCGCGTCGCAATTCTCCGGGTAGGTGAGCGCCGCCTTCCTGACGAAGACCGGGGCCGGCATGATCTCGGTGACGATCGACAGCGCGTTGATGCCCGGATCGAAGACGCCGAAACCGCCTGCGCTCCAGATCCACTTCTGTCCGGGATGCCAGCGGCGCACGTCTTCCTTCCAGGTGATCGCCATCCGCCTGACGGTCTGCCGCGCCAGCAGGTCGCGGGCATGGGCAACCGCCGCGTTATATTGCGAATGCCAGGTGGTGAAGAGGACACGGCCCTGCTCCGCGGCGAAGGCGGCGAGGTCGTCCAGCTCGCTGATCGTCGCCGCCGGCGGTTTCTCGAGCAGGACATGCTTGCCGGCGGCGAGCGCCTCGCGGGCGAAGACGTGCCGGACCTGCGGCGGCGTGCAGACCGCCACCGCGTCGAGGTCGGGCATCGCCTGATACATGTCGGCCGGAGCCCGGAAAGTCGGTACGCCGTCGACCGTGATGCCGCGCTGGCTCGAGACCGCCACGAGCTCGAAAGCCGAATTCCTGGCGATGACCGGCAGATGCTGGTCTTCGGTTATCTTGCCGAGGCCGATGATGCCGATCCTGAAGACTGTCACGTCTCGCTCTCCCGTCCCTCTCCCGCCCGCCGCGAGATCATGCGGCGCGGCCAAGTCTCCGGCGTCTTTCCGAAACGAAGTCCATGTCGTTGCCCCGAACCGGCTCCACCTTGAGCGGCGCCGTTTCGTCATATCCGAAGAGCTCGAAATCCCGGCCGTAGAGATCCCGCACCAGCGCCACCGTACGGTCGTCATAATAGTCCGCCAGCTGCTTCGTCGCGGACGTTCCCTGGCGCACTTCACCGAGCTTGGCCTTGCGGCCGTAGAGCCAGCTCAGCAGGGCCGGGAACTCGACGCCGAAATTCTCGAAATGGCCGACGAAGCCGTAGTTGAAATAGTCGTAGGCGATGTTCCTGTATTGCGGCTTCCAGTGGGTATCGAGATCGAGAACATCCTCCTCGCCGAGCATCTCCAGGAATTCGGTGAAGGAGGGCTGGGCGCCATCGGCGAAGCCGATGCGCTTCTGGAGGACGAAATAGGATTCGTCGCGCCCGACGATCCGGTCGAGATAGCAGGACAGTGTCCGGCTGAACGGATTGCGGCTGAAGGTGAAGACGAAATAGTGGGAAAGCGCCCGCTCCCACTGGCGTGGCGTAAGCTCCGCGGGCGTCAGCAGCGGATTGGCCTGGCGATTGAGGAAGGGCGTCCTGTGCCGGATCCGCCTGACCCGTTTCTCGCTCCGCGTCAACGAACGGATGATGAAGGAGCTGCCCGCCTTGTCGTTCTTGACGTAGACGAAGCGGCGGCTGTTCGAGACGAAAGTCGAATTGAAGAAACGGCCGAAGGTCATGTCGGTCGGCCGCGAACCGGGTGACAGGTATTGCAGCTTGCCCGCCTCCTGGCCGAGGAGGCGGACAATCTGTTTCGACCGGGGCGCACCGCGGCCCCCGTCGGCTTTTCCGGTTCTGGTTACGCGTTCGACCACGGCCCGTGTGCGACCTTGCCTGGTTCGTCCATCCGCTCGAATCCGTGCGCGCCGAAGAAGTCGCGCTGCCCCTGGGTAAGGTCCGCGGTCGAGCGGGCGGTGCGGGCGAAATCGAAATAGGCGAGCGCCGATCCGAGAGCCGGCACCGGTATCCCCTTGAGCTGTGCCTCGGCGGCGGCGCGGCGGAGGCTCCCGTGGGTCGCCTTGATCATTGCGGTGAAGGGCTCGACGGTCATCAGGCTGCGGATCGCGCCGCCCGACTCGTAGGTCGAGGCGATATCGTCGAGAAAGGCCGAACGGATGATGCAACCGGCCCGCCAGATCTTGGCGACGGTGCCGAGCGGCAGGTCCCAGTCGAAGGCCACCGACGCCTTGGCCATCACCGCGAAGCCTTGAGCATAGGCGACGATCTTGCCCGCCAGCATCGCCTCCTCGAGGATGATCATCGCGCTGTTGCGGTCGCCGAAGGCGCCGCCGATCTTGCGCGGCGCGGCGGCGAAGAGCTTCTCGTCCGCGACCCGCTCGAGCTTCTGGGACGAGAGGTTGCGGGCGGCGACTGCGGCCTCGATCACGGTCGCCGGGGACCCGAGGTCCTGCGCCTCGATCACCGACCAGCGGCCGGTGCCCTTCTGGCCGGCGGTATCGAGGATGATGTCGACCAGCGGCCCGCCGGTCCTGGCGTCGGTGGTGCCGAGGACGTTGGCGGTGATCTCGATCAGGTAGGACTTGAGCGGCCCCTCGTTCCAGTGCGCGAAGACCTCCGCCATCTCGGGCGCCGACATGCCGAGGCCGTCGCGCATGATGCCGTAGATCTCGGCGATCATCTGCATGTCGGCATATTCGATGCCGTTGTGGATGGTCTTGACGAAATGGCCGGCGCCTTCCGGCCCGACCAGCGCGGCGCAGGCCTCGCCCTCGAACTTGGCGGCGATGTCGGTGAAGATGGTCTCGACCCGGCCCCAGGCTTTCCTGTCGCCGCCGGCCATGACCGAGGGGCCGTGGCGCGCGCCTTCCTCGCCGCCCGAGACGCCGACACCGAGGAAATCGATGTCGCGGCCGGCGAATTCCTTCACCCGGCGGCGGGTATCGCGGAAATTGGCGTTGCCGGCGTCGATCAGGATGTCGCCCTTGGCGAGATGCCCGGCGAGCACGTCGGCCTGCGAATCGACCGCCTCGCCGGCCTTGACCATGATCACCACCGGGCGCGGCGGCTCGACGGCTTCCGCAAGCTCGGTCAGCGTCCGGCACGGCGTCAGCCGCTCGGCGAGACTTCCGGCATTGGCGACGAAGGCGTCGGTCTTCTCCGCCGTGCGGTTGAAGACCGCGACGGAATAGCCCTTTTCCGCCATGTTGAGCGCCAGATTGGCGCCCATGACGCCGAGCCCGACCAGACCGATATCCGCCATTCTCAAATTCTCCCTTGTGCACCCAGCCGGGCCTTGCGGCATCAGCAGGCCTCTATCCTCCACGGTGCGGCGGCGGACGATAGGCAAAGACGCGCCAATGGGCAAATCGCGACACCGCGGTTCGGCGCCGGAGGCAGCCTCAGGTCATGCCTTGTGCTCGAACTCTGCCTGGTGCTCGTAGGACAGCCGGCACGCCTTATCGACATCGCCGGCGAGGATCGCCGCGTGGATCGGCGCATGGCTCTCGGCCACCGCATGCATGTCGATATTCGGCTGGAGCAGCGTCTTGCGCGAGTGGATCTCGACGTGGAGCGACTCCCACATCTTGAGGAGCAGTGCGTTGTCGGCGGCCCGCATGATCACCCGGTGGAACCAGACGCTGTGGTGGATCACGCCTTCCAGGTCTCCGGCCCGCGCCGCTTCACGCATCCCTTCGAGATGCTCGCCGACGATCTCCGGACGGCGACGGAGGCGCGGCATGGCAAGCCGCATCGCGGTCTCCTCCAGCGCGCCGCGCACGACATAGATCTCGCGCTGGGTGGTGGCGTGATAATCGTTGACGAAGGAACCGCGCCGCGGCCGGATGGTGACCAGCCCCGCCATCTCAAGCTCGCGGAGCGCCTCGCGCACCGGTGCCTGGCTCGACCCGAATTCGCGGGCGAGCTGCATCTCCACCAGCCGCTCGCCGGGCTCGTAGTGGCCGGCGATGATGCGTTCGAGCAGCGTGTTCCTGATCCGCACGCCAAGCGGCTG
>NZ_JAGRLA010000110.1 GCF_020442045.1 Bauldia sp. | reverse complement strand
CCGGACTGGACTGACGGTATCCGGCGCTTCAGGCCGTGTCGCGTCCGGCCGGAGGTCGGGAGCGCCAGGAGAACGGGCCGGACCGCTCGTAGAGCCAGCCATATTGGGATGTCATCTGGCCGGCGCGCGTCACCCGATAGCCGATGCTGCCGAGGATCAGCAGGACAACGAAATCAACAGCATAGAACTGCGGCGACAGCAGCGTTCCGCCGAAGAGGGCGTAATGGATGAAGCGGACCGCGGCCCCGAGGAGAAGCAGGTAGATGACGAGCTTCGGATATTGCCGCCAGGTTCCGGCCGCGGCCCGGCCGGTGAGATAGGCCGCGCCGCCGCCCAGGAAGAGGGTGACGAGCAAGAAATCGCCGAGACTGACTTCCCAGATGATGCCCATGGTCGCCGCTAGTGGCCCCCGCCTTCGAGATACGCGGCCCGGACTTCTTCGCGTTTCAGCAGCTCCTGGCCTTCGCCGCTCAGCGTGATCTGGCCGTTGACCATGACATAGCCGCGGTGCGCCAGGCGAAGCGCGTGATAGGCATTCTGCTCGACGAGGAAGACCGTCAGCCCTTCCTTCCGGTTGAGATCCCGCAACACGTCGAAGATCTGGCGTACGATCAGGGGCGCGAGCCCGAGCGACGGCTCGTCGAGGAGGAGCAGGCGCGGCCGGCTCATCAGCGCCCGCGCGATGGCCAGCATCTGCTGTTCGCCACCGGACAGCGTGCCGCCACGCTGGCCCTGCCGCTTCTTGAGGATCGGAAACAGGCCAAAGACCCGCTCGACATCCTCGTCGAAGTGGTCGAAGCCGATCGTCGCCGCGCCCATCTGGAGATTCTCCAGCACGGTCATCCGGGGAAAGATGCGGCGTCCTTCCGGCGACTGGCTGATCGACATGCGCATGATTTCGTGGGTGGGCAGCCTGGTGATGTCGACACCGCCGAAGACGATGCTGCCCTCGCGCGCCTGGGGGCTGCCGCAGATCGTCATCATCAGCGTCGACTTGCCGGCGCCATTGGCGCCGATCAGCGTGACGATCTCGCCTTCGTTGATCTCCACGTCGACGCCGCGCAAGGCCATGATGTTGCCGTAGAAGGTCTTGACGCCACTGACCGAGAGGAGGGCGCTCATCCCGAGGCTCCCTGCTCGGCCGGCGTCTCGACCTCTTCGTCCTCGACGCCGAGATAGGCGGCGATGACCTTCGGGTCGTGGCGGACGAAGTCGGCGGCGCCATCCGAGATCTTCTCGCCATAGTCGAGCACGACGATGTGGTCGGAAATCTCCATGACGACGCCCATGTCATGCTCGATCAGGAGCACCGAGATGCCGTGTTCGTCGCGGATGAAGCGAAGCAGGGTATTGAGCTCGGCCGATTCACGGGGATTGAGGCCGGCGGCGGGTTCGTCAAGGCAGAGCAGCTTCGGCCCGGTGCACATCGCCCGGGCGATTTCCAGCCGCCGCTGCGCGCCATAGGGCAGGTCGGCCGCCGGATCGTCGGCCCGGTCGATCAGATCGATCTGTTCAAGCCAGTATCTGGCGCGCCCGAGAGCATCGTCCTGGCCCTTGCGGTAACGGGAGAGGCCGAAGATCCCGCCGATCGTGTAGTTCGATGCCAGCATCAGCTTGTTGTGCTGGGCGACGAAGAGGTTCTCCAGGACCGTCATTCCGCCGAACAGCCGGATATTCTGGAAGGTCCGGGCGACCCGCGCGTCGCGGGCGATCTCGAAGTCCGGCATGCGATCGAGGAGCAGGATATTGCGGTCCTCGGACATGCGTTGGCCGCCCGCCGTCAGGCGCTCCAGGGTCTCGGCATCGGCCTTGTCGAGGGCGATGGCGATCCGGCCTTCCGTCGGCTTGTAGAAACCGGTGACGCAGTTGAAGACCGTCGTCTTGCCGGCCCCGTTCGGGCCGATGATCGCGGTGATGTCGCCGCGCCCGACGGAAAAGGACAGGTCGTCGATGGCCACCAGCCCGCCGAAGCGCATGGTCAGGTGCTCGACGGTGAGGATAGGATCAGATTCCCATCTGTTCATCCGCTGCCCTCCCCGACGAGCTCGCCTCTGACGGCCTTCGCCCGCCCCGAAAGGGTGACCGAGGGCCGGCGCGTGGAGACGAGGCCGCGTGGCCGCCAGACCATGATCAGCACCATCATCAGGCCGACGATCAGCATCCGGTATTCGTCGAGGCCCCGCAGCACCTCGAAGGCGGTGTTGAGGAAGATCACCGCGATGACGATGCCGAGCTGGCTGCCGAGGCCGCCGAGCACCACCACGGCGAGGATGATGAAGGACTCGATGGCGGTGAAGCTCTCCGGTGAGATGAAGCCCTGGCGGGTCGCGAAGAAGGAGCCGGCGAAACCGCCGAACATGGCGCCGGTGGCGAAGGCGGTGAGCTTGGTGTTGGTCGTGTTGATGCCAAGCGACCGGCAGGCGATCTCGTCCTCACGCAGCGCTTCCCAGGCGCGGCCGACCGGCAGCCTGCGCAGTCGCAGCGTGACGAAGTTGGTGACCAGGGCGAGGACGAGAATGATGTAGTATAGGAATATGATCCTTTGAATCGACGAGTATTCGAGCCCGAAGACCGCTGCGAAGCCGTCGTCGCCGCGCTCGAACGGGATGCCGAAGAGCGTCGGGCGCGGAATGCCGGAAATCCCGTCCGGCCCGTTGGTGAAATCGTACCAGTTGATGATCACCACACGGATGATCTCGCCGAAGGCGAGCGTGACGATCGCGAGGTAGTCGCCACGCAGCCGCAGCACCGGGAAGCCGAGGATCAGCCCCCAGCCGGCTGCGAGGATTCCCGCCATTGGCAGGCAGACCCAGAAGCCGAGGTCGAAATTCGTCGCGAGCAGGGCGAAGGAATAGGCGCCGACCGCGTAGAAGGCGACATAGCCGAGGTCGAGCAGGCCGGCGAGGCCGACCACGACATTCAGTCCCCAGCCGAGCATGCAATAGGTCAGGACGACGATCGCCTGGTCCATCCAGTAGCGATCGGCGAAGGGCAGGAACGGCATGACGATGGTGAAGGCGATCGCCGCGACAAGACCCGGCCATCGCCATTTCTCGAGTTGCTCGCCGGACGGCAGCAGCCGAAAGGACGTGGCGGTTATAGGCTTCGTCCGCCCTCCGGTCCTCCAGACGAAGAGATTGAGGAGAAGGCGACCGAGGAACACGACGGCGACGATGACCGCCACCGGCAGCCAGTGCTGGGAAAGCGACAGGCCGCCGATCGCCGTCTCCGTCCGCAAGCCGACCATCGGACCGGCGAGGGCGAGGGCGATCAGGCCGGCGATGACGGCATCTTTCAGCGCCGCCGCCAGGCGGTCGCCGCTGGCCGGGTGTTCCGTGAACGGCGGTTCGCCCCGGACCGCCTCGGCGCGACGCTCGTCCTCGATCTCGGCGCCGACCGCGCCGGTATCGAGAGCGCTTTCCCCGGTCGTGTTCGCCATGCTCAAACCTTCTCGACCTCGGGCCGGCCGAGCAGGCCGGACGGCAGGAAAATGAGGGCGATTACGAGGATCGAAAAGGCGGCGACATCCTTGTATTCAATCGAGAAATAGGCCGACCAGAAGGTCTCGATCAGGCCGATCAGCAGGCCGCCGAGCATGGCGCCGGGCAGGGAGCCGATGCCGCCGAGCACCGCCGCAGTGAACGCCTTCACGCCCGCCAGGAAGCCGATGTAGAAATCGATGACGCCGTAGTAGAGGACGAACATCACGCCGGCGACGGCGGCCAGCGCCGCGCCCATCACGAAGGTCAGCGAGATCGTGCGATCGACATTGATGCCGAGCAGCGAGGCCATCCGGGCATCCTGCTCGCAGGCCCTCTGGGCGCGGCCAAGGGAGGTTTTCGAGATCAGCGTCGTGAAGCCCGCCATCAGGATGACGGTGAGAACGACGATGATGATCTGGATGTTGGATATCTGGACGACGAATCCGTCCTTCTCCATCAGGGAATAGCCGCCGGTGATGATCGGCTGCACCGGCTTGACCCTGGCGCCCTGGCTGATCTGGACGAAGTTCTGCAGGGTGATCGACATGCCGATCGCGGTGATCAGGGGCGCCAGGCGGAAGGAGCCACGCAGCGGCCGGTAGGCGATGCGCTCCACCGTCCATCCCCAGACCGCGGTCAGCGCCATGGCGATCGCGATGACGACGAGCAGCGCGAGGATGAGAAGGAAGAAGGGTGTCGCGGCGCTGACTCCGAGAACGACCAGGGCGATCAGGCCGACGAAGGAGCCGACCATGAAGATGTCGCCATGGGCGAAGTTGATCATCCCGATGATCCCGTAGACCATCGTATAGCCGATCGCGATCAGTCCGTAGATGGATCCGAGCGTGACGCCATTGATGAGCTGCTGAGTAAAATACTCCATATGCCCCATGTCCCCTTCCGGCCTTTTGCGGCCGCGGAGCTCGGCACGCCACCGGCTCCCTTAACCCTCTTGGTTATCAAGCCGTAGCGAACAAGACAACGGGAATGACGCGCGCTCAGGTCGGGCCGGGGGGCGCTTGCTGTGACGGGGGCTCCGCGGCGGGGGCGTCGCCGGTCGGCGCTTCCGGCGCCGGAGCACCGGGCGAAGCCGCTTCATCGAAGGTCTCCGGCAGCGGCTCGGCGCGCGGGTCGAGCGCGGCGCTCTCCAGCGTCAGCGCCTTGAGCGACATACCGCGGAACGGCTCGCGGCGCCGCGCCGCGCGGCGCGTCATGCGGTAGACGATGTAGATCGCCAGCAATCCGTGGACGAGGGCGGCGAAGGCGAACAGCCCCTCGGGCACCGTCCAGTCCATCGCCAGCGAGCCGAGGATCGGCCCGATCATCAGGCCGAGGCCGAGGACGAGGAGCAGGCCGCCGGCGATCTTGACGAAGTCGTGATCGGTGGCGAAGTCGTTGGCATGGGCGACGGCCAGCCCGTACATCGGGTAGATCGACGCGCCGAACAGGATCGCCAGTCCGGTGACGATCTCCGGCTGCCGCGGCCGGAGCAGGAAGATCGCCAGGCCGACGACGATGGTGGCGACGGCGCCGCCGATCATCACCCGGCGTCGGTCCATCCGGTCGGAGAGGCGGCCGGCCGGAAACTGGACAAGCGAGCCGCCGAGCATCGCCGCGGCCATCAGGACCGAGGCCTCGGCCACCGGCAGCCCGATCCGCACCGCATAAACCGGGCCGAGCGTGCCGAAGGTACCGTTGACCAGGCCGATCATGAAGCATCCGACCACCGCCACCGGCGAGGCCCGGTAAAGCGCCCTTATGTCGAGACGGGCGGCGTTGAGCGGCTGCGGATTCTTGGCCGTCGACAGCGCCGTCGGCAGGATCGCCAGGCAGTAGAGGATCGCGCCGATCGCGAAGAAGAAGAAATCCGATGGCGGCGTGAGGACCAGGAGGAGTTGGCCGACGGTCGAACTGGTGAAGACCACCATCTGGTAGATCGAGAAGATGGTGCCGCGATTTTCGGCGGTGGCGCGTTCGTTGAGCCACGATTCGACGATCATATAGGCCCCGGCAAAGCAGAAGCCGGAGAGCGCCCTGAGGACGATCCAGGCGGGCGGCGACACGATCAGGATGTTGAGCAGGATCGCGACCGCGGCGATCGAGGCCATCGAGCCGTAGCCGCGAACATGGCCGACCCGTCGGACGATGCGCGGCACCAGCAGGCTGCCGGCCATGAAGCCGATCGACCAGCCGGTGCCGATCAGGCCGAGCTCCAGCGTGGTGAAGCCGGTCGCGCTCCCCTGCAGGGGCAGGAGCAGGCCGTGCAAGCCGCCGGCCATCAGCAGGAAGGAAGAGCCGAGGAGGAGGGCGGCAATCGGGATCAGGGTGGAAGCCATCGGATCGACCAGGAGAGGGCCGGCGCCGCGCGCCGCAATGGTTGACCCTTTCTCCTTTCCCCGGCGGAAATCAAGACACCAATAATGCAGGCCAGCCTTGTCGGGCCTGCATGATCCGCGTCAGGTCGCGGCCTCCGCGTCGATTGCCTCCTTGAGGGCCAGCAGGTCCCGCCAGGCAAGCCGCTTGTGGAGCGGCTGGCGCAGAAGATAGGCGGGGTGGAGCGTCGGCATTGCGCGGATCCGCCGCTTGCCGGTGTCGTATTCGCGCCACCGGCCGCGCATCTTGAGGATGCCTTCGGGGCTGTCGAGGAGTTCACTGGCCGCGGCGCCGCCGAGAAGGACCAGGAAATCGGGATCCGCCAATTCGATCTGGCGTTCGATGAAAGGACGGCAGACCGCCGTTTCCTGGGGCGTGGGACGGCGGTTGCCCGGCGGGCGCCAGGGAACGATATTGGCGATATAGACGGACCCGCGATCGAGGCCGATCGCCTTCAGCATCCGGTCGAGAAGCTGCCCGGAGCGGCCGACGAAGGGCAGGCCCTGGATGTCCTCGTCGCGGCCCGGACCCTCGCCGATCAGCATGACGCGGCTGCCGGGCGTGCCGTCGGCAAAGACGAGCTGCGTGGCCGTCAGGCGCAGGTTGCAGCCCTCGAAGCCGTCGAGGGCCGTGCGGAGCTCATCCAGCGTCTTCGCGGAGCGTGCGGTCGTCCGCGCCTCACGGGTCGTCTCGTCGCTCGGCGGAACCGAGGCCGGCGCGCGCCCCGGCGGCGGCGGAGCAACGGGCCGGGCGCGGGGCGCGTCCGGTGGCGGCGGCGCTTTCGGCGGCGGTTCGGCGAAGCGGTCGACCGGTTCCTCGTCCAACGCGACGTCGATGCCCATCTCGGAATACCAGGCGACGAGGTCGGCAGCGTCGGAACGGGGTGGCGGAGAGGGCATGTTCACGTTCTCGTGCACGGGCGGAATGCCGGTTTGCACTACAACCGTGCCTACCGTAGACGCTCCGGAGCGCGGTGCAAGGCGGCATTGGAGCCGGTCCGCGCGAGCAGGAGCAATCATATGAGACGAGTGGTGCATGCGCTGGCGATCCCCGCGATGGTGATTCTGTGGCCGGTGGCGCAGACCGTGGCCGCGGAGGCCCCCGGTTCCGACGACATCCTGACCGGGGCGGCTGCCTTTGGCGACTGGAAGGAAAGCAGGCCCGGCGCCTGGCGCCTGATCACGCCCGCCGACATGCCCGCACCCTATGTCACCAAATCGGTAAATGTCGGGCCCCGGCTCGTTTCCCGCCCCGACCATCCAGAGCTCCGGACGCTGGACGGTTTCGCCGCGGAGCTCGTCGCGACCGGCTTCTCCCAGCCCCGCGTCATCCGCACCGCGCCGAACGGCGATCTCTTCATTGCCGACAGCGCCGCCAACGAGATCAGGGTCCTCCGGGTGCCGGAAGGCGCGGCCCGGCCGGTCGAGGACAGCGTCTTCGCCTCGGGCCTCGACCGGCCCTACGGAATCGCCTTCTATCCGCCCGGCCCGGATCCCGAATGGATCTATGTGGCGAATACCGGCAGCGTCGTCCGCTTCCCCTACACGAACGGCGATCTCGCGGCGGCGGGCGAGGCCGAGGTCGTCGTGCCTGAATTGCCGACCGGCTATCATTGGACGCGCGACATCGCCTTTTCCCCGGATGGCGGCCGTTTGTTCGTCGCGGTGGGGTCGGTCTCGAACGTGGCGGAAGGCGTGCCCGCGGAGCCGCCCGGCGGGCTCGAGGCCTTCGCGAGCACCCACGCGCTCGGCGCGATCTGGGGCGACGACGCCGACCGCGGGGCGGTCCTGGCGTTCAATCCGGACGGTTCCGGCAAGGAGCTCTTCGCTACCGGGCTCCGGAATTGCTCAGGTCTTGCGATCGAGCCGGCGACGGGCGATCCCTGGTGCGTAACCAATGAGCGCGACAATCTTGGAGACGACCTGCCGCCCGACTTCGCCACCCGCGTCAGACAAGGCCATTTCTACGGCTGGCCATGGTTCTACATCGGCGACAACGAGGACCCTCGCGACCATCTCGCCGGACATCGCCCCGATCTCGCAGGCAAGGTGACGGTGCCGGATGTGCTGTTCCCGGCGCATTCGGCTCCGCTCGGCATCACCTTCTACGACGGCGATGCATTTCCGCCCGAATTCAAGGGGGACGCGTTTGTCGCGATGCACGGTTCGGGGAACCGCAGCAAGTGGACCGGCTACAAGATCGTCCGCCTGGAGTTCGAGGACGGCCAGCCGACGGGAGCCTATCAGGATTTCGTCACCGGCTTCGTCGAGTCGAATCGCAGGGTCTGGGGACGCCCGGTCGGTGTCGCCGTGGGGAAGGACGGATCGCTGTTCTTCACCGAGGACGGTTCCGGATCCGTCTGGCGGGTCAGCGTGGCAGCCACGCCCTGAGCCCAGGCGCCTGCCCGTAACGTATTGATTAAGCGGAATTATCGCCACGATAACCCGCTGGCGGCGCCTGTCAGTTGCGGTGCGGGAAGCGCTGACGGCCCCTTGGTTGAGGCGTGAAAGCCCCCTATATGGCGCTGTGCGTCGCGGGGGGAGGCGGCGCGTCCTTTCCAAAATCCGCGCGTTCCGAGCATGTCGACAGAGCCGATCATCGCCGTCTCGCGCCTTTCGAAGACCTATGACACGGGCTTCAAGGCGCTATCAAACATCAATCTCGAGGTTCGGCCGGGCGAGATATTCGCATTGCTCGGCCCGAACGGGGCCGGGAAGACGACGCTGATCTCGATCATCTGCGGGATCGTCAACCCGAGTTCGGGAACGGTGACGGCCGGTGGGCATGACATCATCACGGACTTTCGCGCGGCGCGGTCCCAGATCGGACTGGTGCCGCAGGAACTGGCCATCACGCCATTCGAGTCCGTGTGGAACACGGTATCCTTCAGCCGGGGCCTGTTCGGTAAGCCGCGCGACGACGCCTACCTGGAGACGATGCTGAAGCAGCTCTCGCTGTGGGACAAGAAGGACTCGAACCTCATGACGCTCTCCGGCGGCATGAAGCGCCGGGTGATGATCGCCAAGGCGCTGTCCCACGAGCCGAGGATCCTCTTCCTCGACGAGCCGACCGCCGGGGTCGACGTCGAGCTGAGACGGGAGATGTGGGACGTGGTGCGCACCCTGCAGGCGTCGGGGGTGACCATCATCCTCACCACGCATTACATCGAGGAGGCGGAGTTGATGGCCGACCGGATCGGCGTCATCAACAAAGGCGCGATCATCCTCGTCGAGGAGAAGGCGGAGCTGATCCGCAAGCTCGGCAGGAAGCAGCTGACGCTCCATCTCCAGAAACCGCTCGACGCCATTCCCCCGTCGCTTGCCAAACACAGGCTCGAGCTGGTCGAGGACGGAACCGTGCTGCACTACACCTACGACACCCAGGGCGAGCGCACGGGCATCACGGCACTGCTCGCCGATCTCGGCGACGCCGACATCCGCTTTCGCGACCTCGAGACGAAGGAGAGCTCGCTCGAGGACATCTTCGTCGACCTGGTGAGGAACGGCTGATGAATCTCAGGGCGATCTGGGCGATCTACTATGTCGAAATGGCCCGCACGGCGCGGACGGTGATGCAGAGCGTCCTGTCCCCGGTCATCTCCACCTCGCTCTATTTCGTCGTCTTCGGCGGCGCGATCGGATCGCGCATCCCGGAGATCGAGGGCGTCAGCTACGGCGCTTTCATCGTGCCGGGCCTGATCATGCTGATGCTGTTGATGCAGAGCACGATGAACGCATCCTTCGGCATCTATTTCCCGAAATTCGTCGGAACCGTCTACGAGCTGCTCTCGGCGCCGGTTTCCTACGTGGAGATCGTCATCGGCTTCGTCGGGGCGGCGGCGACCAAGTCGATCATCCTCGGCATCATCATCCTCGCCACCGCCTCGCTCTTCGTACCGATCCGGATCGAGCACCCGTTCGTGATGGTGCTGTTCCTTGTGTTGACGTCGGTATCGTTCAGTCTGCTTGGCTTCATCCTCGGCATCTGGGCGAAGGGCTTCGAGCAGCTGCAGATCGTGCCGATGCTGATCATCACGCCGCTCGCCTTCCTCGGCGGCACCTTCTATTCGATCAACATGCTGCCGCCGTTCTGGCAGACGGCGACGCTGTTCAATCCCGTCGTCTACCTGGTGAGCGGTTTCCGCTGGAGCTTCTACGGCCTTGCCGATGTGGCGGTCGGGGCAAGCCTTGCCGCGACGGCCCTGTTCCTGGCCATTTGCGTGGCGATAGTCGCCTGGATCTTCAAGACCGGCTACCGTCTGAAGAACTGACACCGGCCCAGACCCCTGCCGCTTGCCTGACCGGAAACAGAATATGGTCCCGCTCTCCGTTCTCGACCTCTCGCCGATCGTCGAAGGCGGCGACGCCAGCCAGTCCTTCCGCAACACGCTCGATCTCGCCCGCCACGCCGAGGCGCTCGGCTACCGGCGCTTCTGGTTGGCCGAGCATCACAACATGCCGGGCATAGCCAGCGCCGCGACCGCGGTGCTGATCGGCCATGTCGCCGGTGGCACCAGGACGATCCGGGTCGGCGCCGGCGGCGTCATGCTTCCCAACCATGCGCCGCTGGTGATCGCCGAGCAGTTCGGCACGCTCGCGGCCCTCTATCCCGACAGGATCGACCTCGGGCTCGGCCGGGCGCCGGGGACCGACCAGCTCACCGCCATGGCGCTTCGCCGCAATCTCGAGGCGAGCGGCGACAGCTTTCCGCAGGACGTGGTCGAGC
Organism: Bauldia sp.; assembly: GCF_020442045.1. GTDB lineage: Bacteria > Pseudomonadota > Alphaproteobacteria > Rhizobiales > Kaistiaceae > Bauldia. The sequence continues at coordinate 29,826 of NZ_JAGRLA010000110.1, read as the reverse complement.
TCATCCACTACTTCGCCGCGGCCCAGCCCGGCCAGCGCGTACGCGCGATTCCCGGGGCGGGGCTCAGGGTGCCGGTCTGGATCCTCGGGTCAAGCCTCTATGGCGCGCAACTCGCCGCGATGCTCGGGCTGCCATATGCCTTCGCGTCGCATTTCGCACCGGCCGAGCTGGAGACCGCCTCGGCGCTCTATCGCGAAAGGTTCCAGCCGTCGGAGCATCTCGACGAGCCGCGGCTGATGCTGGCGCTCAATGTCATCGGCGCCGGCAGCGACGAGGAGGCGGTGCTGCTCTTCTCGTCGCTGCAGAAGGCCTTCGTCAACCTGCGGACGGGCCGGGCCGGGCCGCTGCCACCGCCGGAACCGGGCTACTTCGAGACACTCGAAGACCCCGCCCGCGCGATGCTGAGCCAGGCGCTGGCCTGTTCGGTGGTGGGCGAGCCGGAGACGGTGGCGGCCGGCATGGCCGGCTTCATCGACCGGTATCGGCCGGACGAGCTGATCGTCACCGCGCAGGTCTTCGATCACGCCGCGCGGCTCAAGTCCTTCGCGATCGCGATGGACGCGGCGAAGGCGCTCGCATAGAGGGGGCGGCCGGTACGGCTGTCAGGCCGCCGGCGTCGCCGAAGCCGCGGCGAGCTCCTCGTCGGTCATGCCCGTGATGACCAGCTCGACGTCGTCGACCGTGCTTTGCTTCGGGTCGATGTTATCCGCGACGATCTGGCCGCGGCGCATCACCACGATCCGGTCGACGACCTGGAAGACGTGGTGGATGTTGTGGGCGATGAAGATGCAGGAGTGGCCGCGGTCCCGCGCATTGCGGACGAAGTTGAGGACGCCGCGCGTCTCGGCGACGCCGAGGTTGTTGGTCGGCTCGTCGAGGATGATCAGGTCGCTGTCGAAATACATCGCCCGGGCGATCGCCACGGCCTGGCGCTCGCCGCCTGAAAGGGCCGAGATCGGCGTCGTGGTCGGGATATTCTTGGTGATGCCGACCCGGCGGAGGAGCTCGCCGGCGACCTGGTTCATCGTCGCATAGTCCATCCGGTTCAGGAAGGACGGCCCCACGACCGGTTCGCGCCCGAGGAACAGGTTGCGGGCAATCGAAAGCTGGGTGACCAGCGCCGAGTCCTGGTAGATGGTCTCGATGCCGTTGGCGATGGCGTCGGTCGTGCTCCTGATATCGACCTTCTTGCCGCGCATGTAGATGTCGCCGCTGGTCGACGGGACCGCGCCGGACAGCACCTTGATGAGGGTCGACTTGCCGGCGCCGTTGTCGCCGAGCAACCCGACGATTTCCTGCTCCCTGACGGTGAAGTTCACATCATCCAGCGCCTGGACGCGGCCGTAGAACTTGGTGATGTGCTCCATTCGGACGAGGTCTTGCGCCATGGTCTAGTTCCCCGCCTGATGCCGGCGTTCGAGTCCGTAGTGGAGCGCCATCATCCCCAGGATGATCGCGCCGATGAAGATATTGTAGGCAAGCCCCGGTACGCCGACCAGAACGATGCCGTTGCGCATGGTGCGGAGGATGAACACGCCGAGGACGGTACCGACGATGGTGCCGCGTCCGCCCATCAGCGCCGTGCCGCCGATCACCACCATGGCGATGACCTCGAGCTCGTAGCCGGTGCCGCTGTTGGGATTCGCTGCCGAGGTGCGGATCGAGCTGATGATGCCGGCGAGCGCCGCCATGGCGGAGCAGAGCATGAAGAGGATGAGCTTGGTGCGATTGACGTTGACGCCGCGGGCGCTCGCTGCGTTGGGGTTGCCGCCCGAGGCCTGGATCCAGTTGCCGAACTTGGTATTGGTCAGGATGTACCAGAAGAGCACGGCGACGACGATGAACCAGAAGAGCGACATGTAGAGGCGGAAGGCGCCGATGTGGAAGTCGCCGACCAGCACCTGCGCGATCCACTGGTCGCCCGCGTTCCAGGTGCGCTGGGGGAAGCCGTCGGTGACGAAAAGGGCGGTGCCGCGGACGACCAGCAGCATGCCAAGCGTCACCAGGAAGGACGGGATCTTGAGCCGGGTGACGAAGAGGCCGTTGACCAGTCCGATCAGCGCCGCGATCACTATCGCGACGAGAAAGGCGAGTTCGAGCGGCATGACCTCCTGATTGAACAGGGTCCACATCACCACGGGCGAGAAGCCGAAAACCGCACCGACCGACAGGTCGAATTCGCCGGCGGTCATCAGCAGCGTCATCGCCAGGGCGATGAGGCCGAGCTCGACCGTGAACACCAGCGTGTTCGAGATGTTGAGCGGCGACAGGAAGGTCGGATTGATGGCGGTGAAGACGACGAGCTCGACCACGAGGAGGACGAACGGGCCGAACTCCGGCTTGGCGATCAGGCGTCGAACCAGCGATTGATGTTCCACGGTGCCTTCCCGGGATGGGCTAGGGACAATCTCTCCCCGGCGCGGCGAAGCCCGCCCGGGCGTTCATTTCCTTTGCGGGGCAGGGTAACCGCGACGGCCATGGCCGTCGCGGTCGGCGTCAGATGCGTCCGGCGATTACTTGCCGGACAGGATGTCGTCGATGAGCTGGGCGCCGTCTTTCTCGTAGAGATTGCCGACCAGGACGTCGAATCCCGGAGGAATGCCGCTCGCGGCCATGGCGGCAAGCGACAGGCCGACATAGCTCGTCGCCTGCGGGTCCTGCCACATCGCGGCATTGACATAGCCGTTGAGGACTTCCTGGGTGGTGTCGAGCGAGTTGCCCCAGCCGACCACCGGGATCGAGCCCGCTTCCACGCCGACCTGGTCGAAGACGCGCTTGATCGATCCGGTGACGAGGTCGCCGAGACCGATGATCGCATTCACCTTGTCGCGGTTGGCGGTGAGGTAGTCGGACATGCGGGTGATCACCTCGGCCTGGTCGAGCGTGTTGTCGGTGACTTCCCAGGTGATGTTGAGCGGCTCGAAGACGCTCTTGATGCCTTCCTCTTCCTGCACGCCATAGGTGGCGCCGGGAACCTCGACGGGCATCCAGACGAAGTCGCCTTCCTTCACCAGGCCGTTGTCGACCAGGTACTGCGCCCATTTCTTGCCGGTGACGACCAGATCCATGCCGACATAGGAGTCGAAATCGACGGTCGGATCCGGGGTGTTGATGTTGATGACCGGAATCCCGGCGGCATGGGCTTCGTTGACCACCTCGACCATCGAGCCCGGATCCGGGCTGGTGGTGACGATGGCATCGGCGCCGGCCGCGATTGCCGCGCGGACGGCTTCCTGCTGCGAGGGGACGTCGCCGCTGTGGAAGGAGGTGTTGACCGTGTTACCGGTGTCTTCCGCCCACTGGTTGGCGCCCTGGAGGAAGTAAGTCCAGACCGGGTCCGCCGGGCCGCCATGGGAAATCCAGTAATATGTCTTGGCAAGCGCTTCGGCCGACAGCGGTATTGTCAGCGCCATCGCGGCACCGACAAGAAGACCTGTCACTCTCTTGAGCATCCGGGTTTCCTCTCCTTCAGATGAATTTTTTATAGGTTCCGCATATGCGGAACGGGCCAACAAGTGTGGCACGGACACCATCATGCCCGCTAGTGGCGAGAATGATGGAAATCTACCAATCCCTGGCGGTCTACTCGCGGACGAAGGTCCCCAGGCCGTTGACGTCGTAGAAGTCCAGCACGACCTTGCCCGCCGTGCCGCCGTCGCCCACCGAGAAGATCGCCCCGGCAAGGCCGTTGCCGTTTTCGCCGATCGTCTCGAAGCTGAAGGTGTCGCCGTCGAACGGGGCGAGGGCGAAGGTCACCGGCTTGCCTGCCGGCCCGAGGCTCATGGACAGGGCGTCGTGGTTGGCGGTGACCACCAGCGGCCCGTAATAGCTGTTGCCGTAGGTTCCGGCATAGGCGTCGAGCGAACGCGGCGGTTCAGGATTGGCGGGACGTTTGCCGTAGTCGACCTCCGGCGCCTCGGCGGCCAGCATCGCGTCGAAGATGTGGCCGAAGAACCCGACCCAGTCGACGGACTGGCGGCCGTTGGTGGCGACGTCGATGAACGACTCCCCAACCGCTTCGGCGACGCCGATCGGCTGCCCGTTGGTCAGCGTGACGACACCGAGATCCTCGCCGGGAAGGTAGATGACGTTGGTTCCGGTGCCGAGATTGAAGGCGCCGGAATGCCCGACCCGGGCCCGGCCGTGGTCGTCGTAGCTGATGTTCCAGCCGAAGCCGTAGAAGCCGGCGCGGTTGGCGGGCGAGCGCGGCGGCCCCGGGATCATCTGCGGCTCATGGGCGGCAGCGAGCGCATCGGCATCGGTGATCTCCTTGCCGTCGAGCGTGCCGTTGCCGAGCTGCAGGCGCATGAATCGCAGCATGTCGTTCAGCGAGGCGCTGGCGCCGCCGGCCGGCGCCTCCGCGTCGGGCTGGCGGTCGTAGAGCGCCGCCCAGGTTCCGTCCGCGAGCCGCTTGTGGATATGCGCGCGGTCTTCATGGGCGAGGTAGTCGGAGTGCCGGTAGCTGGTCCTGGTCATGCCGGCCGGCTTGAACAGGACCTCCTCGGCAAGCTCCTCCCAGCCCTTGCCGGCGGCAACCGCCGCGGCGATGCCGCCCGCCGTATAGCCGAAGTTCGAGTAGTGGTAGGTCGAGCGGAACGGATCGAGCGGCTGCTGGGCGATATGGGAAAGGATGTAGGCACGATCGAAACCGAGGTCCTCGAGCAGGTCGCCGGCGCCGGTGCGCAGGCCGCTGCGATGGGAGAGGAGATCGGCGAAGGTCGCATGGTCGGTGACATACGGATCGGAGAGCGCGAAGGCGGGGTTGAGCGGCTTGACCGGATCATCCCAGGCGAACACCCCTTCGCCGACGAGCCTGGCGACAATCGTCGAGGCGATCGGCTTCGAGACCGACGCCAGCATGAACACCGTGTCGGCATCGATCGCACCGGGTTTCCCGACCTCCCGGAGGCCGAAGCCCTTCGCGTAGACGACCTTGTCCTTGTAGACGACGCCGACGGCGAGGCCGGGAAGGCCGGTGCGTTCCATCGCGTCCGTGACGATGCCGTCGAGCGCCTTGACCGCTTTGTCGAGACCCGCCTGGTCGATGAGGGGCGGGACCGGGGCGACCGGAGCCGGGAGCAGCGCCTGGTCCTGGGAAAGGGCGGGTGTCGCGACAAGGACCGCGCCGACGAAGAGCGCCGCCGCAAAAGGCCGCATCTTTTCCTCGCGTGTGCCGCTGGTGATCATCTGCCTGCCTCCCTGCGAAATCCGCCATGCGAAGGGGCCAACCTTAGAGCCTGGCTAGCTGTCGCGGAAGGAAATGGCATCCAGAACGTTATCAGGCCGCAAAACATGATCGGCGCCGATCGCCGGAATTCAGGCATTTGAGCCACGGATCGCGTTGATGACCGCGTCAGTGACCTGTTCCGTCGTCGCGCTTCCTCCGACATCGACCGGCAGCGTGTCACCGGCACGGGTGACCGCCTCGATTGCCTGCATCAGCCGCTCCGCGGCGGTCGGCTCGCCGAGGTGGTCGAGCATCATCACCATGCTCCAGAAGGTGCCGAGCGGGTTGGCGATGCCCTTGCCGGCAATGTCGAAGGCGGCGCCGTGGATCGGCTCGAACATCGACGGATACCGCCTGTCCGGATCGAGATTGGCGGTCGGCGCGATGCCGATGCTTCCCGCGAGCGCGGCGGCGAGGTCGCTGAGGATGTCGGCATGGAGGTTGGTTGCGACGACCACGTCGATGCTTTTCGGGTCGCGCACCATGCGCACCGTCATCGCGTCGACCAGCATCCTGTCGCTGGTGACGTCGGGATAGGAGGCGGCGACCTCCGCCGCGACCTCGTCCCACAGCACCATGCCGTGCCGCTGGGCGTTCGACTTGGTGACGATCGTCAGCTGCTTCCGTGGCCGGGAGCGCGCCAGCTCGAAGGCGAAGCGCATGATCCGCGCGACACCGTGGCGGGTGAACATCGCCACCTCGGTGCCGACTTCCCCGGGCTGGCCGCGATGGGTCCGGCCGCCGACGCCGGAATATTCGCCCTCGCTGTTCTCGCGGACGATGACCCAGTCGAGGTCGTCCGGCCCGATGCCGGCGAGGGGACTGACGAGACCGGGCAGGATGCGGGTTGGCCGGACGTTGGCATACTGGTCGAAGCCCTGGCAGATCTTGAGGCGCAGGCCCCAGAGCGTCACGTCGTCCGGGACCCCGGGATCGCCGACCGCGCCGAACAGGATGGCGTCGACGTCGCGAATCCGGTCGAGCCCGTCATCGGGCATCATCTTGCCGGTCCGGCGGTAGTGGTCCGATCCCCATGGCAGGGTCGTCGCGCTGACCTCGAAATCGCCGGCGCGCCGGGCGAGCGCCTCGAGCACTCGCAGGCCGGCCGGGACGACCTCCGTCCCGATGCCGTCGCCGGGAATGGCTGCGATCCTGTATCGGCGCACGAGCCGCTCCTCCCTTTTGTCCGGCCACGAGGCCGTTTTGAACGTTTTTCAAGGCTTGCTTACTGGCATTTCGGCCAGCCTCGTGACAAGACGACAGGCATGAATGAGGAACGCGATCTTCCGCCACGCGAGTCGATGGATTTCGACGTGGTTATCGTCGGCGCCGGACCCGCCGGGCTCGCCGCCGCGATCCGGTTGAAGCAGGTGGCACCGGATCTGTCTGTCGTCGTGCTCGAAAAGGGCTCCGAGGTCGGCGCCCATATCCTGTCCGGGGCGGTGATCGATCCGACCGGGCTCGACGCGCTGCTGCCGGGCTGGCGGGAGGAGGATCACCCGCTCACGCAGCCGGTTTCCGCCGACCGCTTCCTGTGGATGGGGCCGGCGGGCGCGGTCCGCCTCCCCAACTGGCTGATGCCGCCGCTGATGAACAATCACGGCAACTACATCGCCTCGCTCGGCGACGTGTGCCGCTGGCTCGCCGAGAAGGCGGAGGCCGCCGGCGTGGAAATCTTTCCCGGATTCGCGGCGACCGAAATCCTGACCGGCGAGGATGGCGCCGTGGTCGGCGTCGCGACCGGTGACATGGGGATCCGCCGGGACGGCTCGCCCGGGCCGACCTTCGAGCGCGGCATGGAGCTGCGGGCGAAATATACCCTGATCGCGGAAGGCGCGCGTGGGTCTCTTGCCAAGCAGCTCATTGCCCGCTTCGGCCTCGACACGGATCGCGAGCCGCAGAAATACGGGCTCGGCATCAAGGAGCTCTGGCGGGTGCCGCCGGAGAACCACCGGCCGGGGCTGGTCCAGCACTCCTTCGGCTGGCCGCTCGACAACCGGACCGGCGGCGGGTCGTTCCTCTACCACTACGGCGACGACCTGGTGGCGATCGGCTTCGTCGTCCACCTCAACTACACCAACCCGCATCTCTCGCCCTTCGGCGTCTTCCAGCAGTTCAAGACCCATCCCGCCATCCAGTCGGTGCTTGCCGGCGGCGAGCGCCTTTCCTATGGCGCGCGGGCGATCACCGAGGGCGGTTGGCAGTCGGTGCCGAAGCTGGCCTTTCCCGGCGGGGCGCTGCTCGGCTGCGCCGCCGGCTTCGTCAACGTGCCGCGGATCAAGGGCAGCCACAACGCGATCCACTCCGGCATTCTCGCGGCCGAGTACGCTGCGGCGTCGATTGCCGACGGCCGGACGAATGACGAATTGACCGCCTACGAGGAAGCATGGCGAGGCTCGGCGATCGGCCGCGATCTCCGCCCGGTGCGCAACGTCAAGCCGCTGTGGTCGAAGCTCGGCACGCTGGGCGGCATCGCGCTCGGCGGGCTCGACATGTGGCTGAACACGATCGGCTTCTCGCTCTTCGGTACGATGGGACACGGCAAGCCCGACCATGCAGCGACCCATCCCGCGGCAAAGGAGAAGGCGCTTGACTATGCCAGGCCGGACGGGACGCGGACCTTCGATCGCGCGTCATCCATCTTCGTCGCGGGCGTCAGCCACGACGAGGACCAGCCGCCGCATCTCCGGGTCCGCGACATGGCGCTCCAGAAGGCGTCCGAGCATGACGTTTTCGGCGGGCCGTCGGCGCTCTACTGTCCGGCCGGTGTCTATGAATGGGTCGGAGAAGGTGAATCGCTGCGTTATCAGATCAACGCAACAAATTGTATTCATTGCAAGACCTGCGACATCAAGGACCCTAATCAGAACATCGACTGGGTACCGCCGGAAGGTGGCGGCGGGCCGAATTATCGAGGGATGTGACTTTCGGGTCATCGCAGATATGTCGCCAACCCTGGTATGGTGACCGGCCCTCGGGAGATCGCCGCCATGGCTCATCACAAGCGGAAGAAGGCGAAGAGCAGCCGCTGCGGTTGTCTGTTGTGCAAGCCGTGGAAGGTGAACGGGTTCAGGACCGAACGGGTCGAGGGCGAGAAATTCTCGGATCATCGCCGCCGGCTCTTCGCCGATCGGGAGCTGCGGGCGGTGCGGGCATAGGTCGTTTCGCTGCCTCGGCGGGGTGTGCTAGAGAGCAGGCTCCCTCCAGCGAAAATCCGACAATGAGCGATCTTCCGACCGATATCGATGCCACATTGGCGCTTCTGCGCGACGGCGGCTACGTGCCCGATCGCGCGCTCGCCACCGTTCTCTTCCTGTCGCTCAAGATGGGGCGGCCGCTGTTCCTCGAGGGCGAGGCCGGGGTCGGCAAGACCGAGATCGCCAAGGTGCTTTCCGACCGGCTGGGACGCAGGCTGATCCGGCTCCAGTGCTACGAGGGCCTCGATACGGCGAGCGCCGTCTACGAGTGGAATTACGCCGCGCAGATGATCGAGATCCGTGCAGCGGAGGCGACCGGCGACATCGACCGCGAACACCTGGTCGAGGACGTCTTCTCCGAGCGCTTCCTGATCCGCCGGCCTCTGCTCCAGGCGCTCTATCCCGATCCGGCCGGCCCGCCGATCCTGCTGATCGATGAGCTCGACCGCGCCGACGAGGCCTTCGAGGCCTACCTGCTCGAGATCCTCGCCGACAACCAGGTGACGATCCCCGAGCTTGGTACCATCCGTGCCGAGCAGCCGCCGATCGTCATCGTCACCACGAACCGGACGCGCGAGATCCACGATGCGCTGAAGCGCCGGTGCCTCTATCACTGGATCGACTACCCGGACTTCGCCCGCGAGCTGGAGATCGTCACCACCCGGGTTCCGGCCGCCGATCGGCGGCTGTCGAAGGAGATCGTCGCCTTCGTCCAGCGCCTGCGCAAGGAGGAGCTGTTCAAGAATCCCGGCGTCGCCGAGACGCTCGACTGGGCGACCGCGCTGACCGAGCTTGACCGCAAGTCCCTCGATCCGGAGACGATCGCCGAGACGCTCGGTGTGCTGCTCAAGTATCAGGACGACATTGGCGGGATCGATGCAAAGCGGGCCGAGGCGCTGCTCACCGAGGTGAGGGCGGACGCCGCCGAATGACCACCGGACGGCTCGCCGGGAACATTGTCCATTTCGCCCGCGCGCTGCGTCGCGCCGGATTGCCGGTCGGGCCGGCCGCCGTCGTCGATGCGATCAGGGCCGTCGAGATCGCCGGGTTCACGTCCCGCGACGATTTCTACTGGACCCTGCATGCGATCTTCGTCAGCCGTCACGATCATCACCCGATCTTCGACCAGGCCTTCTGGCTGTTCTGGCGGACGCGATGGCCGCACCACGAAGGATCTCCGGCAGGCGGCGGTGACGAGGATCGCAAGGATGCTTCGCCACCGGCCGCCCGCCGCATCGCCGAAGCGATGCTTGGCGGCATGGACAAGACCGGCGCCGAGAAACGGACCGAAGTCGAGATCGATGCGCGGCTGACGGTGTCGGAGATGGAGGCGCTCCGCCGCCGCGATTTCGCACAGATGGACGCGGCCGAGATCGTTCGCGCCGAGCGGCAGATCGAAGACCTTCGGCTGCCGGAAGACAGCGTCGCCTCGCGGCGGGCGATGGCCGCGGCGAGCGGGACGATCGACCCGCGCCGGACCCTTCGCTCGAGCCTCCGCTCCGGCGGCGACATGATCCTGCTCCGCCATCGGCAGTCGCGGCCGGTGCATCCGCCGATCGTCGTGCTCTGCGACATATCGGGGTCGATGAGCCCCTATACGCGGGTCCTGCTCCACTTCACCCATGTCCTTGGCCGGCAGCGGCGGGTATCGGCCTTCCTGTTCGGGACGCGCCTTACCAACGTGACGCGCCAGCTCCGGCACCGCGACGTCGACGAGGCGCTTGCCGCCTGTTCTGATTCGGTTGCCGACTGGTCCGGCGGAACGCGCATCGCCTCGACGCTCGAGGACTTCAACCGGCACTGGTCGCGCCGGGTGCTGGGGCAGGGGGCGATCGTGCTGCTGGTTACCGACGGCCTGGAGCGCGACGGCGTCGAGGATCTGTCGCGCCAGATGGATCGCCTGCACCGCTCCTGCCGGCGGCTGATCTGGCTGAACCCGCTGCTCGGTTTCGAGGGCTTCGAAGCGAAGGCCCGCGGTATCAGGGCGATGCTGCCCCATGTCGACGAACTGCGTTCGGTGCATTCGCTGGAAGCGGTGGAGGACATCTGCCGGGCGTTGTCCGGCGGGTCCACGCCGGTCGCCGATCCGCGCACCTGGCTGAGGGCCGCCTAACCGGCCTTGGCGTTTCGCGTCGGGTCGTTATATTCAGATGGAAATATCGCTGTCTTGATGGAGGCGGATTATGGAAACCGTGACCTCGTCGGAGCGGGTACTTGACGTGCTGGCGACCGCCGAAGGGTGGCGCGGCAGCGGGCGCGACGTGGCGATCGCGACGGTGATGGAGACCTGGGGATCCGCGCCACGGCCGGTCGGCAGCCATCTCGTCGTCGATTCCGAAGGCAACTTCGAAGGGTCGGTCTCGGGTGGTTGCGTCGAAGGAGCGGTCGTTGCCGAAGCCGTCGACGTCATTGCCGACGGCAAGCCGCGAATGCTTGAATTCGGCGTTGCCGACGAGACGGCCTGGCGGGTCGGCCTTTCCTGTGGCGGCCGTATCCGGGTCTATGTGGAGAAGCTGGACTAGGGTCCCGGCGATCAGGCGAAAAGGGACGAGCCCGAGGCGGGCCGGTCGGCTGAAGGCGACATGAAACTCGAGACGTTGAAGCGACTGAATACGGCCCGCGATGCGCGCGAGGCCGCCATCCTGATCACCGATGTGACGACTGGCGACGAGCGGCTGGTCCTTGAGAAGGATGGCTACGCCGGCGATCCCCTCGAAGAGGAGTTGGGCAAGCGGTTCCGCTCCGGTGGCTCGGGCATGGTCAGGCAGCCCGAGGGCGGCGATCTCTTCTTCACCGTCAGCGTGCCGCCGCCGCGGCTGGTGGTGGTCGGCGCCGTCCATATCAGCCAGGCGCTGGCGCCGATGGCGCGGATCGCCGGTTTCGACATGTCGATCGTTGATCCCCGCACGGCCTTCGCCTCGGAGGAACGGTTCCCGGATGTCCCGCTTTACGCCGAGTGGCCGGATGTCGCGATTCCGAAGGTCGGGCTCGACCGCTTCACCGCCTTGGCGGCGCTGACCCACGACCCCAAGATCGACGACGGAGCGCTCACCGCGGCGCTCGCCGCGGGATGCTTCTATGTCGGCGCGTTGGGCAGTCGGAAGACCCACGGCAAGCGTCTGGAGCGGTTGCGTGCCGCCGGCGTGGACGATGCCGCGCTGGAGACGATCCACGCGCCCATCGGCCTCGCAATCGGCGCCCGGTCCCCGGCTGAGATTGCCGTGGCGATCCTGGCCGAGGTGATCGGCGCCCTTCGCCGGCGCGGAATGGCGGGCGAGACAGTCGCGTGAAATTCGGCCCCGTCCCTGTTGCCGAAGCCGTCGGGGCGATCCTCGCCCACTCGGTCAGACATCGCGGCGGCATGATGCGGAAAGGAACGATCCTCTGCGCCGAAATGGTGGCCGAACTCGTCGATGCCGGGGTCGAAGATGTGATCGTCGCACGCCTCGGCGCTGACGACGTGCACGAGGATTCAGCCGCGCAGTCGCTGGCGGCGGCAATCGCCGGCGCGGGGCTTCGGGTCGATCCGCCCTTCACCGGACGATCGAACCTCTATGCCGAGGCCGCCGGCTTGCTCGTCGTCGACCGCGACGCGATCGACCGCCTCAACCGCGTCGATCCGGCGATCACCGTCGCGACCCTCGATGAGTACAGCGTCGTCGATCCGGGGCGGATGGCGGCGACGATCAAGATCATCCCCTTTGCGGTGCCGAAGGCGCGGCTGGACGATGCGCTCGCCATCGCCGCCGATGCGGTTCGGGTCGCGCCTTTCCGGGCCCGGACGGTGGGGCTCGTCGCGACGACGCTGCCGTCTCTCAAGCCGTCGGTCATGGACAAGACGAAACGGCTGCTCGCGGATCGGCTGTCGCTCGCCGGCGCGAGCCTCGCGACAGAGCGCCGTGTTCCGCACGAGACCGAAGCGATCGCGGCGGCGCTGAAGGAGCTGACCGCCGAGGGCATCGAGCTGGCGATCGTTTTCGGTGCTTCGGCGACGGTCGATGTCGAGGATGTCGTGCCGGCCGGGATCACGGCGGCCGGAGGCCGGGTGCTGCATTTCGGGATGCCGGTCGATCCGGGCAACCTCCTCGTGCTCGCCGAAATCGGCGACGTCCCGGTGATCGGCGCGCCGGGATGCGCGCGGAGCCCGAAGGAGAATGGTTTCGACTGGGTCCTCAATCGCTTGCTGGCGGACGTGCCAGCGACATCCGGGAGCATAACCGGACTTGGGGTCGGCGGCCTGCTGATGGAGATCGTGTCCCGGCCCCAGCCACGGGGAGGAGACGCGCCGATGGCCGGCGCCGGCAGCGCGCCGAGGATCGCGGCGGTCGTGCTCGCCGCCGGCCGCTCGCGGCGCATGGGTGGACCGAACAAGCTGATTGCGACGGTCGATGGGCGGCCTCTGGTACGGATTGCGACGGAGGCGGCGCTGTCGAGCCGGGCCGAACCGGTCGTCGTCGTCACGGGACACCGTCCGGGCGAGGTCGAGACGGCGCTGGCCGGCCTCGATGTGCAATTCGTCCACAATCCCGACTATGCGGACGGCCTGTCGACGTCGCTGAGGCACGGGATAGAAGCACTGCCGCCCGACATCGACGGCGCTGTCATCCTGCTTGCCGACATGCCCGGCGTCGACGCGCAAACCATTGACCGGCTTATCGAATCCTTTGATGCCGACGGTGGCGGATTGATTGTGTTGCCGACATTCCAGGGCAAGCGCGGGAACCCGGTTCTGTGGTCGAGGAGGCTGTTTCCGGACCTCCTCGCCGTCGAGGGCGATACCGGCGGGAGACATCTCATTGGCGCCCATCGGGACGCCGTGGTCGAGGTCGAGACGGGGCGGGCGGTGGCGGTCGACGTCGATACGCCCGAGGCGCTGGCGGCGATCGGCGGCAAGCCGGCATAGCTGTCAGCACTCACCCAAGCGTGCTGCTAATCGACTGATTCGACGCAACTTTTTCCGGTATGGCAATTGCATTTCCAGTTCCGCCGAGGAAACCTAGTCCTCGGACCGGCGGCCTGAATCGCGATGAATCACCGCCTGGGACAGCAACGGAAGGAGCGTGGTCATGCCTGAGACGGTGCCGAGACATGCATGGGACGACTATGGTTTGATCACCGCCCATATCCTGTACGGAATGCCGGACTGTCCGTCGGTCCTGCAGACCTTCGTCTGGCAGACCTACGACATGGCACCTGAATTTCCGGAGCTTCGCCGCTTCCTCGATTTCTGGCAGCGCGAGCTCGACGGCCCGCTGCGCTCGGTGACGGTATCCCACAAGCGGCTGGTCCGGGCCGGCGAGTTCAAGCCGGTGACGACCCAGCTGACGCTGCACTGATTGATTGCACCGCAATTTGCCCCTAGACCGGTCGGGTCGGCCGCCGACCGGGGAGGGGGACATGCGGAAAATGACGCTCGACTTCGAGGGGATCCGGATCACGCTCGACCTGCGCGACACCCCGACCGCCGACGCGATATGGGAGAACCTGCCCTTCACCGGTTCAGTGCTGACCTGGGGCGAAGAGGTCTATTTCGGGACCGGGATAAGCATCGCGCGCGAGCCCGACGCGCGGGCCGTCGTCGAGGCCGGCGAGATCGCCTTCTGGCCGGACGGCGATGCGATCGCCATCGGCTTCGGACCGACCCCGATCAGCGAAGGCGACGAGATCCGGCTGGCAAGCTCCTGCAACATCTGGGCGACGACGCAGGACGACGTCCGTATCCTCGCCCGCGTCTCGGCCGGGACGCGGGTGACGGCCGAGCGGGGGTGAGCCGACGGGCGATTCCGCCCATGGAACCATTCCGGCCGACCGCGGCCGCATCGTTGCGTCAAACGAGCCGACGTATCAGACGGCACCGAAAGCCTATTTCCTTGCGGGCGCCACCAGCCGCGCCGCGTCAATGCGGCTCATTTCGGATTGGATCGACGTCAACCAGGATTCCTGGCCCGCCGAAAGCCTGCCTTCCGAATCCAGACGCTCAATAATGTCCCGTGCTTCGCCGAGACGTCTCAGGCTTTCGTCGAAATCACCCGTCGCGTTCGCCGCGGTCCGAAGCCCAAAAGCCAAATCGATCTGCCATTGCAGATTGTCAGGCTCGCTTTCGACGAGTTTCCTGCGAATCGCCAGACTTTCCTCAAAGCGACCAGCCGCTTCGGTCTTGTTCCCGGATTGACTCATGATCGCTCCGGTCTTCTCGAGAAGGGTGGCCTGCCGCCGTAGCCACTCGTTATCTTTCGGCGAAAAACGGCGAGCGATCGCGAGTGCCTCCCCGAACGCCGCCAGAGCTCTGGAAAGCTCCTCGCCGCTCAGCGCGTTGTCGCCAAAATATTCAAGATTGTCGTAGAGCGCGGACTGCCACGCCTCGTCGTCCCGGTCGATGTCGACCAGCCTGCGGTAACTCTCAAGCATGACGTCGAAATTCGGCGAAGCGAGCGCAATTTCCTTTGAGGCATTTCTGACAAGTTCCAGGCGTTTTTCAGCGCGGTCCGCCTCCTTCTCTGCCTTGGTCCGCTGTTGCCCGGCGATCGTCGCCTGCTTCTCCGCCTCGTTCTGCGCCCGCATGGCGTAGACCCCGGCGCCCGCCGCCACCAGCGCCACCAGCCCGAGAAACGCGGCGGCGACGCGGGTTCGGCGGGTCAGGCGCCGGGCGGCGTCGCGCTCGGTCTCGGCCTGGCGAAGCCGCGCCGTCTCGAGCGCCCGACGCTGCTCTTCCGCCAGGCGTTGGCGTTCGGTTTCGGCGGCTTCCGATGCATGGATGAAGGTCGCTTCCTCTTCCGAGAAACGTTCCGCATGCTCGACCAGCCAGGTTCGGGCACGATCGAGCAGGATGCCGGCAATCAGACCCTTGGCCCGGTCCGGCTCGGGGAGTGCCTGCCAATCGGCGAGGGCCCTTTCCAGCCGGTTGCGGCCAATCAGGAAGTCTTCCTCTTCCTCGAGCCAACCCGCCAGCAGGGGCCACACCCGGAAAAGTGCCTCATGGGCGACTTCGACCTGGCGGATGCCTTCGTGTTCGCGAATGACCAGCAGCCGCGCCTGCGGTCCGGCCAATGCCATGGCCAGCCGGCGACCTGCTTCGGGAAGATCGTCCCACCGCGCCGCCTGGCGCACGAAGCCACCTTCGTCGTTGATCCGCACAAGGCCCGGCACGAAGGCTTCGCGGAGCGCCTTCAGTTCTGCCTCGCTCGGCTTCTCCTCGGCGATCACCCGCGCGGCGGTATCGCGGACAATGGTCTCAAGCGGCGACAGGCCGCTTTCCGTGTCCCTGAGACTTTCATACTCGACGAGCTGGATGCGGTTGTTGCCGCCGAACTGGTCGTAGAGGCGACGGAGCGCGAAGGCGACCAGCGGCAGGGCGTCCGCGCTCTTCGCGTCGCCGGCGATCCGAGCGGCCAACCCCTCGTCGACGTCGAGCCCGGCGATCCGGGCGGGACCGCGGACGATCTCGCCGATACGCTCGACCGACATCGGACGGAGCGAGAAGTCCTCGAACTCGGCGGTCAACCCTTCCGCCGTCTGCATTTCGCCAAGATGATCGGAGCGCAGCGTCGCCATGGCGACAAAAGGCAGGCCGGGATCGAGCAGCCTCGAGAGAAACGCCAGGAACCGTTGGCGCAATTCCGATGAGGTCCGGGTGAACAATTCCTCCATCTGGTCGATCGGGACCAGGATGCCGGCGCGAAAGGCGTCGTGCGCTCCGGCGAGCGCCGCGGCCATCGCTTTCGGGTCGACCTCCGCCAACTCGTTCGCAGCGATCCTGAAGCCGGCCTCGGCGAGGCTGAGCGCGAAGCCTTCAAAGGGGTCGGTCTCGGGCCGAAAGGGTGCGAGCACGATCCAGTCGCGCCTGGCCCTCCGGAGACGGGGGATCAGCCCCGCCTTGATCAGGGACGACTTGCCGGTGCCGGATTCTCCGAGCAACAGGACGAACCGCCGGCCTCCTTCGATCCGGCGGGAGTCCAGTCGCTGGATGAGGCGCCTCACGTCGTCATCCCGGCCGAAATAGACCGCGGCGTCGTCCTCGTCGAAGGCGAGGAAGCCGGGATAGGGCGCTCGGCCGGGTGGAAAGTCGAAGCCCCCCTGACTCAGAAGGGCGACCTCGGTCAGGCGGCTGGCGAGTTGTTCAAGGCCGCTTTCACGGTCCCGCGTCAGGTCCAGCTTCTGCAGGTCGTCTCCGACGAATTGGTCACCGTCCGGAGAGGCGATCAGCGGGAAGATCGCCTTGCCGCGCGAGCGTGCCTGAGCGAACTCGGCAAAGCACCATTTGGAATCGAACCAGTTCGTCGTCAGGAGCAGGATGACCGCCTGCGCCCGCTCCAGTTCGTCGTAAAGCCTTTGCTCCCACCGCTCGCCGGGCGGGATGCCGAGATGCTTGTCGATATCGAGAAAGCCGTGTTCGAAGCCCCGGCTCTTGAGCCAGGCGAACAAATCCCCGGCTTCCGAATTGTCGCGACTGGAATGTGAGATGAAGATGCGCGCCATGACCCGATGATAGTCGGTTGGTGCCCATCCTCAATCTGTTGTTGTACGGATACTGCACAGACAATCGAGCCATACCGTGACCGGCCGGCGGCGATGATCGGGCAAGCCGGATCCGGAAGCGGGGAGGCGACGCCGACCCGGCGGTTGGTCGTCATGCCGTGGCCCGCGGTGCAAACCGAACACGATCCGAAGAGATCATCGGGCGGCGGTGATCACCAGAACCGGCCAGGCAGCGGCGCCGGTTGCAACGCGGACCGCCCGACCTGGGCCGCATCTTCGTGCGGACGAGAGACCTGGCCGCTAGCGGGTCTTGTAGGGCGGCGGCGGCAGGGACTGATGCGCTTCGCGAAGCGCCGCCGACCAGTGTTCGCGCAGGTCGTGAAAATAGGGTTCCGATTCATCGATGCGATAGGTGAGGTCCGGCTCGATCGCATCCCTGCGCACGACGATCAGGTCGATCGGCAGGCCGACCGACAGGTTGGAGCGGATCGTCGAATCCATCGAGATGAGGCCGATCTTCAGCGCGTCGTAGAGGCCGGTCTTCTCGGTCACCGACCGGTCGAGGATCGGCTTGCCGTATTTGTGCTCGCCGATCTGGAGGTATGGCGTATCCGCCGTCGCTTCGATGAAATTGCCGGCGGAGTAGATCATGAAGAGCCGGAGCCGGCCGCCGCGCACCTGTCCGCCGAGCAGGACCGTGACGTCGAAGGTCCCGGACTGGGCCATCTCCTGGGAGATGCCGTCGACGCGATGGACCTCGCGGATGGCGCGGCCGATCATCTGCGCCGCCGCGAACATGCTGGGCGCCTTGACGAGGGTCTCGGTCTCCCCGGTGTCGGGGTTGTGGAAGCCCTCGGAGATCAGCGTCAGGACGGACTGGCTGACCGCGAGGTTGCCCGCGGTCGCCAGCGCGAAGACATACTCCCCCGGCTTCTGGAAGAGGTGCAGCTTGCGGAAGACCGAGATGTTGTCGACGCCGGCATTGGTGCGCGTGTCGGCGATCATCACCAACCCGTCATCCACGAGGATTCCGACGCAATATGTCATGGGTGATTCAGTGCGATTCCCAACCGACAATGACTGTCATCGGAACCTGGCCCGCTGGCAATCGGTTTCGGAAACATGGCATGAAACAACGACTTATCCGGAAACCCGAGTCGACTCATGGACCAGAATCCTGACGCCGAGGTCTTCGTCCGCGCCGCCATAGCGCGTGCCGCGCACCGGGGCGGCGCTCAGATAGTCGAGCCCGACGGCGACGCGCACATAGGCATCCGTCGCCGAGATGCCATTGGCGGGGTCGAAGGCCACCCAGCCGAGGCCGTCGACCAGCGCCTCCGCCCAGGCATGTCCGGCATCCTGGCCATCCAGCTTGTCGGCGTGGAAGAGATAGCCGCTGACATAGCGGGCCGGGATCCCGATATGCCGGGCCGCGGCGATGAAGATGTGGGCGAAGTCCTGGCAGACGCCGTGGCCGAGCGAAAAGGCCTCGATCGCGCTGGTGCCTGGGTCGGTGACATTGACGACGAATTCCAGGCGATCGCGGATATGGTTCATGATCGCGTGCAGGATGCTGACGACGTCGGGGCCGGCCGCGTCGCGCGCGATTTCGGCGAGCTGGCGGATCGCGGCGTCCGAGCGGGTGAGGGACGTGTCGCGCAGGTAGACCGGCATCGGAAGCCGCTCGACCTGGCCCTGAACGATGCCATGGCTGTCCTGTGTCTCGACCAGTCCCTCGGCGACGATGGTCAGGCCGTCGAGCGGCCCCTCGACCGTGAAGGAATGGACCAGGTTGCCGAACGGGTCATGCGAGGTGTCGAGACGGCAGTCGCGGTCGACGTCGATCCGCCAGTTGACGACGAACTGGCTGTTGTGGCCGCGCGGCGTCAGCCGCAGGATCTGGATGGCGCGATTGGCGGGAGAACCATACCGGTAGGCTGTTTCGTGATGGATTCGAAGACGCATCGGCGGATACTCAGGTCAGGTATTGCTTGGCGATGGTTTCACCGAGCCGCGCATTCTCCGCGATGAATTCCGTCAGGAATTCGTGCAGCCCCTTGTTCTGGAAGATTTCCGAAATTTCCGCGTTCTGCAGCCGGGTCATCGTCGAGCGCGCCGCGCGCTGGGCCGGGCCCTGGCGGCCGTAGGCCAGCGCCAGTTCGTCGAGGAACAGGGTGAGATTCTCGTAGCAGGAGGCAAGCGATCGCGGCATCTGGTCGTTGAGGACCAGCAGGTCGGCGATCAGCCACGGCTTGAGGCTCTCGTGGTAGACCCAGCGATAGGCGGTCAGCGCCGAGACCGAGCGCAGGATCGACGACCACTGGAAATAGTCGAGACCGCCGCCGACCCGCGCCTCCTCGGGAAGCAGGACGTGGTACTTGACGTCGAGGATGCGCGCCGTGCTGTCCGCCCGCTCGAGATAGAAGCCGAGCCGCAGGAACCAGTAGGCGTCGTGGCGCAGCATGGTGCGGTAGGCCGAGCCGTCGAAGCGCAGGCACGCCTCCTTGACCCCGCTGAGGAAGCCGTTGAGGGTCTGGCGGTCCATCTTCGTCCCGTCGTAGCGCTTCAGTTCCTGCCAGGCCTCGTTGATCGCCTCCCACATCTCGGAGGTCAGCGCCGTGCGGACGGCGCGGGCGTTGTTGCGTGCCGTGCCGACGCAATTCTTGATGCTCGACAGGTTATCCGGCGAGAAGGCGAGGTAGTCGATGGCCGGGTCCCGGTCGACCTCGTCATGGCCCTGCTTGAAGCCGTAGAGGGCTCCGGCGGCGGCCAGCGCCGGCTCCCATTCACTGGTCTCTCCGGCCAGCGTGTCGGGCACGGTGGCGAGCCGGTTGGCCGCGTCGATGATGCGCGCGGTATTGTCGGCGCGCTCGACGTAGCGGCCGAGCCAGAAGAGCGTATCGGCGGTGCGGCTCAGCATCGGGCGTCGATCCGGTATGTCATGCGTCGAGCACCCAGGTGTCCTTGGTGCCGCCGCCCTGGCTTGAGTTCACGACCAGCGATCCCTCCTTCAAGGCGACCCGCGTCAATCCGCCGGGAACGATCCGGACCTTGTCGGAGCCGTAAAGGACGAAGGGGCGGAGGTCGACGTGACGTGGCGCGATCCCCGCATCGACGACGGTCGGGCAGGTGGAGAGCGCCAATGTCGGCTGGGCGATGAAGTTGTCCGGGTCGGTCTTGATCTTGCGGGCGAATTCCTCGCGGGTCGCCTTGTCGGCGGCCGGGCCGATCAGCATGCCGTAGCCGCCGGAGCCGGCGACCTCCTTGACGACCAGGTCCTGCAGATTGTCGAGCACATGGGCGCAGGCATCCGGCTCGCGGCAGCGCCAGGTCGGGACATTCTTCAGGATCGGCTCGGCGCCGAGATAGAAGCGGACGATCTCGGGCATGTAGGAATAGACCGCCTTGTCGTCGGCGACGCCGGTGCCGACGGCGTTGGCGAGGGTGATGTTGCCGGCCCGGTAGGCGTTCATCAGGCCCGGCACGCCGAGCACGGAGTTGGGCAGGAAGGTCAGCGGATCGAGGAAGTCGTCGTCGAGCCGGCGATAGAGGACGTCGACGCGCTTCGGCCCCTCGGTCGTGCGCATGAAGACGATGTTGTCGCGGACGAGGAGGTCGCTGCCCTCGACGAGATCGATGCCGAGCTTGTCGGCGAGGAACGAGTGTTCGTAATAGGCGCTGTTGAGCGGACCGGGCGTCAGCAACGCCACCGCCGGTTCACCCGGAGCGGACGATGGCGCGACCGAATTCAGCGTCGCCAGCAGCTCTTCGGGATAGGTCTCCACCGGATCGATCCGGTAGTCGGCGAAGAGATCCGGAAATATCCGCATCATCACTTCGCGATTTTCCAGCATGTAGGAGACGCCGGACGGCGTCCGCGCATTGTCCTCCAGCACGTAGAAATCCTCGGCGTCGGTGCGCACGAGGTCGATGCCGGCGATCTGGACGTAGATGTCGTGGGGAAGCTTGTGCCCCATCATTTCCGGGCGGAAATACGGATTGCGATAGACGAGGTCGGCGGGGATCACGCCAGCCTTGATGATCTCGCCGGGCCCGTAGATGTCGGCGAGGAACATGTTGAGCGCCCGTACCCGTTGCTCGAGTCCGGTCGACAGCTTCCGCCACTCCGACTGGGTCAGGACCCGCGGGATGATGTCGAAGGGGATGATCCGCTCTTCGGCCTCCTCGTTGCCATAGACGGCGAAGGTGATGCCGATCCGGCGGAAGAGCAACTCGGCTTCCAGCCGCCTGTGGGCGAGGGACTCCGGCGTCTCGGATTCGAGCCAGCGCTTGATCAGGTCATAGCCCGGACGGCATTCGCCGCCGGCGTGATTCATTTCGTCGAAAGGCGCCGGCATGGTCCCCTTTTCAGTTGTTGGCGGCAAACGCCGTCAGGCAGGGTATCCTAACCCGAATTGCGGTCCCTACTGCAAATGGATGCAAAAACGAAGCCAAAAAGGAAGGCCGCCACTGTTTGTGCCCCGCTCGCTAAGTGACTAGGATTCCTCCATCAGCAATTCGGGTTTGCCAAGCCTTTCATGACGATATGCCGATGACTGAAGACGCAGCCGTAGCCTGGGGCATTATCGGACCGGGTGCAATTGCCCGGCAATTTGCCAGCGCCCTGTCGGAATCCGGAGCAGGGCGCCTCGCAGCGATCGCGACCCGCGATCCGAACAAGCCGGGGCTTGCGGAGGCGTTCCCCGGCGCGCGGATTATCGACGGCTATGCCGCGATCCTGGCCGACCCGGAGGTCGAGGCGATCTATATCGCGACGCCGCACACCTATCATGCGGAATGGGCGGTACGGGCGGCGGAGGCGGGCAAGCACGTCCTTTGCGAAAAGCCGCTCGCCGTTTCCGCCGCCGAAGCCGCGGCGATGACCAATGCCGCCCGCCAGGCCGGTACCTTTCTCGGCGAGGCCTTCATGTACCGGCTGCATCCGCTGACAGCCAGGATCGTCGACCTGGTCCGGTCCGGGGCGCTCGGCGAGGTCCGGCTGATCAAGGCGAGTGCCGGGATCAACGCGCCGAATTCGGGACCGGACGACAGGCTGTTCGCCAATGATGCGGCGGGCGGAGCCATCCTCGACACCGGTTGCTATCCGGTCTCGGCGGCGCGGCTGATAGCCGGCGCGGCCAGCGGTCTGGCATTCCTCGAGCCGGTCGCGGTTCACGGCGCCGGCCACCTTGGCGACACCGGGGTCGACGAATGGTCGGCGGCCGTGCTGCGGTTTCCGGGTGACATCCTTGCCGAGGTGTCCGCCAGCCTTTCCCTCACACAGGACAATGCGCTGCGCATCTTCGGCACCCGCGGATGGATGTCGGTCGCCTCGCCCTGGCGATGCACCGAATCCGGTCCGGCCGACATCGTCATCCATCGCCCCGACGGGACGACGGAGACCGAGGCGATCGATGAGCCGCGTCACCTTTATTCGTTCGAGATCGAGGCCGCGACGGCCGCGATCCGCGAGGGACGGTGCGAGTTCTCGCCACCCGGACCGACATGGGACGACACGATCGGCAACATGAAGGCGCTCGACCAGTGGCGCGCCGATATCGGGCTCGTCTACGGCTTCGAGCGGGATAAACGGTCCCGGCTCGGCTCGGCGCGGCGTGGTCTTGCAAGTCCGGCGAATCCCATGCCGCGACGGATGCTGCCCGGCTTGCCGCGCGAGGTTTCGGTGGTCGCCCTGGGCGGCGCCAATTTCACCTCCTTCCCGCAAGCGGCGGAAGTCTGCGACGCCTATTTCGAGCGCGGCGGCAACGTGCTCGACAGCGCCTGGCTCTATGGCAACGGGCTCTGCGACGAGCTCCTCGGCGCCTGGATGGCGGCGCGCGGCATCCGGGAGGAGATCGTCCTGGTCGGCAAGGGCGCCAACGCGCCGCTGACCTATCCCGACGTCATCGCCCGGCAACTGACCGAATCCCTCGACCGGCTGCAAACCGACCATGTCGACATCTATTTCATGCATCGGGACAATCCGGAAATCCCGGTCGGAGAATTCGTCGACGCGCTCGATCACGAGGTGGAGGCGGGGCGTATCAGGTCCTATGGCGGCTCGAACTGGACGCGCGAACGGATGGATGCCGCGATCGCCTATGCGGAACGCAACCACAAGCGGCCGCCGGGGGCGCTGTCCAACAACTTCTCACTCGCCGAGATGGTCAATCCGGTCTGGAACGGGACGCTGGCGGCGTCGGACGATGCCTGGAAGTCGTGGCTGGCCGAACGACAGATTCCGGATTTCGCCTGGTCGAGCCAGGCGCGCGGCTTCTTTACCGACCGCGCCGGGCCGGACAAGCTGGACGACCCGGAGCTCGTCAACGGCTGGTACAGCGACATGAACTTCGCCCGGCGCGCACGCGCCATCGAACTCGGCGAGCGACTGGGCAAGAGCCCGCTGCATGTGGCGCTCGCCTATTGTCTCCACCAGGCCTTCCCGGTGGTCCCGCTGATCGGGCCGCTGAGCCTCGCCGAGCTGGAAGACTCGCTCGAGGCGCTCGACATCACCCTGACCGCCGACGATCTGCGCTGGCTGGAGCAGGGAGACGAAGCGGCCGGGACCATTGAAGACGGGCCTGGCTAAGCGCAGGATCTCGCTCGAGGCGTCGGGCCCCTACGCTATGACCAAGAAATCATCATGACTAACGTGGTTCGGACTGTGCTTCAGTATGGCGAAAACCTTTTCCGCGTGACCCGCGACGTAGGCAAGCTCACCGGATTTCTTGCTGTAAGCGATCAAATCGTCCTTCTTTGCCTTATCGATGCTCGTTCCCGAGAAGAATGCCTTCTTTGGTAAAACGCCCAGGCTCAGCTTTTTGAAAGCCGACTTGTCCAGCCAAATCTCGTCGAGGCCCGGCCTAAAATCAGTCACGCGATCGACATTCGATGCTTTCAGCGCGCTATCGAAAACAAAGACATTCGATAGACCCGGCCCGCCGGAAAGCTTGTCCTTGCCTGAGCCTCCCCCAAGGATGTCGTTGCTGTCTCCCCCGAATATCTTGTCTCGCCCGCTTTGACCGTAGATGGTGTCGGGACCGGAGGTGCCGAATATCTTGTCGTTGCCGGAGCCGGCGTACCAGACTTTTCCCGGAATTTTAAGTGTAACGACGTCATTCCCTGATCCGAAAGGGTTGTCAGGTGAAAGAGAGAAAGAAAAATTGTAATTTTCGTAGACTTCCCAGTCGTCATGGCGAATTGATACGTTCGTTCCCGAGAGCGTTGTTGCCGAATCAACCGCTTCCAGATAATAATCGCCCTTATTCAGATGGATCGTGTCCCCGTTGTGGATGATCTGCTTGAGGGGCGTTCCCGTAGCGCTCTGGGCCGGACCATGCAAAATGAACCCACCATATTTGCCTCCAACCTGAAAGGTTACGGTCCCCGCGTCGGCAACCGAGAAATCAAAGTAGTCGCGATCATCCGCCACAAATTTATCGCTCACGGGAAGAGGATCACCCGGGGCCAAGCCGCCAGCGTCAGTTCTCCCGAACGCGGTATAGAAAGAGTCTTTGCCAAAAATTTGCGTGTCGCTTTTGGATAGCGTTCCGATATCCAGGCCAGATCCGGGTGAATTTCCCCCATGATCGGTGGGAATTAAGGGAAATACGACAATACCAAAAGAATAAGTTGCTGTCGTCCAACTCGAATCCGATGGATGGACTTTTATATAATGAAGTTGACCTTCCGATGAGGTATCATAGCTGACATGATCGAGTCTGGTATACGTCTCATCATTGGCGCGATTGTCAGCGAGCTCCTTCCGGTTCGTATCATATAGAACGAGATAGCTTGAGCCGCCGGGATTCTCATAATATGGCGCGGCGATCGAATAATCTGACGACTTGATGTTGAATTTATAGTATACCGTATCAAACGGAGAAGTTTTTGTGATAGTGCCTTCCAAATGGACGGTTAGAAAACGATGTGTTGTTGGATCTATGACGCCAAAGGTGCCAACCGACAACGCTCCTTCGAATGTATTGGGCGGCAATGTTGAAGTCATTGCTGTTTCTCGATCTTGACTAGGAAGCGATTAGCGGATCTTTGAGTGATCGCGGGCATGGCCCCAGGGAGAGGCATGCTCTGGCGTTCGGATGAACGCATCGACCCAAAAGTCGTCATTGTGCGGTCCCGCGAAGATGAGTCCAGGGTCGATCATGGCCTGGAATCTGGAATGCACCGACCCCCATTTGGGGGTAATGCGTGCTGCGTCGCGAAAGCCGTTATCAGGAGGATTCGGACGGAAAGCCCGGGCACGACAGGCCGCCGGCCGGAGGACGCCTTCCGCCCAAGCCCGATCGATGATCCAGTTGACCGCGGGCGGGTATCCTCGCGACCTCAGGTGAGCCTTGAGTGTCGGGGAAGTCCAGATCAGTCCTTCGTTCCCGGCGGTGTCGGATCCTGGCCGCTGCGCTGCTGCGCCGAGCCGTGGCGGCTTGCCAGGCTGTGCGCGGTATTGATCAGCCCGAGATGGGACAGCGCCTGCGGGAAGTTGCCGACCATCCGCTTGCGGATCGGGTCGTATTCCTCGGCGAGGAGGCCGAGGTGGTTGCGCAGCGACAACAGCCGCTCGAAGAGCTCGACGGCCTCGTCATGCCGGCCGGTCAGCACATAGGCGTCGGCGAGCCAGAAGCTGCAGGCGAGGAAAGCGCCCTCGTTGCCGCCGACCCCGTCATCGACATCGTCGGTCGCGTAGCGCATGACGAAGCCGTCAACGAGCAGATCCTCCTCGATCGCCTTGATGGTTCCGAGAAGGCGGGGATCGTCGAGCGGCAGGAAGCCGACCAACGGCATCGCCAGGAGGCTCGCATCGAGGGTCGTGCCGCCGTAATACTGGGTGAAGGTGTTGCGCTTCTCGTCGTAGCCGTGGGCGCAGACATCGGCATGGATCTGGTCGCGCACCTTCTTCCAGTGATCGATGGGCACGCGGATGCCGTATTTTTCGGCGATCCTCGTCGCACGGTCGAAGGCGACCCAGCACATCATCCGCGAATGGGTGAACGCACGCGGCGGGCCGCGCATCTCCCAGATGCCGTGATCGGTCGTCTGCCAGATCGACTCGACATATTCGAGCACCAGCGACTGGAACTCGTAGTGCTTGTCCATCGGCCCGAGGCCGGCCTGCCGCGCGATATAGAGCGTCTCGGCGATCTCGCCGTAGATGTCGAGCTGGATCTGGTCGGCGGCCGCGTTGCCGACCCGCACCGGAGCGCTGTTCTCATAGCCGGGGAGCCACGGCACCTCCATCTCGGGCAGCCATCGCTCGCCCGAGATGCCATACATGATCTGGAGCTGCTTCGGATGGCCGGCGGTGGCGCGGCGCACCCATTGCCGCCAGGCGTCGGCTTCGGTGCGGTAGCCGGAATTGACCAGCGCGTAGAGGGTGAGGGCGGAATCGCGCAGCCAGCAGAATCGGTAGTCCCAGTTGCGCGTCCCGCCGATTGCCTCGGGCAGCGACGTCGTCGGCGCCGCAACGATGCCGCCTGTCGGCTGGAAAGTCAGCAGCTTGAGCGTGATCAGCGAGCGGGTCACCGCCTCGTGCCACCGGGGCCGCCGGGTCGAGAAGGAGCATCGCCCGACCCATTCGCTCCACCATTCGACCGTCTCCTCGAGGCTCTGATGGCGGTCGGGGACGAAGTGAGGCTGCTTGTGGGAAGGGTGGTAGGAGAGCGTGAAGGGCATGGATTCGCCCTCGCGCAGGGTGAAGTCCGCGAAGGTCTTCAGGTCGCGGCCCTCGAGCCGCGCCGGCGTATGGAGTTCGATCGCGTCGGGTCCAGCGACGGCGCTGAGACCATAATCCCGCCGCGCCACCCACGGCAGCACCTCGCCGTAGTTGAAGCGCAGCACCAGCTCCATCGACACCGTGACCTCGCCACGGTCGCCCTGGACGATGCGGACGAGGTCGACTTTCTCCTCGTTGTCGGAAAGCGGCATGAAGTCGGTGATGGTGATGGCGCCGGTTTCGGTTTCCATCCGGGTTTCGAGGACCGCGGTCCCCGGGACGTACCGCTGGCTCGACTTGACCACCTTGCCCCTGGGAGCGATCAGCCAGCGACCATGTTCGGGGGCGCCGAGCAGGGCCGCGAAGCAGGCCGGGGAATCGAAACGCGGCAGGCAAAGCCAGTCGATCGATCCATCCATGCCGACCAGCGCGGCCGACATCATGTTGCCGATCAGTCCGTAGTCTTCGAGCGGCTTCGACAATGCCTGAGCCGGCTTCCTTGTTTCAGCCGCCATGCATGACCTCCGGATCGTCCGTCATACCGCCATCGACCAGAACATTCGCTGCCGGCTCTCCCTTCAGTCGGGTGCCCCGGTGGCCGGACCGGCGGTCGGGTGAATCGGCCGCGGTGACTATAGACAATCCGGCCCGCCGGTGCGCGCCGTCGCGGGATGGAGGCGCGCTCAGAAGAGCTTCAGCGCGCGGAAGCTGGCGTGGCCCTTCTTTCCGACGATGATGTGGTCGTGGACGGCGATGCCAAGCGGCTTGGCGACGTCGACGATCGACTTGGTCATGTTGATGTCGGCCCGCGAGGGCGTCGGATCGCCGGATGGATGATTGTGGACGAGGATGATCGCCGTCGACGACAGCTCCAGCGCCCGCTTCACCACTTCGCGCGGATAGACCGGGGTGTGGTCGACGGTGCCGCTCTGCTGGACCTCGTCGGCGATCAGCACGTTGCGCTTGTCGAGGAACAGGATGCGGAACTGCTCGATCGGCTCATAGGCCATCGCCGCCCGGCAATAGTCGACGACGGCCGTCCAGGAATCGAGCAGCTGGCCCTGCTTGACCGGGTCCTTGAGGAAGCGCTGCGCGGCGGCGTAGACGACCTTGAGGTGATGGGCGGCGCGATCGCCGACACCCTTGACCTCGACGAGGCGGGCGGGCGGCGCGGCGAGCACTTCCGCGAAGCTGCCGAAGCGGGCGAGCAGCGCCTTGGCGATCGGCTTGGTGTCGACGCGGGGAAGCGCCTGAAACAGGATCATTTCAAGCAGCTCGTAGTCGCGGAGACTTTCCCCGCCGAGTTCCTGGAAGCGCTCGCGCATGCGCTCCCGATGCTCAAGATAGTGGGGCAGGTCCCCGCCCTTGTCGCGAAACCCCGTCATGCCTCGTTGCTGCGGGAGGGAAACAGGCCCTTCGGCGAGAGCGTGAATATCTCGTAGCCGTCCTCGGTCACGCCGACCGAATGCTCGAACTGGGCCGACAGCGAACGATCGCGGGTGACGGCCGTCCAGCCGTCCGACAGGACCTTCACCTGGGGCCGGCCGAGATTGATCATCGGCTCGACGGTGAAGATCATGCCGGGCTTGAGCTCGACGCCGTCGCGGGGACTGCCATAGTGGAGGATATTCGGCACGTCGTGGAACAGCAGGCCGACTCCATGGCCGCAGAAATCGCGGACGACGCCGCAGCGTTCTCCCTCGGCATATTCCTGGATGGCGTGGCCGATGTCGCCGGTCTTCCGGCCGGGGCGGATGACCTCGATGCCGCGCATCATCGCCTCGTAGGTGACCGCGACGAGGCGTTCGGCGGCCCGCTTGACGTTGCCGACCATATACATGCGGCTCGAATCGCCGTGCCAGCCATCGACGATCAGGGTCACGTCGACATTGACGATGTCGCCTTCCCGCAAGAGCTTGTCGCCCGGGATGCCGTGGCAAACGACGTGGTTGATCGAGGTGCAGGTGGACTTGGTGTAGCCCTTGTAGCCGAGCGTCGCGGGCAGGGCGCCGTGATCCAGCGCGAACTGGTAGACGAAATCGTCGATCGCCCGGGTCGGCAGGCCGGGACGGATCAGGTCGGTGACCGCGTCGAGGCACTCGGCGACCAGGCGTCCGGCCCGGCGCATGCCCTCGAACCCCTCCGGGCCATAGAGCTTGATCGTTCCATCATTCTTGACCGGCACCAGGCCCGCATCGACATAGGTCACCATCGACGGCTCGCATCAGGATCAGCGTAGGACATATTGCGAGGATATGACGACTTTACCGGGTCGATACAAGGCCATTGACGTTGTCAGTCCGCCAGCGGAACGGCCTCCGCCACCGTGATCTGCCCGATCGAGAGGTCGCATCGCCGCGCCAGCATCTCGACGCCGGCCCCGCGCGCCTCGTCGAAGGCCTTGCCGTAGGCCGGGTCGATGTCGCGAGCGACGGCCAAAGAGCGGGCGTCGCCGCGCTGGATGATGAACAGCATGACGGCGCGATGGCCGGCCGCGACGACCTCGCCAAGCTCGGCGAGATGCTTGGCGCCGCGCGCCGTCACCGAGTCGGGAAACTCGGCGAGACCCGGCCGTCGCATAAGGTGGGCGTTCTTGACCTCGACATAGGTGTCCGGCCGGCCGGACCCGGTCAGCAGGATGTCGATCCGGGAATTGCGGCCGTAGCGGACCTCGCGGGCCATGGCCGCATAGCCCGCGAGCTCGGGGATCGTGCCGGCGGCGATCGCTTCCTCGGCGAGACGGTTGGGGTGGGCCGTGTTGATGCCGACGAGGCCGCCATCCGCCTCGATCAATTCCCACGAGAGCGGCAGCTTCCGCTTCGGGTTGGCGGAGCGGGACAGGAAGACGCGCGACCCCGGCGCCGCGAGGCCGGTCATCGCGCCCGGATTGGCGCAATGGACGGTGGCGACCTCGCCGCCGGGCATTTCGACGTCGGCGAGGAAGCGCTTGTAGCGGCGGATCAGCCGGGCTTCGATCAGGGGAGAGGGGAATCGCATGCCGCCGGCCATACCATCCGGCGGACCGCCGGCGCCAGCCGCTCAGACCGCCCTGCTGTGGACGGCGCCGGAGCCGGCGCGATAGGCGTCGAAGGCCGCCGCCGCGACACGGACAAGCGTGCGGGCATCCCCGGCCATCTCGACCATCGCGCCGTCGCGGCGGAGCACCCCGTCGGCGGCCAGCCGGTCGAGAATGGGAAGGG
>NZ_JAGRLA010000109.1 GCF_020442045.1 Bauldia sp. | reverse complement strand
CTGCTCGACCAGGGCCAGGCCGGCGACAATATCGGCGCGCTTCTGCGCGGTGTCGATCGCGAGGGCGTCGAGCGCGGCCAGGTGCTGTGCAAGCCCGGTTCGGTCACTCCGCACACCAACTTCAAGGCCGAGGCCTACATCCTCACCAAGGAAGAGGGTGGTCGTCACACGCCGTTCTTCACCAACTACCGTCCGCAGTTCTACTTCCGGACGACGGACGTGACCGGTGTCGTGAAGCTTCCCGAGGGCACCGAGATGGTGATGCCGGGTGACAACGTGTCGATCGAGGTCGAGCTGATCGTTCCGATCGCGATGGAAGAGCGTCTGCGCTTCGCTATCCGCGAAGGTGGTCGCACCGTCGGCTCGGGCGTCGTTTCCGAGATCGTGAAGTAAGCAAGCCGACCGGCAAACAGCTAAGACAAGAGGAGAGAGGGACAGGTCTGAGGTTACGGGAAGCTGCCGCTTTTGTTGGCGTCGGACCGGGTCTCTCTGTCTTCTGAATATCCATGAACGGCCAGAACATCCGCATTCGGCTCAAGGCCTTCGACCATCGGATCCTCGATGCGTCGACCCGTGAGATCGTCAACACTGCCAAGCGAACCGGCGCGCGCGTGCGCGGGCCGGTCCCGCTGCCGACGCGAATCGAGAAGTTCACGGTCAACCGGTCGCCGCACATCGACAAGAAGAGCCGCGAACAATTCGAAATGCGGACTCACAAGCGGCTTCTCGACATTGTCGATCCGACACCCCAGACCGTCGATGCTTTGATGAAGCTCGATCTGGCTGCCGGCGTCGATGTCGAGATCAAGCTCTAAAGGGCGAATGCTATGCGTTCGGGAGTGATCGCGCAGAAGATCGGCATGACCCGCGTCTTTACAGAGGCGGGCGAGCAGGTACCGGTGACGGTGCTGAAGCTCGACGATTGCCAGGTCGTTGCGCAGAGGACTGAAGAAAAGAACGGCTACACCGCGCTGCAGCTTGGTGTCGGCTTGCGCAAGGTCAAGAACACGCCGCGGGCGCTTCGCGGCCATTTTGCCAAGGCCTCGGTGGAGCCGAAACGGAAGATGGCGGAGTTCCGGGTGAGCCCCGAGAACCTCATCGAGGTCGGCGCCGAGCTGACCGCCGATCATTTCGTCGCCGGCCAGTTCGTCGACGTCACCGGGACCTCCCACGGCAAGGGGTTCCAGGGCGTCATCAAGCGCCACAATTTCGGTGGCGGCCGCGCGACGCACGGCAACTCGATCAGTCACCGTTCGCATGGCTCGACCGGCCAGCGCCAGGACCCCGGCAAGGTGTTCAAGGGCAAGAAGATGGCCGGTCACATGGGCAATGTCCGCGTGACCACCCAGAACCTCAAGATCGTGACGACCGACGTCGAGCGCGGCCTGATCCTTGTCGAGGGAGCGGTTCCCGGCGCCAAGGGCGGCTGGATCCTGGTCAGCGACGCGGTGAAGCGTCCGCTGCCGGATGCGGCGCCGAAGCCCGGCGCCTTCAAGGCGAATGGCGGGGCCGTCGAAACCGCGGCCGAGCCTGCGGTCGAAGCGGTTGTCGAGAGCGCTGAAGCGGCGCCCGAGGCCGAGACGAAGGAAGCCGAGTGATGGATATCAACGTAACCACGCTCGACGGTAAGGCTGGCGAATCCGTCGCCCTTCCCGAGGACATCTTCGGGCTGGAGCCGCGCGCCGACATCCTGCAGCGGATGGTGCGCTGGCAGCTTGCCAAGCGGCAGGCCGGTACGCACAAGAGCAAGAAGCGCGGCGAAATCCGCATGACCTCGGCCAAGGCCTACAAGCAGAAGGGCACCGGTCGCGCCCGTCATGGCAACAAGGCGGCCCCGCAGTTCCGCGGCGGCGGCAAGGCGTTCGGGCCCGAGCCGCGCAGCCATGCGCATGATCTGCCCAAGCGGGTCCGTGCCCTGGCGCTGAAGCATGCCCTTTCGGACAAGGTGCGGGGCGAGAAGCTCATCGTCCTCTCCGAGGCGACGATGGCGGAGCCGAAGACCAAGGCCCTTGCGGCGCAGCTCGCCGGCCTCGGCCTGTCAAATGCTCTGATCGTCGATGGCGCGGCGGTGGAGGCCAATTTCCAGCTCGCTGCGAGGAACATCCCGCAGATCGACGTTCTGCCGATCCAGGGCATCAACGTCTTCGACATCATGCGACGTGACACGCTTGTTCTGACCAAGGCTGCCGTCGAAGCACTGACGGAGCGATTCAAATGAGCACGCTCGGCCACTATGACGTGATCCGCAGTCCGGTGATCACCGAAAAGTCCACCGCGGCTTCGGAACACAACAAGCTGGTGTTCCTGGTGGCGCGCGATGCGACCAAGCCGCAGATCAAGGAAGCCGTCGAGACGCTGTTCAAGGTCAAGGTAACGGCCGTCAACACCCTGGTCCGGAAGGGAAAGAACAAGCGCTTCCGCGGTGTTGCGGGCCGTCAGAGCGACAGCAAGCGCGCCGTGGTGACCCTTGCGGAGGGTAACACCATCGACGTAACCACCGGTTTGTGAGGCGAGTCCGATGGCACTCAAGAAATACAATCCGACATCGCCGAGCCAGCGCCAGCTCGTGATCGTCGACCGTTCCGAGCTCTACAAGGGCAAGCCGGTCAAGGGTCTCGTCGAGGGCAAGCATTCCTCGGGCGGCCGCAACAACTACGGTCGGATCACCGTCCGCTGGCGTGGCGGCGGCCACAAGCGCGCCTATCGCCGGATCGATTTCAAGCGCCGGAAGCTGGATGTGCAGGGCACGGTCGAGCGGATCGAGTATGATCCGAACCGGACCGCGTTCATCGCGCTGATCCGCTACGACGACGGCGAGCTCAGCTACATCCTGGCGCCGCAGCGCCTTGGGCCGGGGGACAAGGTGATCGCCTCCGCCCAGGCCGACGTGAAGCCGGGCAATGCGATGCCGCTCGCCGCGATGCCGGTCGGCACCATCGTCCACAACGTCGAGATGAAGCTCGGCGCGGGCGGCCAGATCGCGCGCTCCGCCGGGGCCTATGCCCAGTATGTGGGCCGCGACCAGGGCTATGCGATCCTTCGGCTGAATTCGGGGGAGCAGCGGCTGGTCAACCAGAATTGCTTCGCCACGGTCGGTGCGGTGTCCAATCCCGACCACAGCAACATCAACATCGGCAAGGCCGGCCGCAACCGCTGGCTGGGCAAGAAGCCCGGCGTCCGCGGCGTGGTGATGAACCCGGTCGACCATCCGCACGGCGGTGGCGAGGGCCGGACCTCGGGCGGCCGTCATCCGGTTTCGCCCTGGGGCGTGCCGACCAAAGGCAAGAAGACGCGCAATAACAAGCGCACGGACAAATTCATTGCGCGCAGCCGTCATGCGCGCAAGGGCAGATAGGAAGAGGCTCTAAGTGGCTCGTTCAGTTTGGAAAGGTCCGTTCGTCGACGGCTTTCTGTTGAAGAAAGCCGACAAGGCGCGTCAGGGCGAGGTCATCAAGATCTGGAGCCGGCGCTCGACGATCCTGCCGCAGTTCGTCGGTCTGACGTTTGGCGTCCACAACGGCAACAAGCACGTTCCCGTGCTCGTCTCCGAGGACATGGTCGGTCACAAGTTCGGTGAATTCGCGCCGACGCGGACCTATCACGGCCATGCCGCCGACAAGAAGGCGAGGAGGGGCTGATGGGCAAGGCAAGACGCGAACGCGTCCTCGCCGACAACGAGGCATTCGCCAAGGCGCGGATGATGCGGATTTCGGCCCAGAAGCTGAATCTCGTCGCCGGGATGATCCGCGGCAAGAAGGTCTCGGCCGCGCTGGCCGATCTCACCTTCAGCCGCAAGCGGATCGCCGGTGACGTGAAGAAGACGCTCGAGTCGGCGATCGCCAATGCGGAGAACAACCATCAGCTCGACGTCGACTCGCTGGTCGTCGCCGAGGCCCATGTCGGGCCGGCGCTGGTGATGAAGCGCTGGACGCCGCGTGGCCGTGGCCGCGTCGGGCGGATCCGGAAGCGCTTCTCCAATCTCACAATCGTCGTTCGTGAAGTCGAGGAGTCCGCCTGATGGGTCACAAGGTCAATCCGATCGGGCTGCGTCTCGGCATCAACCGCACCTGGGATTCGCGCTGGTTCGCCAACAAGGGCGAATACGGGCAGCTCCTGCATGAGGACATGCAGGTCCGGGAAATGCTGATGAAGGAACTGAAGCAGGCCGCCGTTTCGAAGGTCGTCGTCGAGCGTCCGCACAAGAAGTGCCGCGTGACGATCCACTCGGCCCGTCCCGGCATCGTTATCGGCAAGAAGGGCGCCGATATCGAGAGGCTTCGCAAGAAGGTCGCCGAGCTCACCGATTCCGACGTCCACATCAATATCGTCGAGGTCCGCAAGCCCGAGATCGACGCGACCCTGGTCGCCCAGTCGATCGCCCAGCAGCTCGAGCGCCGTGTCGCGTTCCGCCGGGCGATGAAGCGCGCCGTCCAGTCGGCGATGCGGCTTGGCGCCGAAGGCATCCGGATTTCCTGCGGCGGCCGTCTCGGCGGCGCGGAGATCGCCCGGATGGAGTGGTATCGCGAGGGGCGGGTGCCGCTGCATACGCTGCGCGCCGATATCGACTTCGGCGTTGCCACCGCGCACACCGCCTACGGCACCTGCGGCGTCAAGGTCTGGATCTTCAAGGGCGAGATCATGGAGCACGATCCGATGGCGTCCGAGCGCCGCCAGACCGAGGGCGCGGAGCAGCAGACCAGCCGGCGCCGCGAGCCGGTGGCGTAATTCATAGGGTAACCGTCAGATGCTTCAGCCAAAACGAACCAAGTTTCGCAAGCAGCACAAGGGCCGGATTCACGGCAAGGCGACTTCTGGCGCCGATTTGACCTTTGGTTCCTTCGGGATCAAGGCGCTGGAGCCCGAGCGGGTGACCGCGCGGCAGATCGAGGCGGCTCGTCGTGCGATTACGCGCCACATGAAGCGCGCCGGGCGCATCTGGATCCGCGTCTTCCCGGACGTGCCGGTGTCGAAGAAGCCGACCGAGGTCCGCATGGGCAAGGGCAAGGGCACGCCGGAGCTCTGGGTGTGCCGCGTGAAGCCGGGCCGGATCATGTTCGAGGTCGACGGCGTGGCGCCGGAGCTCGCCAAGGAAGCGCTCCGCCTGGGTGCGGCCAAGTTGCCGATCCGTACCCGGTTCGTGCAGCGCGTGGCCGAGTGACGAAGGGGACAAGGCGATGAAGGCGTCCGAAGTACGGCTGCTGACCGAAGATCAGATTGCCGATGAACTGACCAAGCTCAAGAAGGAGCAGTTCAACCTGCGCTTTCAGCGGGCGACCGGTCAGCTTGAGAACACCTCGCGGGTTCGCCAGGTCCGCCGCGACATCGCGCGGCTTCAGACCATCGGTGCCGAAACCGCGGCCAAGAACAAAGGCTAGAGAAGCAAACCATGCCGAAACGTGTCCTCCAAGGCACCGTCGTCAGCGACAAGAACGACAAGACGATCGTCGTGCGCGTTGAGCGGCGCTTCACGCATCCGCTGTTCAAGAAGACCGTCCGCCGGTCGAAGCGCTATCAGGCCCATGACGCGGAAAACGCGTTCAAGGTCGGCGATGTGGTGATGATCCAGGAATCGGCGCCGATATCGAAGAACAAACGCTGGGTGGTGGTGCAGGGCGCCGCCGCCGAGGCGGAATAGGGGACGGCCTGCGCCGGTAAGACAATGATACAGATGCAGACCAACCTTGACGTCGCGGATAACTCGGGAGCTCGCCGGGTGATGTGCATCAAGGTGCTTGGCGGCTCGAAGCGGAAATACGCCTCCGTTGGCGACATCATCGTCGTCTCGGTCAAGGAGGCGACGCCGCGCGGCCGCGTCAAGAAGGGCGATGTGATGAAGGCCGTGGTGGTACGGACCGCCAAGGATATCCGCCGCGTCGACGGCAGCGTCATCCGCTTCGATCGCAATGCGGCCGTGCTGATCAACAACCAGTCCGAGCCGGTCGGCACCCGTATCTTCGGGCCGGTGCCGCGCGAGCTGCGCGCGCGCAACCACATGAAGATCGTTTCGCTGGCACCGGAGGTGCTGTGATGGCTGCCAGGATCAAGAAGGGCGATACGGTCGTCGTCATCGCCGGCAAGGACAAGGGCAGGACCGGCGAGGTCGTGCGTGTCATTCCGGCCGAGAACCGCGCGGTGGTCCGCGGCGTGAACGTCGCGCGGCGCCATCAGCGGCAGACCGCGAATACGCAGGGCGGCATCATCGCGAAGGAGATGCCGATCCATATGTCCAATATCGCGCTCACCGCGCCCGGCGACGGGAAGCCGACCAAGGTCGGGTTCCGGGTCAACAAGGACGGGTTCAAGGAGCGCTTCGCAAGGCGTACCGGAGAAGTGATCGATGGCTGAGGCACAGTACGAGCCGCGGCTCAAGGCAGAATACCGCGAGGCGATCCGTCCGAAGCTCGTCGAGGAGTTCGGATACAAGAATCCGCTTCAGGTGCCGCGCGTCGACAAGGTCGTCCTCAACATGGGCGTCGGTGAGGCGGTTGCGGATTCCAAGAAGGTGCAGTCGGCCCTCGGCGACCTCGCGATGATCGCGGGCCAGAAGCCGGCGGTGACCCGGTCGCGGAAGTCGATCGCCACCTTCAAGCTCCGCGAGGGGATGCCGATCGGCGGCAAGGTCACGCTCCGGAAGAACCGGATGTACGAATTCATCGACCGGCTGATCACGGTTGCCCTGCCGCGGGTCCGGGATTTCCGGGGTCTCAACCCGAAGAGCTTCGACGGTCGCGGCAACTACGCGATGGGCATCAAGGAGCACATCGTGTTTCCGGAGATCAACTATGACGAGGTCGATCAGATCTGGGGCATGGACGTGATCGTCTGCACGACCGCCAAGACTGACGACGAGGCGCGCGCGTTGCTGCGGGCCTTCAACTTTCCGTTCCGCCAATAGGATAAGCCAAGATGGCAAAGACCAGCGCGATCGAGAGAAACAGGAAGCGGCGCAAGATGGCCGCTCAATTTGCAGAGAAGCGGGCGGAGCTGAAGCGCGTCGCGCGTGACGAGAACCTGTCGCTCGAAGAGCGGTTCCAGGCGCGCATGAAGCTCGCCGAGCTTCCGCGGAACTCGTCGCCGGTGCGCATCCGCAACCGCTGCGAGGTCTCGGGCAGGCCGCGCGGCTATTATCGCAAGCTCAAGATGTCGCGCATCGCGCTTCGTGAGCTGGGCTCGCAGGGCATGGTCCCGGGCCTGGTCAAGTCGAGCTGGTAAGGAGACCGAAACGCGATGACGATATCCGATCCGATCGGCGATATGCTGACTCGCATCCGCAATGCGCAGATGCGGAAGAAGTCGTCGGTCTCGTCCCCGGCATCCAAGCTCCGCGAAAGCGTTCTCGACGTGCTGAAGTCCGAGGGTTATATCCGCGGCTATTCGACGGTCGAGGAAGATGGCCGTTCTGAACTGCGGATCGAGCTGAAATATTATGACGGCATGCCGGTCATCCGCGAGATCGAGCGGGTGTCGCGGCCGGGCCGGCGTGTTTATTCGTCGGTTCGTACGATCCCGCGGGTCGCCAGCGGTCTCGGGGTATCGATTCTCTCCACGCCGAAGGGCGTGCTGTCCGACTCGGATGCCCGCGAACAGAATGTCGGGGGCGAGGTGCTCTGCCGCGTCTTCTGATGAAGGCCGGAAACAGGAATTTGTAAGATGTCGCGAATTGGAAAAAAGGCGGTCGAAATCCCCCAGGGGGTCACCGCTTCGATCGACGGACAGAAGGTCTCGGTCAAGGGGCCGAAGGGCGAGTTGTCGTTCCTGGCGACCGACGACGTCGATATCGCCATGGAGGACGGGCTCGTCTCGATCAAGCCGCGCGATGCGTCCAATCGTGCCCGCGCCGCCTGGGGGCTGTCGCGCACCATGGTTGCCAACCTGGTCGAGGGTGTGACCAAGGGCTTTGAGCGCCGGCTCGAGATCAACGGCGTCGGTTACCGCGCCGCGGTTCAGGGGTCGAACCTGCAGCTCAATGTCGGTTTCAGCCACGAGGTCAACTATCCGATTCCGCAAGGGATCAAGATCGAGACGCCGAAGCCGACCGAGATCGTGATTTCCGGTTCGGACAAGCAGCGGGTCGGGCAGATTGCGGCCGAGATCCGCCAGTATCGCCAGCCGGAGCCTTACAAGGGCAAGGGCATCAAATACGCGGAGGAGATCATCCACCGCAAGGAAGGCAAGAAGAAGTAGCGAGCGACGTCATGACAAAGAACAAAACCGAGCGGCGTGCCGCCCGCGTCAGGCGCGCTATTCGCACGGCGGCGAATGGCCGATCACGACTTTCCGTGTTTCGCTCGTCGAAGCACATCTATGCCCAGGTTATCGATGATGCTGGCGGGCGCACGCTCGCCGCGGCCTCGACGCTGGACAAGGATCTGCGCACGAAGCTGAAGACCGGCGCGGATAGCGAGGCGGCGGCCGAGGTCGGCAAGCTGGTCGCGGAACGCGCGATTGCCGCCGGCGTGAAGGACGTGGTCTTCGATCGCGGCCGCTATCTCTTTCACGGCCGCGTGAAGGCGCTGGCCGACGGTGCCCGCGAGGGCGGACTGAATTTCTGAAGACGGCTTGAACCGCCGGACCTCGACAACAATATCGGACCAACGGAACGAATATGGCACGAGAGCGCGAACGCAGCCGGGACAGGCGGAGCAGGGACGAACGCGAGAGCGAATTCGTCGACAAGCTTGTCCACATCAACCGGGTAGCCAAGGTCGTCAAGGGCGGGCGGCGCTTCGGCTTCGCGGCGCTTGTCGTCGTGGGCGACCAGAAGGGCAGGGTCGGTTTCGGCCACGGCAAGGCACGAGAGGTGCCCGAGGCGATCCGCAAGGCCACTGAATCGGCGAAGCGGACGATGCTGCGCGTGCCGCTGCGCGAGGGACGGACGCTTCACCATGATGTGAGCGGCCGCCATGGCGCCGGCAAGGTGATCTGTCGCGCGGCGCCGGCCGGTACCGGGATCATCGCCGGTGGCCCGATGCGTGCGGTTTTCGAGACCCTCGGGGTTCAGGACGTGGTTGCGAAGTCGTTCGGATCCTCGAATCCTTACAACATGGTACGGGCGACTTTTGAGGCCCTGAAGAAAGAAGACAGCCCGCGCAGCGTAGCCGCCCGTCGCGGGATCAAGGTCTCGGCGCTCCAGGCCCGGCGCGGCGATGTCGATGCCGAGCCGGCGGAAGCCTGAGATTTT
This sequence comes from Bauldia sp., assembly GCF_020442045.1. Classification (GTDB taxonomy): domain Bacteria; phylum Pseudomonadota; class Alphaproteobacteria; order Rhizobiales; family Kaistiaceae; genus Bauldia. The sequence continues at coordinate 10,490 of NZ_JAGRLA010000109.1, read as the reverse complement.
TCGAGGACATGACCATGGCTGACAAGACCGTCACCGTCGAGCAGATCGGCAGCCCGATACGCCGCCCGAAGGACCAGCGCGCGACGCTGGTGGGCCTCGGCCTCAACAAGATGCACCGGCGCAGGGTCCTGGAGGACACGCCGGCCGTGCGGGGCATGATCGCCAAGGTCAGCCACCTCGTCCGCGTCGTTGACGAAGGAAAGTAGACAATGAAGCTCAACGAGATCAGCGACGTCGCCGGAGCCACCAGGAAGCGGGTGCGCGTCGGCCGCGGTATCGGCTCGGGCAAGGGCAAGACCGGCGGACGTGGCGTGAAGGGCCAGAAGTCGCGCTCGGGTGTCGCGATCAAGGGGTTCGAGGGCGGCCAGATGCCGCTGCATCGGCGTCTGCCGAAGCGTGGCTTCACCAACATCTTCGCCAAGGACTATAACGAAGTCGGCCTCGGCCGGGTCCAGCAGGCGATCGACGCCGGCAAGCTCGACGCCAAGGCGCCGGTGACGGTCGAGGCCCTCAAGGCCGCCGGCATCGTCAAGCGGCTGAAGGACGGTGTCCGTCTGCTCGGCAACGGGGAGCTCAAGGCCGCGGTCTCCTTCGAGATCGCGGGCGCCTCCAAGCCGGCGATCGCGGCGGTCGAGAAGGCCGGCGGCACGGTGACGATACTCGGGGCTGAAGCGGACACGGCCGGCTAGCCCGGAAGGACACGACCCATGGCATCGGCGGCAGAACAACTCGCGGCCAATCTCAACTTCGGGGCCTTCGCCAAGGCGGAAGCGCTGAAGAAGCGTATCTGGTTCACGCTTGGTGCGCTGCTGGTCTACCGCCTCGGGACCTATATTCCCCTGCCGGGCATCAACCCGGATGCGCTCGCCCAGGCGTTCAACGCCAACTCGAGCGGCCTGCTCGGCATGTTCAACATGTTCGCCGGCGGCGCCGTCGGGCGGATGGCGATCTTCGCGCTCGGCATCATGCCGTATATCTCCGCCTCGATCATCATCCAGCTGCTGACCTCGATCGTCCCGACGCTCGAGGCGCTGAAGAAGGAAGGCGAGCAGGGCCGCAAGGTCATCAACCAGTATACGCGCTACGGCACGGTCCTCCTCGCCGTCCTGCAGTCCTACGGCATTGCCGTCGGGCTCGAAGGCGGCACCAACATCGTCATGGATCCCGGGATGTTCTTCCGGCTGACCACGGTCGTGACGCTGACCGGTGGCACCATCTTCCTGATGTGGCTCGGCGAGCAGATCACCAGCCGCGGGATCGGCAACGGCATCTCGCTGATCATCTTCTCCGGCATCGTCGCCAACCTGCCGCGGGCTCTGGCCGGGACCCTCGAGCTGGGTCGCGAAGGGGCGCTTTCGACCTTCGTCATCCTCGCCGTCGCCGTCATGGCGGTGCTGGTCATCGCGTTCATCGTGTTCATCGAGCGCGCCCAGCGCCGGTTGCTGATCCAGTATCCGAAACGCCAGGTCGGCAACCGGATGTTCCAGGGCGATTCATCGCATCTGCCGCTGAAGCTCAACACCTCGGGCGTTATCCCGCCGATCTTCGCGTCGTCGCTGTTGCTCCTGCCTGTCACGCTCGCCAGCTTCTCGGCCGGCCAGGGGCCGGGCTGGCTGACCACCGTCACGGCGCTGCTCGGTCACGGCCAGCCGCTCTACATGCTGCTTTACGCCGGCTTGATCGCCTTCTTCGCTTTCTTCTATACCGCCGTCGTCTTCAACCCGACCGATACCGCCGACAATCTCAAGAAGCACGGCGGCTTCATCCCGGGCATCCGCCCGGGCGCAAAGACGGCGGAATATATCGACTACGTGCTGACCCGGATCACGGTGCTTGGCGCGATCTATCTGATCGCCGTCTGTCTTCTTCCGGAATTCCTGATCAGCTACACCGGCGTCCCGTTCTATTTCGGTGGCACGTCGTTGCTGATCGTCGTCAGCGTGACAATGGACACCGTGGCGCAAGTCCAGGGACATCTCCTCGCGCATCAGTATGAGGGGCTGGTGAAGAAGGCGAAGCTCAGGGGACGGACGCGATGAGGCTGATACTGCTGGGGCCGCCGGGCGCGGGGAAGGGGACCCAGGCACAGCGACTGGTCGAGAAATACGGCATCGTCCAGCTCTCGACCGGCGACATGCTGCGCGCCGCCGCGGCGGAAGGAACGCCGGTCGGCGTCAGGGCAAAGTCGATCATGGATCGGGGTGAACTGGTGCCGGATGACGTGATGATCGAGATCATCGCCGAGCGCATCGGCCATTCGGATACCGTGCACGGCTTTATCCTCGATGGCTTCCCGCGGACCGTCGCCCAGGCCGAAGCGCTCGATGAGTTGCTCGACGCCCGCGACCTCGGCCTCGACGCGATCATCGAGATCACGGTTGACGAGGCCGAGCTTATCGAGCGGATCGCGGGGCGCGCGAAGGAGACCGGCGGCACCAGGGGTGACGACAAGTCGACCGCGACCCGGCTTGAGGTCTATCGGAAGCAGACGGCACCGGTCGCCGAGCACTACCGGCAGAAGGGGGTGCTCGTGACCGTCGATGGCATGGGTTCCGTGGATGACGTCGCGAGGCTGATCGATGAACAGCTCGAGGCGTTGGTCGAAGCGTGAGAATTGCGGCTTGGAGTTGACGTCAAGCCGTTGAATGGCTATCTACCGGCACGAATTCTGAATTCTTCAGAGAAGCGGCGCCGGTTGACCCGTGAAAGGTGAACCGGGGCCGGTTTTTGTGTTGTCCGGATGGTTCGGTGAAGTGATTGGTTTTTCGACTGTTTTTCGAAACAGTCGGCAAGAGGAGAAGCGAGCGTGGCCCGTATCGCAGGCGTTAATATCCCAACCAACAAGCGAGTCGTGATCGCTCTCCAGTACATCCACGGCATCGGCCAGAGCAAGGCCAAGGAAGTCATTGACAAGGTCAATATTCCCGAGAGCCGCCGGGTGAACGAGCTGACGGACGCCGAGGTGATGCAGATCCGCGAGACCATCGACCGTGACTACATGGTCGAGGGCGATCTTCGCCGCGATGTGGCGATGAACATCAAGCGGCTGATGGACCTCGGTTGCTACCGTGGCCTTCGCCATCGTCGCGGTCTGCCGGTGCGGGGACAGCGGACCCACACCAATGCCCGTACGCGCAAGGGCCCGGCCAAGCCGATCGCCGGCAAGAAGAAATAGGTAACGACGGTGCCGCCGGTGCCGGGCCGATCTGGCTGCCCGGCGTGACGCGCGGCCTGACGGAATGGCCGCAAGGCAAGAGGACAAACGCCCGCTGGGCGGGTGAAGTTTGAAAGGTCGAAAATGGCGAAGGAAGCAACCCGTGTACGTCGCCGCGAGCGGAAGAACATCATTTCCGGCGTCGCGCATGTGAATTCCAGCTTCAACAACACCATGATCACCATCACCGACGCGCAGGGCAACGCGATTTCCTGGTCGTCGGCGGGGCTGATGGGGTTCAAGGGCTCCCGGAAATCGACGCCTTTTGCCGCGCAGATGGCGGCGGAGGACGCGGGCCGGAAGGCTGCTGAGCATGGCGTCAAGACGCTCGAGGTCGAGGTGTCGGGACCGGGATCGGGACGCGAGTCCGCGCTGCGCGCGCTGCAGTCTTCCGGCTTCACGATCACGTCGATCCGCGACGTGACCCCGATCGCCCATAACGGCTGCCGTCCCCGGAAGCGCCGTCGCGTCTAGGCGTTGCGGGACGGGACTGTCTGCGCACGTATCATTCTGAACGCGCGGCTCCGGTAGATCGAGCCGCTGCTCCGCCTTCCCCTCCGAGGCGGCAACAACTGAAAGGACGAGGCTCGTGATCCAAAAGAACTGGCAAGAGCTGATCAAGCCGAACAAGCTCGAAATCATTCCTGGGCCCGACGCCAAACGCTTTGCCACCGTCGTTGCGGAGCCTCTCGAAAGGGGCTTCGGGCTGACGCTCGGCAATGCCCTTCGCCGTGTGCTGCTGTCCTCGCTTCAGGGCGCCGCGGTCAAGGCTGTGCAGATCGACGGCGTGTTGCATGAATTCTCGTCGATTGGCGGCGTGCGCGAGGATGTCACCGACATCGTGCTCAACGTCAAGGAAATAGCGATCAAGATGCAGGGCGAAGGCCCGAAGCGGATGGTTGTTCGCAAGCAGGGGCCGGGTGTCGTCACCGCGGGTGACATCCAGACCGTATCGGACATCGAGGTCCTGAATCCCGACCTGGTGCTCTGCACCCTCGACGAGGGCACCGAGATCCGGATGGAGTTCACCGTCGACATCGGCAAGGGCTATGTCACCGCCGACCGCAACCGGCCGGAGGATGCGCCGATCGGCCTCATCCCGGTGGACAGCCTCTATTCGCCGGTCAAGAAGGTCTCCTACCGGATTGAAAACACGCGCGAAGGCCAGGTGCTGGACTACGACAAGCTGACTCTCACCGTCGAGACGGACGGTTCGGTGCGGGCCGATGATGCGGTCGCGTTTGCCGCGCGCATCCTCCAGGACCAGCTCTCGATCTTCGTCAATTTCGAGGAGCCGGAGAAGGAGACCACCGAGGCGGCAATTCCGGAGCTGGCGTTCAATCCGGCGCTTCTCAAGAAGGTCGACGAGCTCGAGCTTTCGGTTCGTTCGGCCAACTGCCTGAAGAACGACAATATCGTCTATATCGGCGACCTCATCCAGAAGACCGAGGGCGAGATGTTGCGGACACCGAATTTCGGCCGCAAGTCGCTGAACGAGATCAAGGAAGTGCTTGCCCAGATGGGGCTCCATCTCGGCATGGAAGTCGCCAATTGGCCGCCGGAGAATATCGACGAGCTGGCCAAGCGTTACGAAGAGCATTATTAAGCGCGACACCGCGCCAGGCAGAGTATCAGGAGAGCGCCATGCGCCACCGCAAATCCGGACGAAAGCTGAATCGGACGTCCAGCCACCGTATGGCGATGTTCTCCAACATGGCGGCTTCGCTGATCCAGCACGAGCAGATCGTCACCACCCTGCCAAAGGCGAAGGACCTGAGGCCGGTGGTCGAGAAACTGGTCACGCTGGCCAAGCGTGGCGACCTCCATGCCCGCCGCCAGGCCATCGCCCAGCTGGGTGACCTTGGCACCGTGAAGAAGCTGTTCGAGACCATCGGGCCGCGCTACAAGGAACGCCCGGGCGGCTATACGCGCGTCCTGAAGGCCGGTTTTCGCTATGGCGACAGCGCGCCGATCGCGGTGATCGAATTCGTCGATCGGGATCGCGAGGCCAAGGGTGCCGAGGATAGGGCGCGTCACGAGGCCGAAGAGGCCACCGCCGAGGCGGCGGCCTGAGGCGAGTGGGCTTCACGGACTGAATCAGGGGCGGCTTCGGCCGCCCTTTTTCGTTTCGGGGCCGCGCGTCGCCTTCACGTGCCGATTCATCCTTCAGTGATAACTGATTGGCTGGGAACCGCTTTCCGGCAGGCTCCCCGGATCGGGCCGCCTAACCGTAGACCGCGCGGGTAATGTCCTTCGGGAATTCGCCCATGCAGCCCTCGACGGCCGTGTTGGTGAAGTCGAAGGCGGAGATGCCGGCCGCCCGGTCCATGAACCAGTTATGGCCGTAGACGCCGCCCCATCGGGCGGTGCCGGCCGAGTAGGGGATGCCGGTGCGCTCCGGGTGGGTGACGATCGCCGACAGATATCCGAAGCCTGCTCCCGGCTCGTCGTCCTCGCGCATCTCGCCGACCTGGTTGCTCAACGCCGCATCCACCGTTTCCGCCTCCAGGATCGCTCCCCCGCCGGTGCGGATCGCCTCGAGGAAGCGCATGAAATCGCTGGCGGTGCCGGCCATGCCGGCGCCTCCCGACTGAAACGAGTCGGGGCGGAATATGCGGGAGGGCGAAAACATCATGCCCTTGCCGGGGCCCGCCTCGACCGTGTGGAGATCGTTCATCAGGACCGGCCCGGTCTTGCCGTCGGCATAGGCGGCGGCAAGCCGCGACGGATCGGTGACCGAAAAGGCGGTGTCCGTCATGTCGAGCGGACCGGTGACGTAGTGGGCGACCGCCTCGCCAAGCGTGGCGCCATGGGCGCGTCCGACGATCTCGCCGAGGATGTCGAGGCTGACCCCGTAGCGCCAGCCGGTACCGGGCGCGAAGAACAGCGGCACCGTCTCGATCCGCTTGATGTTCTCTTCCATGCTCATGCCGAGATCCTCGAGACCGGCCGGAATCCCTTCCTCGACATAGGGATCGTCCGGCTCCGGCGTCGGATAGCCGAATCCCGCCGTATGTGTCAGCAGATGCCGGATGGTGATTTCGGGGGTGTAGCCGTCGAGCAGTCGCGGCTCGAAACCCGGCAGCCATTCCGTGATGTTCCGGTCGAGCCCGAGGATGCCGCGCTCGATCATGGCAAGGGCCGTTGCGGCGACGAGCGGTTTGGTCACCGACGCCAGGCGGAAGATCGTATCCGCGGTCATCCTGCGGCCAGCCTCGCGATCGGCGAACCCGGCGGCGCGCTGGTAGGCGATGCCGCCACCCTTCATCACCATCACGACCGTGCCGACGATCCGATCATCGTTGATCGCCTCGTCGATCACCGCATCAAGACGCGATTCCAGGTTGCTCATGCCTTCCTCCGTGTAAACTGCTTGGCTGTCACGCCGTTGCCCATATGTTGGTTGATTCCCTAAGTAGCAGGCGACGTCGCAACGGGAAAATGGTGCGCGATGAAGGGACTTGCATTTCGGAGGGGCATGATCGCGGCGGCGGCGGTGTTGGCCGTGTCTTCAGCATGTCCGGCAGGGGCGCGGGATCGGCAGGTCCCTGAGACGGCGGCGGAAATCAAGCTGTCCTTTGCGCCTATCGTGAAGCGGGTCGCGCCGGCGGTCGTCAACGTCTATGCCTCGCGGGTCGTCCGACAGTCACCGTATTTCTCCGATCCGTTCTTCCAGCGGTTCTTCGGCGGTCCGGCCTTGGGGCCGACCCAACGGGTACAGCGCTCCCTCGGCTCGGGTGTGATCATCGATCCGTCCGGGATGATCGTCACCAACCACCACGTCATCGCCCAGGCGAGCGAGATCAAGGTGGCGCTTTCCGACCGGCGCGAGTTCGATTGCGACGTCGTTCTCGATGATGAACGGACCGACCTCGCCGTCCTGAAGATCAGGGATGGCGAGGGCGACTTCCCCTCTCTCGACTTTGCCGATTCCGACGACCTCGAGGTCGGTGACCTCGTCCTGGCGATCGGCGATCCTTTCGGGGTCGGACAGACCGTGACGAGCGGCATTGTCTCAGCGCTCGCCCGGACGAAGGTGGGTATCTCGGACTACCAGTTCTTCATCCAGACCGACGCCGCGATCAATCCGGGCAATTCCGGCGGCGCGCTGATCGACATGAATGGCGGGCTGGTCGGCATCAACACGGCCATCTTCTCGCGAACCGGGGATTCCAGCGGTATCGGCTTCGCCATCCCCTCCAACATGGTGCGGGTGGTCGCGCAGTCGGCGGAGTCGGGCGACCATGTCCGTATGCCGTGGATCGGCGTGCGCTTCCAGGCCGTGACGCCGGACATCGCGGAAGGGCTGGGGCTGTCGCGGCCGCGCGGCGCGCTGGTTGTCGATGTCCGGAAGGGCAGTCCGGGGGCGCGGGCCGGCCTGACGACCGGGGATCTGGTTCTGTCGGTCGACGACGTGCCGGTCGACGATCCGTCGACCTTCACCTATCGCCTGGCAACCAAGGGGATAGGCGCTTCCGCGCGGATCGGGGTCCTTCGCGACGGCAAGCAATATGCGGCGACGCTGGCGCTCGAGGGGGCACCGGAGACGGTGCCGAGGGATGAGATCGAGATCGACGGGGTGTCGCCGCTCGCGGGCGCGCGGGTCGTCAATCTTTCGCCGGCGGTGGCGGAGGAGCTCGCCTATGACGGTGACACGGACGGCGTGATCGTTGAAAAGGTCATGGCCGGCTCGGCCGCCGAGGAAGCCGGTCTTGCGGCCGGGGATGTGGTGATCGAGGTTAATGGGGTGCCGATCGATGCGACCCGGACGCTCGCCGCTGCGTGCGCGGAACGGCTGCGTGTCTGGGACATCACCATCGAGCGAAACGGGCGGAAGATCCGCACCCGGTTTCGCGGCTAGGAGGTTGATTTCCTTGGAGAATGGGGCGGCATGACAGCATCGACGCTTTTCCAGGCGGCGGGGCTCGAGCGGGGGGCGCCGAGGCCGCTCGCCGACCGGTTGAGACCGGAGAAGCTGGCCGACGTGGTCGGGCAGGAGCACCTGCTCGGACCGGATGGCGCATTGACCCGGATGCTCAGGACCAACTCCTTGGGATCGCTCGTCTTTTGGGGTCCGCCCGGGACCGGAAAGACCACCGTTGCGCGGCTGCTGGCACGAGAAACCGACCTCCAGTTCGAGCAGATTTCAGCGGTTTTCTCCGGTGTGGGCGACCTCAAGAGATGCTTCGAGACGGCCCGGGCGCGGCATGAGACGGGCAAGGGCACCCTTCTGTTCGTCGATGAGATACACCGATTCAACCGTGCCCAGCAGGATTCCTTCCTGCCGGTGATGGAGGACGGAACCGTGACGCTGGTCGGCGCCACGACCGAGAATCCGTCCTTCGAGCTGAACGCGGCGCTGCTGTCGCGATCGCTGGTTCTGGTCTTCCAGCCGCTCGACGAGGAGGCGCTGGCGCAGCTCCTCGACCGGGCGGAAGAGGTGGAGGGCAAGCCGCTCCCGCTCGACGCCGATGCGCGGGCGATGCTGATCGGCATGGCCGACCGCGACGGACGGGCGCTGCTGACGCTCGCGGAGGAGGTGTGGCGCGCGGCGGGGCCGGACGAGGTCTTCGATCCGGCGACGTTGCAGAAGGTGGTGCAGCGACGGGCGCCGCTCTACGACAAGAGCCAGGACGGCCACTACAACCTGATCTCGGCGCTCCACAAGTCGGTCAGGGGATCGGACCCGGACGCCGCGCTCTACTACCTCGCGCGGATGCTCGATGCCGGCGAGCAGCCGCTCTATATCGGCCGCCGGCTGGTCAGGATGGCGATGGAGGATATCGGCCTCGCCGACCCGCGGGCGCTCACTGTCGCGCTCGCCGCCAAGGACGCCTACGACTATCTCGGCTCGCCGGAGGGGGAGCTGGCGCTCGCCGAGGCGACCGTCTATCTCGCCACCGCGCCGAAATCGAACGCCGTCTACACCGCCTTCAAGGATGCCACCCGCGTCGCCAAGGAACGCGGCTCGCTGACCCCGCCGAAGATCATCCTCAACGCACCGACCAAGCTGATGAAGGGCGAGGGCTACGGCTCGGGCTACCGCTACGACCACGACGAGCCGGACGCCTTCTCGGGGCAGGACTATTTTCCGGAGGAGCTCGGCCGCCAGAGCTTCTACGACCCGCCGGAACGCGGCTTCGAGCGCGAGGTCCGCAAGCGCCTCGACTATTGGGCTAAGCTGCGGAAGGAGCGGGGCGAATAGGGTTGCCTGGGTGCTGCGACTCACCCCGTTCTACTCCTGGGAGCGGCCACAGAACTATTCGAGAAGCGCGACGCCGGAGGCGTCGATCGGGCGACAGGCGGCGGGAGCACCATCCCGAAGCTGGATCGAGACTTCGCGATGAAGCTTCTCGTCCGCGTCATCCTCGATGCGAAGGACGACAGCTTGCCTTCCCGGATCCAGCGAGACGTCCTTGACCTTCTGACCCGGAGGAAGGTCGAACACCCGCGTTATTTCGGATTCGGTCTGGAAATAGATCTCATGGTCCTCCGCAATCCAGACTTCCGGTCGCCCGTCGATCGAAACCTGAAACCGCGGTAGCGGAAAGTCGTGCGCGAGTTTGGCCGGAACGTCGATTGGGATCAGCCGCCCATCCCTGGTGATCTGGTACGAGCCGCGCTGCGTCTGAAGCTCGACGCGGTCGAGTTGGGGTTTGTCCGCTAGCGCCCATGCGAACAAGCTGTCCTGGCCGGGTCGATCACTCCTTGCTCGGAGGATCGTCTCGCCGTCGTAGACGTGCGGCCACCGTTGGCGATCCATAAGCATCACCGCGCCCAGCGTTGGCGCGTCACCGCGGTAGGTGAGCGGTTCACCATCCGCGTCGGTGAGCTGTTTCGTCATGCCGGCGGAGACTTCGAGCGTCTCCGGCAGGTTGCCAATGAACCGTTCGATCGATGGAAACCAAGACTCGGGGTAACCCCAAAGGAAGGCGCGCCTCAACAGAGGGCTATATTGCCCCTCCTGGCGCGAACATTGCGCTTCGAACACGCCACATACACGATTATAGTGGCTCGGTAAGCGCACCACCTCCTCGACGCTCCAGCTGTCATCGTCCTTCTTCAGCTTGACGCTATAGTCGTAGGTGCTACCGAACACGAAAATCCATGGCGACACCGCATCCTCAGCTATCCTGGAGATGCCGCCGCCGTTTGGATTAGGGAAGTAGACCTTCTCTGCCGGTGACTCCTCGCCGCCATCCAAATCCGAAAACCGAACCACGTCGAAATTGACGACCGTCGCGACTACCCCGAGATCAGGAAGCGCGAAACGCTT
>NZ_JAGRLA010000108.1 GCF_020442045.1 Bauldia sp. | reverse complement strand
GAGACACATGTCCAGGCGCCCTGGCCGCCGGAGAATGGCGCATAGCCCGGTCCGCCACCTTCGGCCGAATCGTCGAAGGCGACCGCGCCGTCGGCGGCGAAGGTGAGCAGGCTGCGGCTGACGACGCGCTTCGGGCCCGGATGCTTGTTGTAGTTCCGCGTGACGTAGACGCCGACGAGGGCGCCGCAGTCCGACAGCGCGACGCCGCCTTCCTGTGCCATGGCGGGGATGGCGGGCGCTGTCGCCGCGACGACGATGGCGGCGGGCCAGCCCAGGCCGCGGCGGTGCGCATTCATGCCTTTCCTCCCGGAACTACCCGACGCGATGTCGGCCGATCATAGAAGGAGAGGGCGGGGGCGTACCAGCCCGCGCCTCCTCACGCTCCCATATATTCGCGACGGGCGATCTGCTCGCCGAGCGTCAGCCAGCGGCGGGCGACGTCGCCCTTGGACGACGCGGATTGCGCAAGCGCCTCGGCGCGCAGCGCGGCGAGGCGGTCGAGGGGCAGGCGCTGGTTGGCGTCGATCTCCTCGGCGATCGCGACGAAGCGCTCGGCCGCCGCACGGCCACCGAGGCGCGGCGCCGCTTCCTCGTCGACGAAGCGCTCCCAGGTCAAGGTCGGCTCCCAGGTGAAGCGGGCGAAGGCGATGTAGGAGAGCTCGACGGTGGCGATGTAGTCGGAGGCCTCGCCCCAGACGGTCAGGCCCTCCATCGCGTCCGCGAAGCCGATGGTCGCCATGTCGGCGAAGGTCCGGGCGTTGAGGGCGTAGCGCTCGGTGCGCTCGTCGCCGTTCCACTGGCAGGCGAACTGGCAGCGGAGCACGTTCGGCTGGGTCGGCAGCGCCTCGACATAGCCGCGCTTCAGCTCGGTGCGGAGCCGCCGCCAGAAGGAGCGGTTGGCGGTGTGCTGGTAGATGCCGCCCCTGGGCAGCTTCTTCTGGGCATCGCTGGCGACCGGGTCGAGGAGGTTGTCCCACTGCATCTCGGCATAGATCCAGGCGTCGGGCTTCTTCGCTTTTGCCGCGCGATAGAGGCGCGGGAAATTCTCGGCCATGTCGGTATGCGACCAGGAATCGCCATGGTCGTCGACGCGGCGGGCGGCCTCCGCGGCATTGGCGCGGCGGGCGACGCAGCGCTCGCAGCCGCAGACGCCGTAGTCGCCGCTCTCGATGTTGATGCCGCCGATGTCGAAGGTCCCGGCAAGCCAGGAAACCGCCTCCTCCATCCATTCCATGGTCTCCGGCGCGCTCGGGCAGGCGCTGACCGTGTAGTCGGAGCGCGGGAAGTTGAGCGGGAAGGAGAGGTCGGCAAGCTGGAAGCCGACGCCCTTTTCCATGGTCGCGGCGAATTGCGGATTGGCCTTCAGCCAGGTCGAGAGGTTGTACTTGTGGTCGCCCTCCCAGTAGACGCCGCCATAGGCGCCGATGGCGATGCCGGGGAGGATGCGAACGCCGCGTTCGGTGGCGTAGCGGCAGAGCTCCTGAGCGGCCTCGATGCCGCCATGGGTGTCGCGGAGGAAGCCGTAGATGACAATGGCGGCGATGCGATTGCGGCTGCAGAAATCGACGAGACGCCTGTAGTCGGCGAGAAAGCCGCCGGGTGGCTTGGAATAGGGATTGAAGACGCCGATCTCCTGGACCCCGACCTGCGACAGCTCCCAGTTGGTCGAGTGATCCCAGGTCCAGAAGGTGCGGTAGAGCATGCCGGGCGCGTCCTCGACGCTGCCGGCGGCGACCGCCATCCGCGCGCGATCGCTGCCACCCGCGGCGATCAGCGACTCGATCGCGTAGATGACGCCGGGAACGCCACCGCCGGTGACCGACACCGTGCCGCCGTCGGCCGCGATGCGGAAGGCGCCTTCGGTCATGCCGGGGTCGGCGGCAAGCGCGATGCGCGGGCCTTCGACGGCGGCGGCATTCCAGCCGACCTGCGGGAATGCTTCCTTCAGCCGGCGGAGGGCATGGGGGAAAGCATCGGCCCCGTCGACGGCGACGGCACCTTCGAGAATGGTCGAAGCGGTCATGAACGGTCTCTTCCCGAGGTTGTCTTCTTCTGGCGAGCGTTCCGCATACGTGGAAGCGGGGTTGGGAACCGGCGCATGCTGCCACAGTGGACCGCGAGCGCAAGCCGCCAGAAAGCCACGGGGGGCGACTCCGGCCAGCGACCGCGCAAGTCATAGAAAAGCGCCACTCGGGATGCTAAGCGGAGAGGCGTCCGGCCGGCAGATTCGTCTCGGCCATCGTGGTTTTCCAGTCAGCCGGGACCGGAAGTGTAGATGCGTCGCGCCTTTCAGCTTCTCATTGTCCTCAGTCTCTTCCTGGCGCCCTCCGCCGCGGGCATCTCGCCGGCCGTCGGCGGCTCGCGCGACCAGGCCCAGCCCGACCCGGTAATCGGCACCGTCTACGTCTTCCGGCCGATGGGCGGACGGTTGGCGACGCCGGAAATGGACAAGATCGCCAACAAGCTGAAGGCACGAGGGCTTGCCGCGGAGGTCCACAACTATACGGACTGGCTGCGACCGGCGAATGCCGCGATCGCCCGCTACAAGAAGGAGAACTGGAAGTCGGCGATCATCGCGATCGGCCATTCGGCCGGCGGCGACTCGACGCTCCGCTTCGCCGCGTGGCTGCGCCGGTCCGGCGTGCCGGTGAACCTGATCATCACCCTCGATCCGACCCGGATCGCGCGGCCGGTGCCGTCGAACGTCCACCGCTTCATCAACATCTACTCGTCGGATAATACGCTGGGCGGCGGCGACCCGAAGCCGGCGCGGGACTTCAAGGGCCATTTCGCCAGCGTCGACCTCAAGAACTATCCCGGCGAATGGCATCGCTACCTGCCCAATACGCTGGGCCTGCAGGATGCGGTCATCAACAAGATCGCTTCCGAGGCGGAGCAGCCGGAGGCCGTCCAGGGCGGTGTGAAGATCGCCTATGCCATGCCGCGGGGCGAGCCGATCGTGCTCTACGATTCCGGCGTGGTGATCGCCGCCGAGGCCGGCGAGACGCCGGCGACGATCGCGGCACGCTACGGCATGCCGGCCTGGGCGGTCTCGGCGGTCAACAATATCGAGCCGGATCGCGGACTACCGGCCGGCCAGAAGATCGTCGTGCCGCGCAGCCTCGGGAGCCCGCCGGCCCAGTAGCAGCCGGCGCGGTCAGACGGTGCCTTCGGCGCCGGCGCCGCAGACCAGCACGCAGATGTGCTTCATGCCTTCGAGCCCGGCGACGCCCTTGTTGAGCGCCGCCATCGCGGCCGCGCCCGACAGGTCGGCGGCGATGCCCATCTCGAACCACAGCCAGCGCGAGGCCGCCTCCATCTCCTCGTCGGTGACGAGGACGATGTCGTCGACATTCCGCTGGACGATCTCGTAGTTGATCTCCTCGGTCTTGCGGCAGGTCATGGTCGGGACCCTCGAGGTGACCTCGGGGAGCTCGACCAGCCTGCCCGCGTCGAGGCAGGCCTTGAGCGTCGGCGCGCCGGTCGGCTCGACGCCGACGATCCGGATGCCGGGCCGCCGCGCGCGGATAGCCGTCGACATGCCGGCGATCAGGCCGCCGCCGCCGATCGCGATCAGGATCGCGTCGATATCCGGGAGGTCATCGAGAATTTCGAGGCCAAGCGTGCCCTGGCCGGCGATGACCAGCGGATCGGCAAAGGGATGGAAGTAGATGGCGCCGGTCCCGGCGACGAGATCGAGGGCGGCCTTGTTCGACTGGGTCCATTCGTCGCCGACGACCTCGACCTTCGCCTCCCATGCCCGCATCTTCGCGACCTTTTCCGGAGAAACGCCGGAGGGGACGAAGATCGTCGCCGGAACGCCGGCCGCGTAGGCGGTGCGCGCCACGGCGAGGCCGTGATTGCCGCCGGAGGCGGTGACGATGCCCTTCGCGACTTGCCCGGCCGGCGTGGCGAGCAGGCGGTTCATGGCGCCACGCGCCTTGAACGAGCCGGTGACCTGCAGCGACTCGAGCTTGAGCGAGACCCGGGCGTCGGTCGGCGGCGGGTTCTTCAACTGGCCGAGGGGAATGACCGGGGTGTGACGCACCTTGCCGGCGATGCGCTCCCGGGCGGCTTCGATATCAGCGATGTCGACCGTCAAAGCTCTTCTCCATAGGGGGCGGCGACCACGAGGCAGCAGTTGCCGGGCTGGACCCGGCCGGGCTGACGGCGGCCGTAGAGGATGCCGTCGGCATTATAGGCGAGCGTTTCCGGCGGACGGGTCGGGTCCCACGGGCAATGGATACGGCCTGCCGGCTCGCCGGCCTTCACGTCGCGGCCGTTGTGGTGGAAGGCTTCGAAGACGCCGTCCATGGTCGCGTAGACGAAGGCGGAAGAGCCGGGGAGCTCGAGGACCTTCCGGTTTCCGTTGCGCAGCTCGATGGCGTGGCCGGGAAGCGCGCCGAGATGGGCGAGCACGTTGCGGATGCCGCGCCGGCAGATTTCCAGCGCGTCGATCGACACGGTGCCGCCGCCCGCCATCTCGGTGCCGACGGTGATCAGGCCCGAGGCCATCGCCGAGGCGGTGGCGGTGCGGGTATCGCCGAGATTGCTGATCACGACGATGGCGGGCGCGTCGAAGGCGCGGTTGGCCTCGATGCTCTTGCGGAGGAGCTCCTTGTCCTCGCTCGGCTCGACGACCGAGCTCGGAATGATGTCGAGGGACGAGCCGCCGGAATGGAGATCGAGAAAGGCGTCGCCGCGCGGCAGGATCTCGTCGGTCATGAAGGCGGAGATCTGCTGGGTGATGGTTCCGGCCGGGTCACCGGGGAATGTGCGGTTGAAGTTCAGGCCGTCGACCGGCGAGGTGCGCCGGCCGGCCATCGCCGCATGAACGTTGTTGGCGGGCATCAGGATCAGCCGGCCCTGAACCTCGCCGGGATCCAGGTCGCGGATCAGCTCGGCGATGGCGATCGGTCCTTCATATTCGTCGCCGTGATTGCCGCCTTCGAGGATCACGGTCGGTCCTTCGCCATTGGCGATCACGCCGATCGGAATGCGGGTGACGCCCCAGGCATCCTCGTGCGGCGAATGCGGGATCATGACGAAGCCGGTCTGCTTGCCCGGCTTGTCGAGATCGACCGTGGCGAATGCTGTGGTTGCGCGTGGCCCGGTAATGCGGCGGCCCATGGTATGCCTCTTGTCTTCGATTTGACGCGTCTTGTCGGCCGGATCGGAAGGAGGAATCAATATATACTCATTCCCGCGGCGCGATCAGCCGCGCAGCCGTGAAAGGGGAGGCAAAATTTGCAGAAGGACAGCAAGGTTCTGCTGGTCGGCGAGACCTGGATGTCGGCGGCCACGCATTACAAGGGTTTCGACGACTTCCGCAGCACCACCTTTCACTCGGGTGCGGGGCCGCTGCTCGCGGCGCTCGCCGACAGCGAGTTCGACGTCACGCAAATGCCGGCCCACGAGGCGGCGGAGGGATTGCCTTTCACCGTCGAGGCCCTTTCCGGCTATGACGTGATCCTGCTTTCCGACATCGGCGCGAATACGCTGCTGCTGCACCCGGACGTCTGGCTCCACGGCAGGACCGTGCCGAACCGGCTCAAGACGCTTCGCGACTGGGCGAAGGCCGGCGGCGGGCTCGGGATGATCGGCGGCTATCTCACCTTCCAGGGCATTGACGGCAAGGGGCGCTGGCGGCGGACGCCGGTCGAGGAGGCGCTGCCGGTCCGGTGCCTGCCCTATGACGACCGCATCGAGGCGCCGGAGGGTTTCGGGGCCGAGGTCCTGCTGCCCGACCATCCGATCGTCGCCGGGCTGGACCCGGAGTGGCCGGCGCTGCTCGGGGCCAACGAGGTGGTGGCGAAGGATGGCGAGGACGTCGAGATCGTCGCGCGCCTGCCGGCCGATTTCGGCGGTCATCCGCTGATCGTCACCGGGACCCATGGATCGGGCCGGACGCTCGCCTGGACATCCGATGTCGGACCGCACTGGCTGCCGCAGAGCTTCGTCGACTGGCCGGGATACGCGGTCTTGTGGCGGAACATGCTCCGCTGGCTGGCGAAGCGCGTCTAGGCGGTCGCGGCGGCTGTCGCCTTCCGAAAAATCGAGGTCCGCCCGCCCTGGTCGAGGGATTGCGCCCGCGCGCCAGGTCGGGTGAAACAATCGGAACCACGGGGGAGGTCCAGGATTGAACATTTCGGAAAGCGGTTCGACCGGCGGGCAGGCGGAGCCGGCGCTGGTCGGCATCGACCTCGGGACGACGTCGATCCGGGCGATTGCCTTCGACCCGAGGGGCCGCAAGGTGGCCGCCGCGTCGCGTCCCACGCCACTGAACACGGTCGAGACCGGCGGCGAATACGATCCGGACCGGATCTGGGCGGTGGTGCTCGAGGTGCTGTCCGACATCGGCGCCGCGCTCGCCGGCCGTCCGGTCGGCGGGATCGCGGTGGCGAGCGTCGGCGAGAGCCCGGTGCTGATCGGCGATGACGGGCAATCGCTGGCGCCGTCCATCGTCTGGTTCGATCGCCGGACCGAGCCGCTGGTCGAGGAGATCGCGGAGCGGATCGGGGAGGACTGCGTCTTCCGCATCAGCGGCCACGCGATCCAGCATTACTTCACCCTGCTGAAACTGATCTGGATGCGCCGGCACCGGCCGGAGGCGATGGCCGCGGCCCGCCATGTACTGATGATGGCCGACTGGATCGCCTATCGTCTCAGCGGCGAAATGGCGACCGACCCGTCGCTCGCATCGCGGACGCTCTATTTCGACATCG
This sequence comes from Bauldia sp., assembly GCF_020442045.1. Taxonomy (GTDB): domain Bacteria; phylum Pseudomonadota; class Alphaproteobacteria; order Rhizobiales; family Kaistiaceae; genus Bauldia. The sequence continues at coordinate 54,108 of NZ_JAGRLA010000108.1, read as the reverse complement.
TCAACCGCAAATGGTCGGCGGAAATGCTGGCGCTGGCCGGGGCGGGACCGGATCTCCCGGCGCCGATCACGGCGAGCGGCACGGCGCTCGGTCCGCTTCTCGACGACGTCGCCGCGGCAACCGGCATCAAGGGACGCCCGATGATCGGCGTCGGCGGCCACGACCATATCGTCGGCGGCTTCGCCGTCGGGCTGAGGCAGCCAGGAACGGTCATCGACAGCATCGGCACGGCGGAAGCGCTCCTGCTTGCCGGTGCCCGGCCGCTGTCGGACCCGGAACTGGTCACGCGGGGCTATTATCAGGGCGCGATCGGGACGGACCGGGCGATGTCCTATCTCGGTGCCGGCATATTCAGCGCCGGCGGGGCCATGGAGTGGCTGCGGTCGATCGTCGGCGGCCTTCCCGTCGACACGCTGATCGCCGAGGCCGCACGGGTGCCGCCCGGATGCAACGGCGTTGCCTTCCTCGCCGACCTCGGCGGGCTCTCGCCGCCCGATCCGGACCCGCACGCCCGCGGCGCATTCGTCGGCATGACGCAGCAGACGACACCGGCGGTGCTCTACCGCGCGGTGCTCGAGGGGCTGGCGATCCAGTCGCGGATGATCTTCGACGCGATGGGGGCCTTTCCCGGGGTCGAGCCGCCACGTGAATTGCGGCTGATCGGCGGCGTGTCGCGAAACCGGCTGTTCCTGTCGATCAAGGCGAGCGTCATGGCGCGTCCGATCGTGGTGGTGGACGAGCCGGAGGCGACGGCGCTCGGCGCGGCGTTGCTCGGCGGGATCGCCGGCGGCGTCTTCCCTTCGCTCGACGCGGCCCTGGCGGGGCTCGACCGGACGGAATTCGTCGTCGAGCCGGACGATGCCGAGGACCGCTACGCAGCGCTGCGGACGATGGTTTTTGAGCAACTGCATGCTAGGATGCGGCCGATCAACCGCAGTCTCCACGTATTTCAGGGAGGAAGCGAGGCTCGGTGACCAGGGCCGGCGGGCACCAGCCTGACGGCCTGAAAGGCGGAATCATGCGGCGATTCGATTCGCGGCATGGCCAAAGCAAATGGGAGGAAGGAACATGATTCAACGCAGGTCATTTCTCGGTCTGATGGGTGCTGCGACCGCCGCGGCGGGAACCGGATCGCTGGTCCTGCCGGCGGCCGCCGAGAACAAGAAACACACGATCGCCCTTGTGCCCGGCCTGACGACCGATGCCTTCTACATCACCATGCATCGCGGCGCCGACGCCGCCGCCGAGGCGCTTGGCCAGGATCTCCTGTTCCAGGGCGCTTCGGAGTGGAACGTCACCCTGCAGGTGCCGGTGCTCGACGCGGTCATCGCGCGCAAGCCCGACGCGATCCTGATCGCGCCGACCGACAAGGTGCAGCTGGTCGAGCCGCTGAAGAAGGCGAACGACGCCGGTATCACGGTGGTCTGCGTCGATACCTTCATCGGCAACGGCGTGTTCCAGACCGGCGCGGGCGACGCCGATTTCCCGATCTCCTATGTCGCTTCCGACAACGTCCTCGGCGGCGTCATGGCGGCGCGGGCGCTTGCCCAGTCGATCGGCGAAAAGGGCAAGGTCTATGTCTCCAACGTGAAGCCGGGCGTGTCGACGACCGACCAGCGCGAGGAAGGCTTCAAGCAGGAGATGGCCAACCATCCGGACATCGAGGTGCTCGAGACCCAGTTCAACGACGACGACGCGAACAAGGCCGCGGCGCAGGTCCAGGCGGTCATCGGCCGCGTACCGGACCTTGCCGGCGTGTTCGGCGCGAACCTGTTCTCGGCCTCGGGGACTGCCAATGGCGTCAAGCAGGCCGGCAAGCAGGGCGAAGTCAAGATCGCGGCATTCGACGCGCCGCAGTCCGTCGTCCAGGAGCTCAAGGACGGGACCTTCGAGATCGTCATCGCGCAGCATCCCGCCGAGATCGGCTATTTCGGCGTTGTCGCGGCCTATGCCCATCTGACCGGAAACCCGGTTCCGACCCATATCGGCACCGGCTTCACCGTGATGACCAAGGACAATATCGACGATCCGAACGTCTCCAAGTATCTCTACACCGGCTAGGCGCGGGACCAGCCGTCGAACATGAACCGCCGGCCCCGGAGGGGACCGGCGGTTCGGTCTCTTGGATCGCGAAAGCGGATAGCCGATGACCGCTCTTTCCAGTGAAGCTGCCCCACCGCCCGGGCGTACATTCCTGTCGAAGGTCGCCGACCTTCGCGCCTGGCTGTTCCTTGTCATCCTCGTCATCTTCTTCGAGACCTGGGCGCAAACGGTCTACGGCGTCACCTTTGTCGGCAATACCTATAACCTCCAGTCGATCGGCATCTTTGCGACCGCCCCGTTGCTGCTGGCGCTCGGCCAGACCTTCGTGATCATCTCGGCCGGCATCGACCTTTCGGTCGGCTTCACGATGGGCCTGGCCGCGGTTGTCTCGGCCCATATGGCCAATCTCGGCGCAAGCCATCTCGGCCTGCCGCCATTCCTGTCGATGTTGCTGGGCATTGTCTCGGGCGTGGCCGTCGCCTTCGTTCCCGGCCTCGTCAACGGCTGGCTGATCGCCCGGCTGCGGGTGCCGCCTTTCATCGGCACCCTCGGCATGTATGGCATCGCGCGGGGGGCGGCCTATCTCATCGCCGGCGGCATGACCGTGCCGGTTTCCAACGCGTGGTTCGCCTGGATCGGCAACGGCCGGATCGCCGGCGTCCCGATCCTGGTGATCATCGCGGCGGTGGTCGTGCTGATCATGCACTACATGCTGTCGCAGACCCGCTTCGGCCAACACACCTATGCCTTCGGCGCGAGCCGCGTCGCGGCGGTGCGCTCGGGCATCAATGTCGGCAAGCTGACGATGCGGATCTACCTGCTCGCGGCGGTTTGCGCCGGCCTCGCCGGGGCGCTCTATTCGGGACGCTTCGCCGCCGGCGCGGCGCAGGCGGGGGAGCCGCTGCTGCTCAGTTCGATCGCCGCGGTGGTGATCGGCGGGGCGAGCCTGTTCGGCGGTTCCGGGAATATCGCCGGCACCGTCGCCGGCGCGCTGGTCATCGCGGTCATCGAATACGGGCTGGTCTTCATCAACGTCGAGCCGTTCTGGCAATTCATCGCCGTCGGCGTGGTGATCATCATCTCGGTGCTGGTCGACCAGAGCCAGAGGAAGCTGCTGGGAGGGCGTGTCGATGAGTGAACCGCTCCTGTCGATCCGCGGCGTCTCCAAGTATTTTGGCGGCGTCCATGCGCTCGAGGACGTCTCGATGGATCTCAAGGCCGGGGAGGTCGTGGCGCTGGCCGGCGACAACGGCGCCGGCAAGTCGACCCTGATCAAGGCGGTCTCGGGCGTCTACAAGGCCGATCGCGGGGAGATCAGGCTCGACGGGACGCCGATTTCCTTCGAAAGCCCGCAGCAGGCGCGCGATCGGGGCATCGAGACGATCTACCAGGATCTGGCGCTTGCCGACAACCTGTCGATCGGCGCCAACATCTTCCTTGGCCGTGAACCGAAGCGCCGCGCATTCGGCTTCCTGCCGGTCCTCGATCGCGCGCTGATGGCGGATGCGGCGCAGGAGACGATGCGGCGGCTCGACTTCCACGTCGATCGCCTCGAGGCGCCGGTATCGGCCTTTTCGGGCGGGCAGCGCCAGGCGGTCGCGATCGGCCGGGCGATCTACTGGAACGCCAAGGTGCTGATCATGGACGAGCCGACCGCGGCGCTCGGCGTGCCCGAGCAGCGCAAGGTCCTGGCGCTGGTGATGGCGCTGAAGGAGCAGGGGAAGGGCGTCATCTTCATCTCCCACAATCTCGGCGACATCTTCGCGGTGGCCGATCGCATCGTCGTGCTGCGGCGCGGCATCAAGGCCGGCGAGCGCGTGCCGGCGGAGACGACGAGCGACGAAATCGTGCGGTTGATGGTCGGCGGCTGACCTCACGGGTGCTATCGTTCCGCCGAGTCGACCGAGGTCGAGGGCAGGACGTTCCATCCCTTCCAGATCGCGCGGGCTTCTTCGCAGCTGATGAGCACTCCCCGATCCGTGACCAAGCCGGAAGCCCGCCGCATCTGGCTGCGCGCCCAGCGGCTGGATGCGCAAGCGCCGTTCGGCAGCGGGCCGGAGGCGACACGCCTGGCGACCGAACATCTCGGCTATGTGCAGATCGACACGATCAACGTCATCGAACGGTCGCATCACCATATCCTGTTCACGCGGATTCCCGACTATCGCCGCGCCGACCTCCATCAGGCGCAAAGCGTCGACAAGAGCGTCTTCGAGTTCTGGACCCACGCGCTTTCCTATGTGCCGACGAGGGACTTCCGCTTCTTCCTCAGGGCGATGAAGAACGACTGGCGGCGACACGGCTGGTTCGGGGAGGTGAAGCCGGGCGACTCCCGCAAGGTGCTGCGCCGGCTCCGGGATGACGGGGCGCTGACGATCCGCGACATCGACGACGACGTGCTGGTCGACAAGGATCACCCCTGGGCGAGCCGCAAGCCATCGAAGCGCACGCTGCAGCTCGCCTTCCACCAGGGCAAGGTGACGATCAGCCAGCGCAGCGGGATGCTGAAGACCTACGAGCTGACGGACCGCCATTTCGGTTGGGAGCGGCCGCCGCGCGCCGCGACCGAGCGCGAGATACTCGCCTACCGGCTGGATCGCGGACTCCGTTCCCAGGGCATCGTCAGCCTCGATTCGCTCTGCCATCTCGACGCGCGGTCGAAGCCGGGGATGCGGGACTTGATCGAGGCGCGGCACCGCCGCAAGGAACTCGTGCCGGTCGCCATCGACGGCATGGAAAAGGCGGCGCACTGGGCGCGTCCCGAAGACCTCGAGGTGGCGGGCGGCGCCGAAGAGGCGCCGGTCCACATCCTCTCGCCGTTCGACCCGCTGACGATCCAGCGCAAGCGCCTGCAGCTCTTCTTCGACTATGAGCATCGCTTCGAGGCCTATGTCCCCAGGGCAAGGCGGGTGTTCGGCTATTTCGCCCTGCCGGTGCTCGTCGGCGACGAGATCGTGGCGGCGATCGATCTCAAGACCGACCGCGAGCGACGAAAGCTCCTCGTCCAGAACTGGACGTGGGTGGGCAAGGGCGCCGCCCGCCGGCACAAGAAGGCGATCGATGAGGCGCTGCACCGCTTCGAGCGCTTCCAGCTGGCGGACTGAGGCTGCCGGGGTTCGCGCGAGCGACGGATATGGCGGAAGGGGAGGTGGCTGCGATCACGGCCGGACGGCGCAGGATGCGCCGGCCACCGGCTTGCGAAGGCGGGACGATGCCCTTGCGCATCGCGCGGGAGCCGGTTGACGGCCCGGCAGACGCCATTTAACGTTAAACGTACCGGGATGTTGCAGCAAATCATAGGTGTGAAGGTGATCATTTCGTCCGAGCTGAAGCAGAAGCTCTACGCAGCGGTGTTGTCCGATGTCCTGGATGGAATGGGGCATGGCGGCCAGGCGATGCGCCCTTTCGTCCGGCCGCTGGATGAATCGCTCGTCCTTCTCGGCAGGGCGCGGACCGGCGGCTACACCAATACCTATTCGGTCGAGGACGACGAGAATCCCTACGAGCTCGAGATTCGTCTCATTGACGATCTCAAGCCGGGCGACGTGCCGGTGCTCGGCTGCGGCGGTCCGACGGAAAGGATCGCGCCGTGGGGTGAGCTCCTCACCACCGCTACGATGGCGCGGGGCGGCGTCGGCTGCGTCACCGACGGGCTGGTGCGGGACATCAAGCACATCCGCGCGCTCGAATTCCCGGTCTTCCACGGCGGCATCGGTCCGCTCGACAGCCGCGGCCGGGGGCGGATGGTCGAGATCGACCGGCCGGTGCAGTGCGGCGGCGTCACCGTCCATAGCGGCGACATTGTCTTCGGCGACGCGGACGGTCTCGTCGTCGTGCCGCAGGACATCGCCGACGAGGTGTTCGAGCGGGCGCTGGCGAAGGTCGCCGACGAGAACCACACCCGCGACGAATTGCTGAAGGGCAGCCTCCTGGGCGACGTCTACGCCAAATATGGCGTGCTCTAGGCGCGCCGCAGGCGCCGATGAGCGTCCCGGATGCCCATGGCGGGCCCTTCGACCAGATGTGAGTGAGGTTCCTGCCAGCCGATCGCCGACCAACCAACCGGAGACCGCGTTTCGTGATCGACGCCGAGACCAGCGACCCATCCCGTTCCGCCCCGGCCGATCCTTCCGGCAGGGCGCTGCGTTTCGCGGTCGATACCGGTGGCACCTTCACGGACCTGATCGTCGGCGAGGCGCAGGGCAGCGTCGGCATCTACAAGGCAGCGACGACTCCCGAGGACCCGGCGGCCGGCGTGCTCGACGCATTGGCGATCGCCGCGAGCGACGCCGGGGAAAGCCTCGAGGCCTATCTCGGCCGGGCCGAGTCCATGGTTCACGGCACGACCCATGCGATCAACGCCATCGTCACCGGCCGGACGGCGCGCACCGCGCTGCTGACGACGAGCGGGCATCCCGACACGCTGGTCTTTCGCGAAGGCGGCCGGCAGGAGGCGTTCAACTTCACGGTGCCCTATCCCGAGCCGTTCATTCCGAAGGCGCTGACCCATGAGGTGGGCGAGCGGGTGCTCCGGGACGGGTCGGTCCATGTCGCCCTCGACGAGGCCGAGGTGGTCGACCTGTTGAAACGGCTGGGAGATGACGGGGTGGAGGCGATCGCCGTCAGCCTGCTCTGGTCGATCGTCAACCCGGCGCATGAGCTGGCGATCGGCAGGCTGATCGAGGCGCATCTTCCGGGCGTCCCCTACACCCTCTCGCATCGCATCAACCCGTCGATTCGCGAATACCGGCGGGCGATGTCGACCTGCCTCGACGCATCGCTGAAGCCGATCATGGGCGCCTATATGAGCGGCCTCGGGGAGCGGCTGGCAAGCGCCGGCTTCAAGGGGCGGCTGCTCGTCGTCACGTCGCAGGGCGGTGTCATGGACGCGGCCGATGTCGCCCGGGCGCCGGTGCACCTGATCAACTCGGGCCCGAGCATGGGACCGGTCGGCGCCCGCGCCTACGCGGGTGACGCCGCCTCCGAAACGCTGATCGTCGGCGATACCGGAGGGACCACCTTCGACGTCTCGCTGGTCCGGGCAGGGCGGATTCCACGGACGCGCGAGACCTGGCTGGGGCGTCCGCTGTCGAGCCACATGACCGGCATGCCCTCGGTCGATACCAAGAGCATCGGTGCCGGGGGCGGCTCGATCGCCTGGGTCGACAGCGGCGGGCTTCTCCATGTCGGGCCGATCAGCGCCGGCGCGGTGCCGGGACCGGTCGCCTATGGCCAGGGCGGGATCCGGCCGACGGTCACCGACGCGTCGGTCATCCTCGGATTCATCGATGCCTCCTTCTTCCTCGGCGGACGGATGGAGCTCGACCGCGACGCCGCCGTCGCGGCGGTCCGTCGCGAGGTCGCGGAGCCGCTGGGTCTTTCGGTCGAGGAGGCGGCGTCGGCGATCGTCGGGCTGGCGACGGAGACCATGGTCCAGGCGATCATGGGGATCACCGTCAACCAGGGCATCGATCCTGCTCATGCGGCCTTCGTCGCCGGTGGCGGCGCGGCCGGTATCAATGCCGTCGCGATCGGGCTGCGGCTCGGCTGCCACACGGTGCTGGTGCCCGAGACCGGTGCGGTGCTCGCCGCCGCCGGCGCGCTGGTCTCCGACCTGATGGCCCACCACCAGGCGATGTTCCACACCGACAGCCGCGCCTTCGACATGGACGGCGTCAACGCGGTGCTCGACGATCTCGAAAGCCGGTGCCGCGGCTTCGCGACAACCACGGGCACGGACCCCGCGGCGGTCGAGATCGACTGGTCGACCGAGGCGCGCTATCCGGACCAGGCATGGGAGATCGAGGTGCCCCTCCGGGCCGGCCGGTTCCGTGTTCCAGAGGATGTCGCGGCGCTGGTCGAGGATTTCCACAAGACGCACCGCGAGATCTTCGCGGTCGACGATCCGACCTCGGCGATCGAGACGGTCGGCTGGAATGCCACCGTCCGCTGCAAGATCGGCGCGGACCGGCCGGGGCGAATCCGCGTTCCGGCGTCGTTCGAGCCGCTGGCGCGGCGCCGGGTCTATTTCGCCGGGCCTGGCTGGACCGATACGGCGGTGCACCGCTTCGAGGCATTGGCCGAAGCCGACACGATCGTCGGTCCGGCGGTGGTCGAGTCCGATTTCACCTCCGTCGTCATCGACCCCGGCACCACCGCCCGACGCGACGCGATGGGCACCCTCGTCATCGACCTCGACAGCCAGGAGCCGTGAATGGAACAGAGCCCGACAATCGGCGGCGTCCAGATGGCGGTGCTGACCGCCCGCTTCGAGGGCATCGCCCGCAAGATGGCCAATACCCTCCACCGCACCGGCCGATCCGGCATCCTGACGATCGCGCGCGACTTCTCCTGCGTGATCCTGACCGCCAACCACGAGCTGCTGACGGCGTCCGACAGCCTGCCGATCCATGTGCTCCGCGGGCCGGAGATCATGTGCCGGACGATGACCGACAACCATCCGGAGCTGCGGCGGGGTGACGCCTATCTGCACAACTCGCCCTATCACGGATGCACCCATCCGGCCGACCATTCGATCCTGATCCCGGTGATCGACGACGACGGCATCCACCGCTTCACGGTGCTGGCCAAGGGCCATCAGGCCGACTGCGGCAACGCGCTGCCGACCACCTATATGGGCGCAGCCAAGGACGTCTACGGCGAGGGGGCGCTGATCTTCCCGGCAGTGAAGATCCAGAGCGACTACCAGCACAACATGGACCTGGTGCGGATGTGCCGGATGCGGATCCGGGTGCCTGACCAGTGGTGGGGCGACTATCTCGCGACGCTTGGAGCGGCGCGGGTGGGCGAGCGGGAAATCCTCGCGCTCGGGCGCGAGGTCGGCTGGGAAGCGCTGGAAGCCTATTGCAGGGCCTGGTTCGACTACAGCGAACAGCGGATGGTCGACGTGATCCGGGCGATGCCGAAGGGAACGATCACCCGCAAGAGCCGCCACGACCCGTTCCCGGCGACGCCCGCCGATGGCGTCGAGATCAAGGTGACGGTCGACGTCCAGCCGGACAACGCGATGATCGAGGTCGACCTTCGCGACAATCCGGACTGTATGGAAAACGGCATCAACCTGTCCGAAGGTTGCGCGCTCTCGGCGCCGATGGTCGGCATCTTCAATTCTATCGACCATACGGTTCCGAAGAACGAGGGCAGTTTCCGCCGGATCAGGGTTCACCTGCGGGACGGCTGCGCGGTCGGGCGGCCGTTCCATCCGACCTCATGCTCGGTGGCGACGACCAATCTCGCCGACCGCGTCGCCAACCCGGTGCAGTGCGCGATCGCCGAACTCGCCGACGGCCTCGGCATGGCGGAGACCGGGGCGGTGATTCCGCCATCGTCCGGGGTGATCTCGGGCATCCATGACGGCGAGCCCTTCGTCAACGAGGTCTATCTCGGCTGCACCGGCGGCGCCGGCACGCCGACGACCGACGGCTGGCTGACCATCCTCCATGTCGGCAATGCCGGCATGTGCTACCAGGATTCGATCGAGATCGACGAGCTGCGGCATCCGATCCTCGTTCACGAACGGCGGCTGATGCCGGACACCGAAGGCGCCGGCCGGTTTCGCGGGGCGCTTGGCGCCTATTCGGAATTCTCGCCGCTCGGCTGCGAGATGACCGTCGCCTATGTCAGCGACGGCAACGCCAATCCCGCCGCCGGCACGCGTGGCGGCCGCCATGGCGGGCCTTCGTCGCAATTCCGCAAGCTCGCCGACGGCACGCTGGAGCCGGTGCCGGGATGTGCCGAGGTGGTGATCGGTCCCGACCAGGCGATGGTGTCGATCAGCTGCGGCGGTGGTGGTTACGGGCCGCCGGCGGAGCGAGCCCCGGAGCGGGTCGTGAGCGACGTCCGCGAGGGATGGGTCAGCCGGGAAAGGGCCGAGAGCGTCTATCGCGTCGCACTGACCGCGGCGCTCGACCTCGACGCGGAGAGGACGGCGCTGCTACGCAACGACGTCCGGCCGGCCTGATTTGCGTCGCGGGCAATGGAGCGGCAAGGCCGGGGCCGATCAGGAGGCAGTCTGTCGATGAAAGCGGACCGGTCGCGCCCACAGCGGGGACGCCCGCCGACGCTGCGGGACGTCGCCGCCTATGCGGACGTATCGATGATGACGGTTTCCAACGTCATCAACGAGCGGACGGCGCGGGTTTCGGAGCAGACACGAGTCCGTATCCTCGCCGCGATCGACAAGCTCGGCTACCGGCCGCAGCGCAGCGCCCGGGGCTTGCGCATGCAGCGCGAATACGCGATCGGCCTGACCATCGTCCGCCCCGACCGTCGTTTCCTCGACGATCCCTACGTCACCGAAGTCGCGGCGGGGATGAGCAATCGCCTCGCCGCGGCCGGCTACGGACTTATGGTCAACGGGGTCACCGACGTCGACGGTCTGAAGGCGCTGCTCACCCATGCCTCGAATGTCGACGGCCTCGCGGTGATGGCATCCGGTCCGCGCCCCGGGCGCGAGGAAGTCTACCGGCTCCTCGAGCGGCTGCACCATCCGCTGGCGATCATCCAGGACGACATGGCCGGCCTCGCCGACACATGCTGTTTCATCCAGGACGACGAGACGGGCGCGCGGATGATCACCGAGCAGGTGATCGCGGCGGGGGCCCGCACGCTGCTCTTTGCCGCGCCGGATCACCTCTGGCCGGCAGTGGAGCGCCGCGAGGCGGGCGTGCGCGCCGCGGCGCGCAGGCGCGCGAAGGTAATGCGGATCGGATGCAACGAAGCCGATTTCCAGGGCAGCATCGCAACCATCCTCGCCGCCTTCGAGCGCCGCGGCGTGCCGGATGCGGTGGTCGGAGCCAACGACCAGATCGGTATCGCCGCGATCCACGCGGCCATGCAGCGAGGGCTCGTGGTTCCCGACGACCTGATGGTCACCGGCTTCAACGCTTTCCCGTTTCGCCAGTTCTCCGGACCGTTGATATCGAGCATGCGTTCACCGGCCTATGCGCTTGGCGAAGCCGCGGCGGTAGGGTTGCTGAGCCGGATCGACGGCGAAGGCTTCGAGACGACGAAGCAGGTCCTGCCGGTGGTGCCGGCCGAAGGCGTGACCATCCGGATGTGCCGGGAGACGTTATGATCGCCGCGCGCATCCCGATGCGCGGCAGTTGATCCTCGGAGAACCGTGACCATGAAACTGACGGGCTACAGTGATCGATGGTCGGTGCGACCCGGCGAGACGATGACCTTCCATGTCCACAGCGTCGCGCCGAGCTATGAGGCGCAACTGGTGCGGCTCATCCACGGCGACGAGAATCCACATGGACCGGGCTTCCGGGAAGCGGAGATCGAGAGCGCGCTCGACGGCCCCCATCCGGGGGCGCCGCGCACGATCCGCAAGGGCTCCTATGGCCTTGTCGCCCAGGCGATGCCCGGGGGCGATTTCTCGATCGATGCCTGGATCTGGTCGACCCTGCCCGGGCCCGCCCGGCAGGGGATCATGGTCTGGGCCTCCGGCGACGCTTCGGCTTTTGGGCTGTTCCTCGGCGCCGACGGTCATCTTGAGGTCGACGGGGAGGGGACCATGCTGCGGTCCTCGCGCGCCCTCGCGCCCAAACAATGGTATCGCGCGACGGTCACGGTCTCGCGCTCGGCCGGGACGGTGGCACTGAGCGTCGAGCCCGGAATCTGGCTGCCGGAATCCGTGAATCCCGACGGCGGCGAAGTGACGCTCGCGGCACCGATCGCCGCCGGCGACGGGCGGCTGGTCTTCGCGGCCGGCAGGCTCGAGGAGACGCCGGACGGGCCGCACCCGCGCGAGGTCTTCAACGGCAAGATCGCGCGGCCCCGGATCGTTGGCCCGGACGGGGCGACGCTCGCGGCGTGGGATTTCTTCCAGCATGCGGGCGAGGCGACGATCGCGGGGGTTTGCGGCGGCGCCGACGGCCGCACCGTGAACCGGCCGTCGCGGCTGATGACCGGCCCCGGCTGGCCGGGAGCGACCAATTCGACGACGCCGCTGCCCGAGACGCATGACGCCATCCATTTCCATGACGACGACGTCGCCGATGTCGGCTGGCCGGTGAGCCATGAATTCGCCGTCCCCGCCGATCTCCGCTCGGGCGTCTATGCGCTTCGCCTGCGCACCGGCGAGGACGAGGAGCATCTGCCATTCTTCGTCTGTCCGCCAAAGGCGGAGGGGGACGCCGCGCCTCTGGCGGTGCTGATGCCGACGATGAGCTATCTCGCCTATGCGAACGAATCCCTCGATGTCAGCGACTCCGTGCAGGTCTCGCCGCGCCAGGACATGACCATCACGCCGGAGCGCTACGCCTATGTCGCCGAGAATGGCCTGAAAAGCCTCTATGACAACCATCGCGACGGCAGCGGCATCGCCTATGGGTCAAGGCGCCGGCCGATCATCGATTTCCGCCCGAAGGCGCGCTGCCGCACCTTCGACGCGCCGCATCAGTTCGCCGCCGACCTCCACCTGATCGACTGGCTGACCGAGAAGGACTACGCCTTCGACGTCATCACCGACGACCTGCTTCACGCCGAGGGCGCTTCGGTCCTCGATCGCCACCGGGTCGTGGTCACCGGCAGCCATCCGGAATACTGGACGGCGCGGATGCTGGACGCGCGGGACGACTGGCTCGATCGCGGCGGGCGCTTCCTCTATCTCGGCGGCAACGGCTTCTACTGGGTCACCGGAGTCGCCGAGGACGAGCCCGACGTCATCGAGGTCCGGCGCTATTCCGGGACGCGCACCTGGGCCGGGGAAGCCGGCGAGGAGACGGTCAGCGTTTCCGGCGAGCGGGGCGGCCTGTGGCGGGATCGCGGCCGGCAGCCGAACAACCGCGTCGGCATCGCCTTCACCGGCCAGGGCTTCGACCGTGGCGCGGCCTATCACCGGACGGAAGCGAGCTTCGCCGATGTCCATGCCTGGATCTTCGCCGGCGTCGAAGGCGATGTGGTGGGTGCCGGTCCATCGCTGGTCCTCGGTCACGGCGCGGCGGGCTTCGAGGTCGACAAGGCCGACACCCGGATCGGGACACCGCCGCACGCGGTCGTTCTCGCTTCGACCAGGGGCTTCACCGACGCCTATCAGGCGGCGATCGAATGCTTCCCCCAGATTCACCCCTGGATGGGCGGCTCCAACGCGCAATCGGGTGTCCAGTCGGATATCCTGTTCATGCATGGTCCGCACGGGGGCGCTGTCTTCTCAGCCGGTTCGATCACCTGGTCGGCAACCCTGTCGGCGTCCGGATATGACAGCGATACCTCGCGGATCACCGCCAATGTCATTGATGCGTTTCTCGGCGGGCGGCTTCCGGGAGCGCCGCGGGAATGAAGACAGAACCAGGGTGCCCCGCGCGACGGGACACGTGCGGACGTCGCCCGTCGGAGGGAACGGCAGGCCGGAACGAGGGCTGGCGGACCGGGCGTGGATCAGGGCTATTCGGATTGACCTTCATACCCCGTGGGGGTACGTCTCGAGCATGCAGGACGACACGAAACAGGCGGTGTTGAAGCGACTCGGCCGGATCGAGGGGCAGATCAGGGGCCTCTCGAAGATGGTGGCCGAGGACCGGTACTGCATCGATATCGTGACCCAGGTCTCGGCGGTGCGGGCCGCGCTGCGCAGGGCCGAAGACGAGATCCTGAAGGACCATGTCGCGCACTGCGTGACCGGCGCGATAAGAAGCGGCGACGAAGACGACCAGCAGCAGAAGATCGCCGAACTGATGGACGTCATCGCCCGAACCTCGCGCTGACCGGTGAAGAATCGCGGATCCGCATCGACGGGTCTCCTGAAAGCTCCACCCGCGCGTATCGTCAGACCCTTTCCGACCGGTTCGGGACCTGTTCGGAAGAGTCGCTGGATCATGCTCCACTCTATTCTATGATGCTACCGCACAGAGTTCAGGCGCTTGTATAGACAATAGGCGGCGCGCGGACCCGATATCCCACGTCGGAGACCACCAACGCTGGCAGGTGACAATGGCCATCGGTCAACCCTCGAAAAGAAATACCGAACCACGAATAATCGAAATCGATACCAAACGAATACTCGGCCGGCAGCAGGATCACTATGCGGTGATCGACATCGGATCCAATTCGATCCGCCTGGTTGTCTATGACGATTTGAGTCGCGCGCCGTTTCCCCGGTTCAACGAAAAGGCCCTCTGTACGCTTAGCGCCGGCCTGGACGAAGATGGCAACCTGTCCGACGAAGCCATCTCGGCCGCGGTCCATGCCATCGCGCGTTTCCACGCCGCCGCGAAGGCGATGAACGTCCGCCGTATCGACGCGCTGGCGACAGAGGCGACGCGGCGCGCCCTGAACGGCTCCACCCTCGTCGAGACCATTCGCGAGAGGACGGGCCTCGAGACGAGGGTCCTGTCGGGCGAGGAGGAGGCGACCTACACCTCCTACGGGGTTATCTCCGGCTTCTTCCAGCCCAGAGGCCTGGTCGGCGATATCGGCGGCGGCAGCCTCGAGGTGGCCGAGGTCGTTGGCGATCACGTCGGCGAACGCATGACCAGCATGCCGCTCGGGACCCTGCCCGTGAAGAAGCTGATGACGGAGAATGTCGATACGGCAAAGAAGAAGATCGATGCGCTTCTTCAACAGAACCTTCCGCCCCTTCTGACCGATCCGGTCTTCTATGCGATCGGCGGCGGCTGGCGGGCGCTTGCCCGCGTGCATATCGCGATGCACGGGCTTCCGGTCAATGTCGTCCACGGCTACGAGATGCCGGCCAACGAGGCTCGCGCGCTCGCCAAGAAGATCGCCCGTATGTCGCCGGAGCAGGTTGCCGACCTTCCGGACGTTCCGGGCCGTCGCATCGACACGTTACCGGCATCGGCGCTCGTCATGTCGCGGGTGCTGCGAAACCTGAAGCCCGACCGTGTCGTGTTCTCGGCCTATGGCCTGCGGGAGGGATGGCTCTATTGCCAGCTCGATCAGAAGGAGCAGTACCGCGATCCGCTCCTCGAAGGAGCGCAAGCCATCGGCCTTCCGACAGCGCGTGTGCCCGAATTCAGCAAGGCGCTCGGCGATTGGACCGAGGGCCTGTTTCCGGGCGAGGCGCAGAGCGAACGTCGCCTCAGGCTCGCGGCCTGCGCCCTGACCGACATGTCCTGGCGAGACCATCCCAAGGTCCGCGCCATCGAGAGCTTCCTGCGCATCCTGCAATTCCCGTTCATCGGCATCTCCCACCCCGAACGCGCATTCCTTGCCGTCGCAATCCTCGCGCGCTACGGCGGAAAGGTCGATGACGCGGTGAAGTCGGCGACACGTGAGCTGCTCAGCCCCAGCGAGCTTCGACGCGCCGAGATCCTCGGGCGGGCCATGCTGCTCGGGCACCGCTTTTCGGCGAGCGTGCCGGAGATATTGCGACAGGCGAATTTACGGATAGAGGCGGACGCGGTGCGGCTGGAAGTCCTGAATCCCGAAAGTGTTCCGGACAGCGATGCAACCCAGAGCCGGCTGCGACAATTGGCGGATGCCGCGGGCGTCGCCGGCGCGGAGATCGTCTCGGGAGGCGTCCCGGCCGCGAAGTCCTGAGACCCCCGGCGGCGCATCCCCACCTCCGTTGACCGTCACGCGAACTGCCGCCTCCTCTCGAATCCGCGCCAAGTCATCAGCGATCCTTCCGGGCCAATGACGACAGCGAAATCGGCCGCTGCTCGACGATCGATTCCATGGCGAAGTAGGATGTAACCGTCTCAAGCTCGACGCGAGAAATGATGTCCTGATAAACAGCGTCGTAGCTTGCCATAGTACTAGTGATGATCTTCAGCAGATAATCGTAGTCCCCACCTATGCGATAAAAGTCAACGACTTCCGGGATCACAGAGATGCTTTGGCGGAATCGGTTCAACCAGTCCGCGGAGTGATGCCGGGTTCGCACCATCGCGAAAACAACGAGCCCGGCGCCGAGCTTCTCCCGATTGAGCAGGATGGTCCGTCCCCGGATCACGCCGGACGACTCAATCGCTTTCAACCTCCGCCAGCAGGAATTCTGCGACAGCCCGACCCGCTCGGCGAGCTGCCGTTGAGATTGCGATGAATCGAGCATCAGCTGCTCGAGGATACGAATATCAATCTTATCCATTTGGCAGAATATGTCGTTCAAATGATAGAATGTCAAACAATTCCCGTGTGAATATGATGAACATTTCACCAAAAATCCTTGTTATCATCATTCTTAATCCGACAAGGAGTGCACGGTAAGATGTCGCCTTTTTCCGCATTGGAGGATCTGCTCGATCAGCCAGATATCGTCGATCGGGTTCGCGCCGGCATCATTGGCGACGATGCGACGCTGGATGGCCCGTTCGGCCCAAAGCCCCTCGTATATGCGGACTATGTGGCATCCGGTCGGGCGCTGACCCTGATCGAAGAAGTTGTGTCTTCTCGCATCCTTCCGTTTTACGCGAACACCCATTCGCGGGCATCGTTCGTGGGCGAGTTTTGCACCTCGCTTCGTGAGGAGGCGCGTTCAAGAATCTCGCGTTTGCTCGATGTCGGGCAGGCGCACAGCACCATCTTTTCCGGTTCGGGTGCGACCTCAGGGTTGAACCGTCTTGTCAGGTTGCTCGATATCGAGGCTCTCGTCAGGAACGGAGGCCGGGCCACGGTTCTGATTGGGCCGTATGAACACCACTCAAATATCCTTCCCTGGCGTGAGACCGGTGCAGATGTTGTGGAGATTGAAGAAGCGCCCTCAGGCGGCCCCAGTCTTAGCGACCTTGAAGCGCGACTTCGTGCATCGGCCGGCTCCGACGTCATCGTCGGGTCCTTTTCAGCCGCTTCCAATGTGACCGGCAAGCTTACCGATACCGACGAGGTCACAAGGCTCCTGCGCAGCTACAAGGCGCTTTCCGTCTGGGACTACGCCTGTGCTGCGCCGTACCTTCCAATGACGATCGGAAAGGGCGGTGTCGAAAAGGACGCCATGGTTTTCTCTGCCCACAAATTCGTTGGTGGGCCTGGTGCGTCCGGCGTTCTGATCGTTCGCGACGACCTTGTCCGGCGCACGACGCCGACGCAGCCGGGCGGTGGCACGGTTTCGTATCTGTCGCCGTGGGACCACCGGTATTCGGCGCGGCTTTGTGACCGCGAAGAAGCGGGAACTCCGAACGTGCTCGGCGATATTCGCGCCGCGATGGTGCTGATGGTCAAGGAGAAGCTGGGCATCGATTGGCTCTTGTCGCGGCAGGCCGCCATGCGGCAGAAGGCCGAACATGAATGGGCCCGAATACCCGAAATCGAGATTCTCGGCGGTACCGGTTTCTCAGATGCTCTGCCGATATTTTCGTTCCGCGTGCGCGATGCGACGGGACGGCTCGTCCATCATCAGTTGTTTACCAGGATGTTGAGCGACCTTTGCGGAATTCAAGCGCGGGGAGGCT
The DNA here is from genome assembly GCF_020442045.1 of Bauldia sp. Lineage (GTDB taxonomy): Bacteria > Pseudomonadota > Alphaproteobacteria > Rhizobiales > Kaistiaceae > Bauldia. The sequence continues at coordinate 36,688 of NZ_JAGRLA010000108.1, read as the reverse complement.
GTTCCTGCGCCGGCGCGTACGCGCATAGGCTCCTGGGGATAGACCGGAAAGCTTCGAAGCGGATCCTGTCCGACATCGACCTGGGAATCGAGGCATCGAAGCCAGGATGGGTGCGGCTTAATTTCTCGCCGCTGCTGACAGACCAGAAGGCGGATTACATCATTGAGTCGGTCGCGGCCCTGGCCAAGCAGGTGTCAAGTTTCGAGCGGCTGTACGAAGTTGACCAAAAAAATGCCCGCTATACGGCCAAAGCGGCCGGCAAAAGCCCAATCGTTGCGGAATCGGTTGATGTGATGGCGCCGGCTGTCTAGGTGCTATCGACCGGTCCGACTCATTTAACGACGGATCGAACTGATCCGATTAGTGCACTAACGCTTTTGTAATGTTGCAAGAAAGGGACATCGGGATGAAACGATTCGAAACGTCTTCCATTGGACGGCGAGGCGGGCTGTCGGCATTCGCGGCGGCGGTTCTGGCCGTTGCGGCGAGCCTGGCGCCAAACGGGAGCCATGCGCAAGAGACCGTGAAATTCGGTGTCTCGCTGCCGATCACCGGCGACATGGCCGAGTTTGGCAGCTTCATCAGAAACGGGATTGAATTGGCTATCGACCAGGCCAACGCGAAAGGCGGCTTGGACGGCAAGATGGTCGAGCTTGTGATCGAGGATAGTCGCGGCGACCCGCGCGAGGCGGTGCTGGTGGCGGAGCGCTTCGTCGCCAATGATGAGATCCTGCTTGAGATCGGCGATTTCACGTCCTCGGCCTCGATGGCAGCTGCTCCGGTCTACGAGGCGGCGGGCATGGCGCAGATTTCGCCAACCGCGTCCCACCCTGACTTTTCAGGCCTGGGCGACAACATGGTGCGCGTCATGGCGATCCAGAAGGCGGAAAGCCAGTATCTCGCCCGTTGGGCAGTGCAGGACATGGGAAAGCAGAAGATCGCCACGATCTATACCAACGACGACTGGGGGGTGCAGGCCAGCGCCTCATTTGCCGACGAGGTCAAAGCCCTGGGTGCCGACGTGCTGACCGAAGAAGGCATCACGCCGGGCGAAAAGGACTTTGCCGCCGTCGTGACCAAGATCAAGAATATGGGGCCTGACGCCGTCTTCATCGCCGGACATTCCGCCGAAACGGGCGCAATCCTGGCCCAGTCGCGTCGCGCGCGGCTGCAGACGCAGTTCTTGAACTCCGGCGCGCCGCGATCTCCCGAATTGCTTGAGCTGGCGGGCTCCGCCGCCGAGGGCATTGCGGGCGTCGCACTCTATTTTCCGGAAAATCCCGATCCGGTGTCGAAGGCATTCACGGACGCCTATGTGGCCAAGTACGAAAAGACGCCTAATCTCTTCGCGGCACTCGGCTACGATGCCGGCCTGCTGGCGCTGCAAGGTGCCAGCGCCGCGGGTGGAAAACGGTCCGCCGTCGCGCCCGCGATCTTCCAGTTGAGCGACTTCGTGGGTGTCACGGGCGGTTTCGACTACACCGCTTCGCGTGATCCGGTGAAAACCTATAACCGTACCGTCGTGCGCGATGGCGAATGGGTGATGTCCGAGTGATCCGAATCCGGGCGGCGGCCAAAACCGCCGCCCGAAATCGATAAAAGACAAGGCGATGTTCGAGCAGCTGGTCAACGGCCTCACGCAGGGCAGCATCTATGCGCTGCTTGCACTGGGCTTCACCATCATCTTCGGCGTGCTGCGCATGGTCACCTTTGCGCATGGCGAGGTTTTCATGGTCGGCGCCTATGCCGGGTTCGTGGTCTTCACCCACCTGCAGGACAACCTTGTCCTGGCACTCATCGCCGCAGTGGTTGCCACCTTCCTGCTCGGGGCGCTGATAGAAATCGTTGCCTTCAGGCGCCTGCGGAACGCGCCTCACTTCTCGTCGCTGCTGGTGACCATCGGCTTTTCCGTCGTGCTGACGCAGCTTGCGCGGCTGATCTTTGGCGCCGAAGTAGAATCCATCCCGATGCGCCAGATCGAGGGACTGGCCTTTTCCGAAATCCGCATCGGCGAAGTCTATGTTTCGTACCTGCAACTCTCCGTCCTGATGGTCGCGCTTCTGATCATGGCTGCGACCTTCCTCTTCTTCCGGTACAGCCGCCTGGGAACCGCAATCCGCGCCACGGCGCAGGACCATGAAGCTGCGATGGCCATGGGCGTCGATGTCAACCGCATCTTCACCATTACTTTTGCCTTCGGATCGATGATGGGCGGGATCGCGGGCGTGCTGATCGGCTTCTACTACAACCTCTTCTACCCGACGATGGGCGTAATGCTGGGCCTCAAGGCGTTCAGCGCGGCGGTGATTGGCGGGCTGGCCTCGATGCCCGGAGCGATCCTGGCGGGACTGCTGATCGGGGTGGTCGAGGTGTTTTCGGTGGACTTCGTCAACTCAAATTTCCGCCACCTGATCGCGTTTGTCTTCATGTTCGCCGTTCTGCTGATCCGTCCGCAGGGTCTGTTCGGCGGTGGCCAGCTCAAGGGCGCACGGGGCGACTGATGCCGCAGATTGTCAAGAATGCGCTTGAGAACAGCCCGCTAATCCTGTTTCTCGCCGCGCTGGTCGCCGCGCCCTTCGTGATCTCGAACCAGTATGTCCTGCAGATCATGATTTTCATCGGGATCTACGTGATCCTCGCGCAGAGCCTGAACCTGTTGAACGGCTATATCGGCCTCATCGCCATCGGCCATGCGGGATTTTACGGGATCGGCGCCTATACGTCGGCGATGCTGACGGTGGATATGGGCGCGCCGTTCGAAGTCGCGTTCCTGGCCGCCGGGCTGGTGGCCGGTGCCTTCGGTTGGGCGCTGGGGCGACCGACGCTCCGGCTCGAGGGGATCTATCTCGCCCTCGCAACACTGGGTTTCAACATCATCGTCTGGCTGGTTCTGCTGAACTGGAACGGGTTCACCGGGGGACCACTCGGCATCAAGGACATACCGCGGCCAAGTGTCTTTGGTTGGGAGGTCGACACGCGGATCGAGAATTACTTCTTCGTTCTCGCCGTCGTCGCGGTGGTGGTTTTCACCATGGCACGGCTGGTGAATTCGCGCTTCGGGCGGGCACTGGTGGCGATCCGCGAGGATCAGCTTGCCGCCGCCGCAATGGGCGTGAACGTCACCCGCTACAAGGTGCAGGCCTTCGTGATCTCGGCCTTCTACGCGGGGATTGCAGGGGCGTGTTATGCGCATTCCGTTCGCTACATAAGCCCTGACAGCTTCACCATGCTGGAGAGCTTCATTCTGCTTGCCATTCTCGCGCTTGGCGGATCGGGAAACATGATCGGTCCCATCGTGGGCGCGGCGATCCTGATCGCCATTCCCGAACTGTTCCGCGCGGTGTCTGAATACCGGATGCTGCTTTACGGGCTGGTGCTGATCATCGTCATGCAGGTGCGGCCGCAGGGATTATTCGGCGGGCATCACTACGACCTGCGGCTGCGGCTGTTCGATCGGCGGCAGAGAAAAGCCTATCGCGGTGACGTCTTCCTGCCGCCAGAGGCCATGTAATGGCCGGTTTTCTCGAGATCGGCGGCCTTTGCAAGGACTATGGCGGCGTTAGAGCGGTGCAAGATGTGTCGATGCAGGTTGACGAGGGCGAGATCGTCAGCCTGATCGGCCCCAACGGCGCCGGGAAGACGACCCTGTTCAACTGCATCACCGGCACCGCTGCGGCCAGCGGTGGAAAGGTGAGTTTTCTGGGTCAAGACATAACGCACTTGCCACCGCATCAAATCGCCGGGACCGGCATCCGTCGCACCTTCCAGCATATCCGCCTCTTTCGCGATATGACCGTGATGGAGAACGTGTTGGTTGGTGCCCACCTGACCACCCGAAGCGGTATTGTCAGCGGCATCCTGCGTCCGTCCTGGCAGCGCGAGGAAGAGCGCGCGGCGCGGGCGCGCGTCATCGAGGTGCTCGAACAGTTCGAAGAGCGGCTGCTGCCGCGCGTCGACCAGAAGGTGAAGGTGCTGTCCTATGCCAATCAGCGACGCGTGGAGATAGCGCGCTGTCTGATCGGCCAGCCAAAGCTCATCCTTCTGGACGAGCCTACGGCGGGAATGAATCCGCATGAGACGCAAGGCATCGTCGATCTGATCTTTCGCCTGCGCGACCTGGGCTACACACTGCTGGTTGTCGAACACAAGATGCGGCTGGTGATGAGCGTCTCGGACCGGGTTGTCGTGCTCGACCATGGCGAGAAGATCGCCGAAGGCGCGCCGGCAGACGTGACAGAGAACCCCGAGGTGATTGAGGCTTATCTGGGGCAGAGAGAGAATGCTGGAATTGAATGACGTCAATACCTGGTACGGCTCCGTCCACGCCTTGCGCGGCGTGTCGCTGAGCGTGGGCGAGGGGGAGATCGTCGCGCTCCTGGGGGGCAACGCCTGCGGCAAATCCACGACGATGAAGTCCATCCTGGGCTGGGTGAAGCCGCGCAGCGGCGACATAGTCTTTCGCGGAGAGCGCCTTATCGGCAAACGGCCGTCCCAGATTGTCGATGCGGGCATCGCACCGGTTCTGGAGCGCCGGCGCATGTTCCCGCAACTGACCGTGCGTGAAAATCTGATGATGGGCGCCTGGCGCCGACGCGATAGCAAGGGGATCGCCGAGGATATCGCCAAGATGGCCGAGATATTTCCGGTCACGGCGTCCCGCGCCGGGCAGGCGGCAGGAACACTGTCGGGCGGAGAGCAGCAGATGGTCGCCATGGCGCGCGCCCTTATGGCTCGACCGAAACTGCTCATAATGGACGAGCCTTCGATGGGCCTTTCGCCAAAATATGTGCGCACGATCTTCGACCTGATCGTCAATCTCAATCAGAGCGAAGGGCTGTCGATCCTCCTGGTCGAACAGAACGCCAATGTGGCGCTGTCGATCGCGTCGCGGGGATACGTGCTGCAGACCGGGGTGGTGGTGATCGCCGACAGGGCAGCGGCGCTGCTGGAAAATCCGCTGATGCAGAAAGCATATCTCGGCATCGCGTAGCATCTGAAACAACAATCAAAAGAATGGAGACGGAAATGGACAGGCAGGAACGATTCCGCGCGGCGGTTGCGGGTGAAGCAGTGGACCGGGTGCCGCGCACCTGCTGGACCCATTACATGACCGAGACCCTGGGCGGGGCGGAACATGCGCGGCGGCACATCATCTATCAGGACGAATACGACTGGGATATTCTTAAGGTTGTGAACGATTTTCACTACCCATTTCCCGATGGCGTCGAGACAATCCGAGGCCCCGAAGACATAGATCGCTTCGAACCGGCGCCGATGACTGATTATATGTTTGCCGAAGAGATCATTTGCTTGAAGATGCTGCGCGAGCACTATGGACCGGGCATGCCAATCCTGTTCACCACCTTCGATCCGTGGCGGCAGGTAGTCCGGCGCGCGGGGATGGCTTGCATCCCGATCCTCAAGGCGCATCCAGAGGAAACGCTGCGGATGCTGCGAGCGGTGGGCGAGAGCATGTGCGCCTTCATGGCTGCGCTGCGCGAGGCGGGATGCGATGGCATCTTCTTTAGTGTCAACAGCGGCAATCAGCCCGGCTCGCCCTTGCACGCGGATGACGACACCTACGAGCTCTTCATGCGACCTTTCGAGATGGAGATGCTCGAGGCGATGGCCGGCATGGTGCGTCTCATCCATCTGCACGGCGCGCCAATTTCGCTGGATCGTTTCGCGGATTACCCCGTCGAGGTGTTCAGCGTTTCAGACAAGCTGGCGGGCAACCCGTCTCTTGGTGCGATCCGTGAGGCGACCGGCAAGGGCGTGATCGGCGGTGTGGACGAAAGCCGCATTGCTGACATGACGCCCGACGAGTTGCGCACGCAGATCCGCGATACCCTTGCCACCTGCGGCGAGCGCGGGCTGATCCTCGCCCCCGGTTGCACGATTCCGGTTTATACGCCCGCGCATCTTATCCGGATCCTCGCGGACAAGGCCGACTGAAGCTGCGGCATGGACGATACCGACCGCCGCATCCCGGCGGCGGTCGGGGAATCTGGACAGGGGCGATGAGGGGATGATCCGAGTCCGTCCGGCTATATCGCCGCCATCGCAACGGCCCATGGTTTCACCGTTGCGACACCCGATGTCAGCGCCTTCGATGCGGCAGGTGTTCCGGTCATCGATCCCTGGACTGTCCGGCACTGAACAAGGGGTGTCGCCGAGCCCGAAAGCAAAACTGTCGCGGATTTCGGGACCTTTGCGGCCACACCTCATTGTGTAAGGCGGGATCGGCTTTATCACCGCAGAAATCCCGATCCGCAGCTTTGGCGTGTCCGCTCCCCTCCGCAACGCCGAACCTGAAACCGAAATCCTGCTGCTACGCCGGAATCACAGCCTTGTTGGCGAATGGTGTCAAATCGCCGGGAGGCATCGAGGAGGGCGAAAAGGCATGGCGGAGAGACAGGGATTCGAACCCTGGGAACGCTCGCGCGCTCAACGGTTTTCGAGACCGCCCCGTTCGACCACTCCGGCACCTCTCCATCATGTGGCCTGTTCGGCGCGGCGGACCATACACGAGGGCCACCGGTCGGAACAAGCATCAGATGGTGGCTGTGGGAAGGATAAGCAAATCCGTCTTCCGGCGGCTCAGGCGGTGTCGGTTCGCCGCGGCGTCTTTCTCAGGAAATCGAAGTCGCAGCCGTCTTCCGCCTGGAGCACCTGGTCGAGATAGAGCCTGAGATAGCCGCGGCCGGAGCCGGGAATTTCCGGCGGCCGCCAGTTCGCCCGCCTTTCGGCGAGCGTCGCCTCCCGGACCAGGAGCTCGATGCGGCCGGCCGCCACGTCGAGGGATATCTGGTCGCCGTCCTCGACCAGCGCCAGCGGCCCGCCGACCGCCGCTTCCGGGCTGATATGGAGGACGATGGTGCCGAAGGCGGTGCCGCTCATCCGGGCATCGGAAATCCGGACCATGTCCTTGACGCCGGCGGCGGCGAGCTTCTTCGGGATCGGGATGTAGCCCGCCTCCGGCATGCCCGGCGCGCCCTTCGGGCCGGCGTTGCGGAGGACCAGAATATCGTCGGGAGCGACGTCGAGGTCGGGTGAGTCGATCCGTTCGGCGAGGTCGCGGAGGGAATCGAAGACGACGGCGCGGCCGGCATGCTTGAGGAGGGAGGCGGTCGCCGCAGCCTGCTTGATGATCGCGCCGTTCGGCGCGAGGTTGCCACCGAGGACGCGGATGCCGCCGCCCTGGTGGATCGGCTCGGCGAGCGGCCGGACGACGTCCTGCGGCCATGGGACGGGAGCGTCGGCGATATTCTCGCCGAGCGTCCGGCCGCTGACGGTCCGGCAACCCGTATCGAGCATCGCCTCGATCTCGCGGATGACCGGGGTCAATCCACCGGCCTTCTCAAGGTCTTCCATATAATGCTGGCCCGACGGCTTGAGGTCGACCAGCACCGGCGTCTCCTTGCCCATCCGGTCGAACGCGCCGAGATCGATGTCGATGCCGAGCCGTCCGGCAATGGCCGTCAGGTGGACCAGGCCGTTGGTCGAGCCTCCGATCGCCTGGAGGACGCGCAGCGCGTTGCCAAAGGCGGCCTCGGTCATGATGTCGCTGGGCTTCAGCTTTTCGGCCGCGAGCGCAACCGCGCGCGCACCTGTCGCCTCGGCATGGCGAAGCCGGTCGGCGTTGACCGCCGGAATCGCCGCGCCACCCGGCAGCATCATGCCGAGCGCCTCGGTGACCAGCGCCATGGTGCTTGCGGTCCCCATCACCATGCAGGTGCCGGGCCCCGGCGCGAGCTTGCCGCTGATCTCCTCGGTTTCGGCCCCGCTGACCGTTCCGGCCCGGTGCATCGCCCAGAAACGGCGGCAGTCCGTGCAGGCGCCGAGGCGCTCGCCGCGATAGCTGCCGGTGATCATCGGGCCGGTGACCTCCATGATCGCCGGCAGGTCGACACTGGCCGCCGCCATGAGGAGGGCCGGCACCGTCTTGTCGCAGCCGCCGATCAGAACCACCGAATCCATCGGCTGGGCGCGGATCATCTCCTCGGCGTCCATCGCCATCAGGTTGCGGAGGAACATGGACGTCGGGTGGGAGAAGGATTCGTGGATCGAGACGATCGGGAACTCGATCGGCAGCCCGCCGGCGAGCATGACACCGCGCTTGATCGCCTCGATCAGGTCGGGAACGTTGCGGTGGCAGGCGTTGTAGCCGGAGAAGGTATTGGTGATCCCGACGATCGGCCGGTCGAGGGCCGAATCCGAATAGCCCATCGCCTTGATGAAAGCCTTCCTCAGGAAGAGCGAGAATTCAGCATCGCCGTAATTGGCGAGGCCTTTCCTCATGCCGGAAGGGGCGTCGGTCATCCGCGGTGTGCCGGGGTGAGGTCGAGCATGGTGCAACCGTCATAGGTCATGACGAAATAGCTGTCGATGGCCCATTCCCGGGATGGCTCTCCCGCCCATATCCGGCGCGCCGACCCGCCGCGCCCGAGGGGTGTTAAAGCTTTGCCGAACATTTCGGGCTATTATCGTGTTTGAATACCTGACGAGCGGAGCCTTCCAGGCCGTTCGACGGGAAAAGAGGGAGACGGTCATGGCATCGAATGCGGACAAGGAGTTGTCGGACAATCTCGACCAGATCCGCGCCGATATCTCGGCACTCACGGAGACGGTGAAGACCCTGGTCGCCGATACGTCGGGGATCCAGTCCTCGCTGAAGAAGAAGTTCGACGAGACGAGGAAACAGGCGGGCCATCTCGGTGAGCAGGTGCTGAAGGACGCGACGGACATGGGGAGCGACGCGCTTCATGCCGCCGCCCGCCAGGCGTCGAACAAGATCGATGAGGTGGAGGTCAAGATCACCCAGAATCCCTTCACCTCGGTGCTGATCGCGCTGGGCGTCGGATTCGCGGTGGGGCTGCTGAGCCGCCGTTAGCCGCCATGAAGCTCGCCGGAATCCTGAAGGCTGCCGAACTCGGCGCGCGCCTGGCCCGGCATGAGGTCAAGGCCGCGGTCGCGCGGGCGGTCAGGAACGCCGCCTTCGGCGCCGCGTTGGCAATCCTGGCGGTGTTGGCCTTCGGCTTCGCGCTCGCCGCCTTCACCGTCTGGCTGGCGGGCGAGATCGGCGCCGTGCCGGCCCTCGGCTATATCGCGCTCGGCTTCCTCGTCCTTGCCGTGATCGTCTACGTCATCTGGCGGGTGTCGATGGGCGGCGGCCAACGCCGCCGCCGGCCCGAGGCCTCGCCGCTCGCCGCGGCCCTCGACGGCGAGTCCCGGGAGAGCGGGCAGGAGCCGCCCGCCGGTTCGGCACTCGGTTCCCTCGGGGTGGTGGCGCTGGTCGGGTTCCTGATGGCGCGGCAGATGTTCCGCCGCTGACCGGATCCAACGCGCCCGGCCGTCGACGGAGCGCGCCGACCTTCCCCTGGATGGTCGGTATGGGCTATCAGTCTGGCGGGCGCCGTCTTGCCCGGATTTCCATAGCAATGCCGGAGCGATTGACCGAGATGATTGTGGTTACGGGAGGAAGCGGCAAGCTCGGCCGGGCCTGCGTCAAGGATCTGATGGACCATGGCTACACGGTCACGTCAGTGGACATGACGCCGCCGCCGGGACAGCACAATCCGCCGCTGCCGGGCGACGTTACCTTCAGCCGCGCCGATGTCACCGATTTCGGCCAGGCGATGGCCGCCCTGTCGATGATCGACGAACGGGTCGAGAAAGTGACCGGGGTCGTCCACCTGGCGGCAATCGCCGCGCCGGGGCAGGCGACCAACCACGTTACCTTCCAGACGAATACGGTGTCGACCTATAACGTCTTCGAGGCGGCGCGGCAGCTCGGCATCAGGAATGTCGTCTGGGCGTCGAGTGAGACCGTGTTCGGCATCCCCTATCCGAACGGACCTGCCTATGTTCCGGTCGACGAAGGGGTCGAACGGCCGGAGACCGCCTATTCCCTGTCGAAATTGATGGGGGAGAAGATGGCCGAGCAGTTCTGCCGCTGGGACCCGGAGATGAAGATCATCGGCCTGCGTTTCTCGAATGTCATGGAGCCGCAGGATTACGAGAATTTCCCCGGCTTCGATGCCGACCCGCGGTCGCGGCATTTCAACCTGTGGACCTATATCGACGCCCGGGACGGTTCCCAGGCGATCCGCCTCGCGCTCGAGTCCGACATCAAGGGGGCGGAGGTCTTCGGCATCGCCAACGCCCAGTCGGTGATGAGCCGCGCCAACGACGCCCTCCTCGACGAGGTATTCCCGAATACCGAGCGCAAGCGGGCGATCGAGGGCAACGAGTCCCTGATCTCGATCGACAAGGCGCGGCGCCTGCTCGGCTACGAGCCGCAATATCCCTGGCGCGATCAGATCAAAGCCTGACTGCGCCGCATATGCCGGAAACCTCCGTCGGTGAGAAAGGCATGGTGGTTGCCCCCCACGGGGCGGCGGCCGAGGCCGGGGCGAACATCCTGAGGGAAGGCGGCAACGCCGTCGAGGCCATGATCGCGGCGGCGGCCAGCATCGCCGTCGTCTACCCGCATATGAACGGCATCGGCGGCGACGCCTTCTTCCTGATCGCCGAGCCGGGCAGGCCGCCGCGCGTCATCGACGCCTGCGGCCGCTCGGGATCGCTCGCGACGATCGAGCGTTACCGGTCCCTGGGCCATGACGAGATACCCGTGCGCGGGGCGGAGGCCGCGCTGACCGTCGCCGGTGCCGTATCCGGCTGGCTGCTCGCCAGCGAGGTCGCCGCGGCGCTTGGCGGCCGTATTCCGCGCGGCGAACTGCTGGAGGCCGCGATCCGCCAGGCGAAAGAGGGAAGCCCGGTCACGCGGTCCTTCGCCCGTTGCATCGCCGACGACCGGTCGTCGCTGACCGGCGTGCCGGGGTTTGCCGACCACTTCATGGCCGACGGCAAGCCGCGCGAGGTCGGGGCCGTGTTCGTGCAGGAGCGCCTTGCCGATACGCTCGACCATCTCGCCCGGACCGGATTTGCCGATTTCTATCGCGGCGACGTCGCCGCCGAGATGGCCGCCGACCTCGAGGAGGCCGGTTCGTTCGTGACCCGCGAGGACCTTCGCAAGCAGGAGGCGCGCCTGACCGGGCCGCTGTCCGTGCCGCTGGTCGACGCGACGCTGTTCAACACGCCGCCACCGACCCAGGGGCTGGCTTCGCTGATCATCCTCGCGATCTTCGAGAGGCTCGGCGTCCGGCGAGGAGAAGGCTTCGAGCATGTCCACGGACTGATCGAAGCCGCCAAGCAGGCCTTCGCCGTCCGCGACCGCGAGATCCGGGATCCCGACCACGCGGGCGAGATCGGGCGTTACCTCGAGGCCGGATGGCTCGACGAAGCCACGGAGCGCATCGATAGAAAACGGGCCGGACCATGGCCGCCCGGCAACGGGGACGGCGACACCATCTGGATGGGCGCGATCGATTCCAATGGACTTGCCGTCTCCTTCATCCAGTCTCTCTACTGGGAATTCGGCTCCGGCGTGGTGCTGCCGAAGACCGGAGTCACCTGGCAGAATCGCGGCATCAGCTTCTCGCTCGATCCGCGTTCGGCCAATCCGCTCCACCCGGGACGCAAACCTTTCCATACGCTCAATCCGGCTTTCGCGCGGTTCAAGGACGGCCGCAGCATGGTCTATGGATCAATGGGCGGCGACGGCCAGCCGCAGTTCCAGTCGGCGATCTTCACCCGCCATGTCCGCTTCGGCATGGACCCGGCGGAGGCGATCGACGCGCCGCGCTGGCGCTGGGGACGAACATGGGGCGAGGGCCAGACCGGAGTCGAGGTCGAGAACCGGTTCGATCCCGACCTCCTTGCCGCTCTCGAGCGCGCGGGTCATACAATCAGTGTTCTCGACGTGCCCTATTCCGATGGTATGGGGCATGCCGGAATGATCATCCGGCGCGCCGACGGCCGGCTCACGGGCGCATCGGACCCCCGATGCGACGGCGAAGCGGTCGCGGCCTGAATGCCAACCGACAGGTTCCAGTCATGCTTATTCCCTCCGATCCGGTGAATGCCTTTGTCGACTATGACGACACGCCGGTGCCGAATGCCGGGGACGGGCCGCTGGCCGGGCTGACCTTCGCGGTCAAGGACATCTTCGACGTTGCCGGCTATCCGACAGGCTGCGGCAACCTGGAGCGTCGTGCCGAGGGCGGCGTTGCTTCGGAGGATGCGCCGGCGGTCAAGGTGCTGCTCGATGCCGGCGCCCGGTTCGTCGGCAAGACGCACACGGCCGAGCTCGCCTTCTCGCTCGACGGAACCAATACGCATTACGGAACACCGATCAATCCGGCGGCCCCGGACCGGGTTCCCGGCGGCTCTTCCTCGGGCTCGGCATCGGCGGTCGCGGCCGGCCTCGCCGATATCGCGCTCGGCAGCGATACCGGTGGTTCGGTGCGGGCGCCGGCCTCTTTCTGCGGCATCGTCGGGCTCCGGACGAGCTTCGGACGGGTCGCCATCGACAAGGTCATGCCGCTCGCCGAGAGCCTCGACACCGTCGGCTGGTTCACGCGGGACATCGACCTCTATGACAGGGTCGGCGCGGTGATGCTCGGCGACGACGTGGCGGGACCTGATCTGACCAGGATGATGGCCGCCGGGGATATCCTCACCTGCGTGATGAGCCCGGCGGCCCTGCCGGCGGTCCAGCCGTTCGTCGACAGGCTCGCCGCGATCTACGGCCAGCCGGAGACGGTCACCCTCGCCGAGGAGGGCCTGACCGAGTGGCAGCGCGTCTTCCGAACCGTGCAGGGCTACGAGGCGTGGCGGTATCACGGACCATGGATCGAGGAGCGCAAGCCCAGGCTCATGGATGCGGTCCGCGGGCGCTTCGAGGCGGCGAGCCGGGTGTCGGCTTCGGACTATCAGGCCGCGACCGCGGAGAGGGGGCGGATACGCGATCGGATGCTCGACATCCTGGGCGATGACGGTTTCCTCGTCTGGCCGACCTTGCCGACCATCGCTCCGCTCGTCCGGTCGAGCGAGGCGGAGCTGGAAACCTTCAGGGCGAGGGCGCTGTCGATGCTATGCACCGCCGGCCTGGCGGGCCTGCCGCAGATATCGCTTCCGGTTGCGACGATCGACGGGGCGCCGTACGGCCTGTCGCTGGTCGGGCCGCCGGGGCGCGATCGTGCCTTGATCGCGCTCGGGCGGAAGGCAATGGGTTCGGGCTAGTCCGGAAACGAAGGGTCGAAGCGATGAAGCCTCTCTGTTTCGTCCTGATGCCATTCGGCCGGAAACCGGAAGGAACCGGGCGGATCATCGATTTCGATGCCGTCTACAACCAGATCATCGCGCCGGCGATCGAAGCGGCGGGGATGGATCCGGTCCGCGCCGATCAGGAGGAGATCGGCGGCACCATCCACAAACCGATGTTCGAACGGCTCATGCTGTGTGACTACGCGGTCGCGGATGTCACCGGCGCCAATCCCAATGTCTATTACGAACTGGGGATCCGTCATGCCCTCAGGCCACGCAGCACCCTGATCATCTTCGCCGACAATACCGCGCTTCCCTTCGATATCGCCCAGCAGCGCGGCGTTCCCTACAGGCTTGACGCGAGCGGCGGCATCGTCGACGCGGAGAATGACATCCGCCTGATCGCGCAACGGCTCACGACCGCCAACGAGAACGCCCACGACGACAGCCCGCTCTTCCAGATGATCGATGGCATGCCGCGCATCGAGGTCGATCACGCCAAGACGGATATCTTCCGCGACCGGGTGGAGATCGCCAAGGAATACCGGACGGCGCTCGCCTCCGCGCGCAAGAAGGGGGTCGAGGCCGTGAGGGCCGTCGCGGACGACCCGCGGCTGGCCGATCTCCGCCATGTCGAGGCCGGCATCATCGTCGACCTTCTGCTTTCGTTTCGGGCGATCGGCACGGCCGAGGGATGTCGGGAGATGATCGCTCTCCATGCCCGCATGCCGAAGGAACTGCAGCACGCGCGGCTGGTGCGCGAACAACTCGGATTCGCCCTCAACCGTGTCGGGCGTTCCGACGAGGCGGAGCAGGTCCTGACGGAGGTGATCCGGGAATTCGGACCGAACAGCGAGACCAACGGGCTGCTCGGCCGCGTCTACAAGGACCTTTGGGAAAAGGCGAGGAAGGACGGCCAGCGAATCCCGGCGCGGGGCTACCTCAAGCGCGCGATCGAGACCTATCGGGCGGGGTTCGAGGCGGACTGGCGCGACGCCTATCCCGGCATCAACGCCGTCACGCTGATGGAGCTGCAGGACAAGCCCGATCCCGCCCAGAATGACCTCCTGCCGGTGGTCCGCTACGCCGCGTCGCAGAGGGCCAATCGCGACGATGGCAATGCCGGGGACTATTGGGATCACGCGACGCTGCTGGAACTCGCGGTCCTCGCGCGGGACGAGGAGGGGGCGGAGGATTCCGCCGCCCATGCGCTGTCGCTGGTGCGCGAGCCCTGGGAGCCGGCGACCACGGCGCGGAACCTGAGGCTTATCCGCGAGGCGCGGGAGGCGCGGGGAGAGGACGTCGCCTGGCTTGTCGAGATCGAGGAAGCACTCGCCGATGCCGAATCCCGGATGCAGGCGGCGGGCTGAGACAAACCGGCGCAGCCAGAGCATGTCTCCCGCCTCGATAAAGCCGCAGTCATCCAGTCTGAAGGCAAGGGGATCAGTCGGATGCGATTCATCAGGACCGCGTTTGCCGTAACGGCTTTCCTGGCCAGTGGGACCGGCGCGGGAGCGCATCCGCATGTGCTGGTCGATGCCCGCGCCGAGGTCGTCTTCGATCCCGCGGGGGAGATCAGCGCGATCCGGAACATCTGGCAATTCGACGAGGCGTTCACCGCTTTCGCCATCCAGGGGCTCGATGCCGACGGCGACGGCGAACTGAGCGACGCGGAACTGGCGCCGCTGGCGAAGGTCAATGTCGATTCCCTGAAGGAGTTCGACTTCTTCACCTTCCTGACGGTGGGCGACAAGTCGATCGGCTTCACCCCGCCGACCGAATATTTCCTGCAGTTCTACGGCGGCCGGTTGACCCTGTTCTACACCCTGCCGCTCAAGACGCCGGTCGCCGTCGGCAAGGCGACGACGCTCGAGGTCTTCGATCCGGAATATTTCGTCGCCTTCAACTTCGTGGAAGATACGCCGGTCACGCTCGTCGATGCGCCGGCGAGCTGCGGCGCCGCCTATCAGGCACCGCACGAGCTCGACGCCGAGACCATGGCGATCCTGAGCGCCATCCCCGCGGACCAGCGCGACCTTCCGCCGGCGTTGCAGGACGCCGCGGCGGGGCTCGCCAGCCTCATCCGGATATCGTGCGATTGAGGCGCGACAGGCTGGCGGTCTCGGTCGCCGTCGCGATCGCGGTCTGCCTGTTCGCCGCCAGCGCCCTGGCGGCGCAATCGCCCTTCGGTATCGCGACGCCGGATGGCGGTGGCGGAGGGTTCGGCGGCCCGCTCGGCCCGGTCTTCTTCTGGATCGCCCAGCGCCAGCGTGAATTCTACCAGAGCCTGACCGCGGCGCTTTCGAGCTTCAAGGACAGTGGCGCGGCGGTATGGGCCCTGCTCGGCCTCAGTTTCTTCTACGGCATCTTCCACGCCGCCGGTCCGGGGCACGGCAAGGTGGTGATCAGCTCCTACCTCGTGGCGTCGGGCGAGACGGTCCGCCGCGGCATCGCCATCGCTTTTGCCGCCGCCTTCGTCCAGGCGGTGACGGCGGTGGTGGTGGTCGGGATCGCCGCGGCGATCCTCAACGTGACGGCGCAGACCATGACGGCGGCGACCGACTGGCTGGAGATCGGCAGCTATGCGCTGGTCGCGGCGGTCGGCGCGTGGCTCCTGTGGTCGAAGACGGTCGGCGGCGGCCACCACCACCATCATCATCATCACCATCACGTTCCCGTGGCCGATACCCGGCAGCCGCGCCATGATCATCACGACCATGAGCATGGCCACCGGCATGACCATGACGACGGCCATCATCACCACGACCACTGCCAGGCGCTTGCCGCCGCCGCGCCGGCGGCCGCGACCTCCGGCAATCCGCTGGCGAAGGCCTGGTCGGCGATCCTCGGTGTCGGTATCCGGCCCTGCTCGGGAGCCATCATCATCCTGGTCTTCGCCCTCTCCCAGGGGCTGTTCATCGCGGGCGTCGCGGCGACCTTCGTGATGGCGGTCGGCACGGGGATCACCGTCGCCGCGCTGGCGACGCTTGCGGTTTCGGCCAAGGGCGTCGCCGCCCGGCTCGCGGGTGGCGAGAGCGAAACCGGGCACCGCGTGCTCCGGGCGATCGAGATAGCCGGCGCGCTGGCGGTGCTCCTGCTCGGGCTGCTCCTTCTCGGCGGTGCGCTGTCGGCCCGGTTTTCGGGCTGATCATTCAGCCGCGTCGCGGGCACCTTGCCGGCGGGCCATCGAGGCTCGCGCGGCCTCGCCGAATGCCCGGAAAAGGCGGGCCGACGGCTGGTCGCTCGCCACCCAGTATTCGGGATGCCACTGAACGCCAATGGCGAAACCGGGCGAGCCGACGACCCGCACGGCCTCGATCGTGCCGTCGGGGGCGGTCGCCTCGATCGCCAGGGCGGATGCCAGATCGCCGATTCCCTGACGGTGAAGCGAGTTGACGCGAATTGTTTCCGCGCCGAGCATGCCGGCGAGCTCGCCATCCGCGGCAATCGATACATCCTGGCGGATCGCGAACCGTTCGGCCTGGACGTCGGAAACCGGCGCGCGGTGATCGTCGCGGCCTTCCAGGTCCTGGAGCTCGGAAACCAGCGTGCCGCCGAGCGCGACGTTGAGCTCCTGCATCCCCCGGCAGATGGCGAAGAGGGGAATACCCTTGCGCAGCGCAGCGCCAATCAGCGCGAAGACCATGGCGTCCCGCGCCGTGTCATAGGGCTCCGACGCCGGGTCGGGCGCCTGGCCATAGCGCTCGGGATGGACGTTGCTCCGGCTGCCGGTCAGCAGGACGCCGTCGACGCGGTCGAGCACCGCATCGACGGCGATGTTATCGGCGAGAGACGGCAGGATGACCGGGATTCCCCCGAATCCCGTCGCGATCGCCCGCAGATAGGGTTCGGCGGCTGTGTGCCAGCGATAGCCGTCGATATCCTTGACGTCGGCGGGCACGAGGATGAGCGGTGGTTGATCCATGTCTGCAAACACGATGGCCGAGTAGAGGCTCGGCTTCCGTCAGGTTGACTCTCTCGGGAAAACGACGGCTGCTTGTCCCGATCGCCGCTTCGGGAGGCGAAGCGGCAGGCAGAATGAAACCAAGGAATGGATCGTCCCGACTTTGTCAAGAAAGCCGGCATGGCATGAGCGACGCACCGGATTGGCGGCAAGCACGGATCGACGATCTTCAGGCGATGATCGAGATCGCGGCCGCCGTGCATCCGGGCCATCCGGAGCGGCCGGCGATCTTCGCCGAGCGGCTGGCGCTCTATCCGCGAGGGGTTCTGGTTTTCGCCAATGGCGCGCCGGCGGGCTATGCGATCAGCCACCCCTGGATGCTGAACCGCCCGCCAACACTCGACATCCTCCTCGGCGAGCTGCCGTCACGGCCCGACACATTCTATGTTCACGACATCGCCCTGATGCCGGAAATGCGGGGGAAGCGGGCCGGGCGGCGGATCATGGAAAGGCTTCTCGGCCATGCCGCCGCGGAGGGATTCGCAACCGCGTCGCTGGTCTCGGTCATCGGCGAGGGCTATTGGCGCGCGCTCGGTTTCCGTGATGCAAGCGGTCGTCTCCCCGCCGGCAAGCTCGACAGCTACGGGGCGGGCGCCCGATACATGATTCTCCAGCTCGACGGCGGGTAAACGCCGGCTTCCGGCGGTGAATCGGACGGCGGGAGCGGTCGGCGATTGAACCTTTCCGCCGACCCGGCCATCATGGCGGGAATGCGCCCGGAGGACGGAGGCTCGATGGCTCTCGCGGAGGTCTCGCTCGGAGACAAATACGACCTCGGAAAGAGCCGGATTCTGTTGACCGGGATCCAGGCGATCGTCCGGCTGGCGCTCATGCAGCAGGCCCGCGACCGCCGCATGGGCAAGCATACGGCCGGCTATGTCACGGGCTACCGGGGATCGCCGCTCGGCAGCCTCGACCAGCAATTCGCCCGCGCCGCCAATGTGTTGGCCGGTACCGACATCGTCTTCCAGCCCGCCGTCAACGAGGACCTGGCGGCGACCGCGATATGGGGGGCGCAGCAGGCCGAGATGCGCGGGGAAGGGCGTTTCGACGGTGTCTTCGGCATCTGGTACGGCAAGGGACCGGGCGTGGATCGCTCCGGAGACGCCCTGAAACACGCCAATCTCGCGGGCACGTCGCCCTGGGGCGGGGTGCTGGCGCTGATGGGCGACGACCATACCTGTGAATCGTCGACCACCGCCCACCAGTCCGAATACGCCTTCGTCGATGCGATGATCCCGGTCCTGTCGCCGGCCGGGGTCCAGGAGATCCTCGACTTCGGGCTGTTCGGCATCGCCATGTCGCGCTTCACCGGACTGTGGGTCGGCCTGAAATGCACCAAGGACACGGTCGAATCGACCGCGACGATCGACGGTTCGCTCGATCGGGTGGCGACCATCATCCCCGGCGCCTACCGGATGCCACCGGGCGGCCTCGCCATCCGGCCGCGCGACACGCCGCTGGCGCAGGAGGAGCGCCTCCACGAAAGCAAGCTCGCGGCGGCGCTCGCCTTCCTGCGGGTCAACGTGCCCGACCGGCTGGTGCTCGCCGGCGGTCGCGAGCCGCGGCTGGGGATCATTACCGCGGGCAAGAGCTATCTCGACGTCCTCCAGGCGCTCGATGATCTCGGCATCGACGAGGCCCGCGCCGCGGCGCATGGCATCAAGCTTCTCAAGCTCGCCTGCACTTGGCCGGTCGAGCCGAATACGATCCGCCATTTCGCCACGCGTCTCGAGAAGATCATCGTCGTCGAGGAGAAGCGCGGGCTGATCGAGACTCAGGTCAAGGAAATCCTCTACGGCGCCCGCAACCAGCCGGTCGTCGTCGGCAAGCACGACGAGGCCGGTGGGTGGCTGCTGCCCTCGAAAGGGGCGCTCGATTCGAACCGCATCGCCATTGCGATCGGCGACCGCGTCCTCGAGAAGCAACAGGATATGCAGGTCGACCGCAAGCTTGCCGGGCTCAAGGCGGCCGAGGAGCGCCTTGCCGAAGGGCATGATATCGCGACCCGCGGCTTCTATTTCTGCGCCGGCTGTCCCTACAACACCTCGACCGTCGTTCCGGAGGGATCGCGCGCCTATGCCGGCATCGGCTGCCATTTCATGGTCCAGCGCGTCGGCCGCTCGACCGAAGGCTATACACATATGGGCGCCGAGGGGGCGAACTGGGTCGGCGAAGCGCCTTTCTCGAAGCGGCACCATGTCTTCCAGAATATCGGCGACGGCACCTATAACCACTCCGGCAGCCTCGCCATTCGCGCGGCGGCGATTTCCGGCGTCAACATCACCTACCGCATCTATGTCAACGACGCGGTGGCCCTGACCGGCGGCCAGAAGGTCGACGGGGAAATGAGCGTCGCGCAGCTTGCCGACGAGGTGCGCGCCGAGGGCGCCCGCCGCATCATCATCGTGTCGGAAGAGCCCGGCCGCTATCCCGACTCCTCGGCCTGGCCGATGGGCACGACGGTCGTCCATCGCGACGAGCTCGGCCCCGCGCAGGAGGAACTGGCGGCGACCGATGGCCTCTCGGTCCTGATCTACGACCAGACTTGCGCCGCCGAGAAGCGCCGACGGCGCAAGCGCGGCAAGCTCGCCGATCCGGATCGCCGGGTGATGATCAACGAGCTCGTCTGCGAGGGCTGTGGCGATTGCGGGGTCCAGTCGAATTGCGTCGCCATCGTGCCGGTCGAAACCGAATTCGGCCGCAAGCGCGCCATCGACCAGAGCTCCTGCAACAAGGATCTTACCTGCCTCAGGGGATTCTGCCCGAGCTTCGTGACGGTTCACGGTCCACGGCAGCACGAGCGCAGCATCGACGTCGATTTCGATCTGCCCAAGCCGGCAATGCCCGCCTTCGACAGGGATTACGCCATCCTCGTCACCGGCGTCGGCGGGACCGGCGTCGTGACCATTGGCGCGCTGATCGCCATGGCGGCGCATCTCGAGGGCAAGGGCGTCGGGGCGATCGATATGGCCGGCCTCGCCCAGAAGGGCGGGCCCGTGACCAGCCATATCCGCATCGCGCCGAGCCCGGTTGGGATCACCGCGATCCGGGTCGCGGCCGGGGGCGCGGACACGTTGCTTGCCTGCGACATGGTCGTCGCGGGGTCGGCGCGATCGCTCGCCGCGATCGATCCGGGTCGCACCCGCGCCTTCGTCAATACGCACGAGACCTATCCGGGCGAGTTCACGCACGATCCCGACCTGACCCTGCCGACGCGCCGGCTGATCCAGGCGATCAGCGATCGAGCGGGACCGGGAAGGACGGCGGCCATCGAAGCGACCCGCATCGCCACCGCGCTGCTCGGCGACTCGATCGCGACCAACATGTTCATGCTCGGCCTGGCGCTCCAGTCCGGCGCGATCCCGCTTTCACCCGCCGCCATCGAACGGGCTATCGAGCTGAACGGCGTCGACGTCGCGATGAACAAGGCGGCGCTAGCCTGGGGGCGGCGGGCGGCGATCGAGCCGGAGGTGGTGGCGGCGGCGGCGGAGCAGAGGTCTGGCCGTATCCTGGAAGGGGAGCCGCAGGATCCCGATACCATCATCCGAAGGCGGGTCGCGTTCCTCACCGGCTATCAGAATGCGGCTTATGCCAGGCGCTTCGCGGAGGCTGTCGCCGAGATCAGGGAAGCCGAGACGAAGGCCGCGCCGGGTCGCGACGACCTGACGACCGCCGTCGCCCGCAACCTGTTCAAGCTGATGGCGGCGAAGGACGAATACGAGGTGGCAAGGTTGTTCGCCGATCGCTCCTTCGAACGCCAGCTTCGCCGGGAATTCGCGTCGTGGGACAAGCTCGAATTCCACCTCGCGCCGCCGCTCTTCGCCCGTACCGATCCGGAGACCGGCCACATGGTCAAGTCGAGCTATGGAGCCTGGATGCGCAACGCCTTCGGCATCCTTGCCCGCTTCAGGCGCCTGCGGGGAACGCCTTTCGATCCTTTCCGCGGTTCACCTGACCGCAGGCTGGAACGGCGCCTGCTCGCCGAGTATCGCGAGACGCTGAAAGAGATCGTCGCCGGCCTGACCGCAGGCAATCATGGCGCGGCCGTCGCGCTTGCCCGCTATCCCGAGACGATCAGGGGCTACGGTCACGTCAAGCAGGCGGCCGCGGAAAGGGCCGATAGCGAGAGGGCAAGCCGGCTCGCAACGTTCGTCACCGCCGGTCCTCCGGCTGCCGTCGCCGCGGAATAGCCTGCCAGTGGCCCCCTGAGCCACCTCTGTCGGCTGCGCCGCATGTGGACCTGCGGTAAGGATATCCAGCCGGCGGACCGCGGTGACGGCCGGATATGGGATACTCGCGCAGGTCATGCCGCCCGGTTAGAGGAGAAACGATATGGCATATTCGATGAAGAGGGTTTCGGTTGCCGCGCTGGGGATGACGATTCTTGGCGCTTTGGCGATGACGCCTGCTCATGCCGAGATGGTCAAACTGACCATCCTCGGCGTCGGCGACATCTACAATTTCGAGGGGGTGAAGGACCGCGGCGGTTTCGCCCGCCTGAACGCCGTGGCGAAGGCGGAAAAAGAAAACAATCCCAACACGTTATACGTGTTCGACGGCGACATGCTGTCGCCCTCCCTGCTTTCGGGATTCGACAAGGGGGCGAATACGATCGAACTCACCAATCTCGTGCCGTTCGATATCGCCGTTCCGGGCAACCACGAGTTCGACTTCGGGACGGACAACTTCCTCGAGAAGATGAAGATGTCGAAATATCCCTGGGCTGCGATCAACGTCACGCACGCAGACGGATCACCGATCGAAGGCCTCGGCGGCACGATCATGAAGGACATTGGCGGACTGAAGGTCGCGCTGGTCCCCATTGCCCAGGATACGACGCCGGAGGTCACGAGTTCCGGAGACTGGAAGTTTGGCGGAACCGTCGAATCGGCGATCGCCGGCGCGAAAGCGGCGCGCGACGAAGGTGCCGACCTGGTGATCGGCGTCGTCCAGGGCGATCACGAATATGATCGCGCCATCATGGCCAGCCATGCGCTCGATGTCCTGATCTCCGGGGACGATCACGACTACATGACCGGTTACGACGGCATCACCGCCTATGTCGAAACGTCGACCGAGGCCAAGTTCCTGAGCCCGCTCGATCTGGAGGTGATGGTTACCGAGAAGGACGGGAAGCGCTCGATCTCCTGGACGCCGTCGTTCCGGTTCATTGACACCAAGACGGTTACGCCCGATCCGCCCACCCAGAAACTCGTCGATGAATTGGCGACGAAGCTCGATGCCAGCCTCAATATCGAGATCGGCACGACCGTGGGTCCTCTCGACTCGCGCCGGAACGTCGTGCGTGGCCAGGAAGCGGCGATCGGCAATCTGATTGCCGATGCCATGCGCGGCGCCAATGGCGCCGACGTCGCAATCACGAATGGCGGCGGCATCCGCGCCGACCGCCAATACCAGGCCGGGACGGTGCTGACGCGGCGGGACATCCTGACCGAACTGCCCTTCGGCAACGTCACCGTCGTGACCGAGGTCAGTGGCCAGCAGCTTCTCGATGCGCTTGAAAACGGCTTCAGCGAGATAGAGAACGGCGCCGGCCGCTTCCCGCAGGTTGCGGGCCTCAGGATCGTCGCCGATCCCAAGAAACCGGCCGGCAGCCGTGTCGTCTCGGTAATGGTCGGCGATGCACCGCTCGATCCCGCCGGAACCTACAAGGTCGCAACCAACGACTTCATGCTCCATGGCGGCGACGGCTATACCGCGCTTGCTGCCGGCAAGGTGCTGATCGGCCCGAAGGTTGGGAACCTGATGGCGAATGATGTCATCGCCTATGTCGCCGCGGCCGGAAAGGTCGACGCGAAGGTCGAGGGCCGTATCGTGCTGCAATAACTCGGACCGCCGATCCCGAGGGGGACCCTTCGTCCCCCTCCCCACGGCCCGGTGGAGCAGGTGCCGAAGCGGTTTTTTCAGAGGCCCTTTTTCCTCGTTTTTGGATCGCACCGCCAGAGGTGGATATTTGTCGCTAGCCCCCTATGTTGACGGCGGAGAACCGCTGGGCATGAACGCAGAATCCCCGACTGATACCGATTCCTCCGGACACATGCCCGCCGGCCATCCGCCCGTCCGCTTCGGGCGCGTCGGCGTGCTGCTGGTCAATCTCGGCTCGCCGTCGGGGACCGACTACCGGTCGGTCCGCCGCTACCTCAAGCAATTCCTCTGGGACCGCCGGGTGATCGAGGTCGCGCGGCCGCTCTGGTGGCTCATCCTCAACGGCATCGTGCTGTCGACGCGGCCACAAAAAACCGGGCATGCCTACCGGACGATCTGGAACGACGAACGGGACGAGGCGCCGCTGATCACGATCAGCCGGGCGCAAGCAGAGAAGCTCGCCGCGCGGCTTGCCGGCGACGGCGTCGTGGTCGACTGGGCGATGCGCTACGGCGAGCCGGCGATCGGCGAGCGGATCGAGGCGCTGAAGGGGCAGGGCTGCGACCGCATCCTGGTGGCGCCGCTCTATCCCCAATACGCGGCGGCGACGACGGCGACGGTCAACGACGTGGCCTTCGACACGCTCAAGGCGATGCGCTGGCAGCCCGCTATCCGCACGCTGCCTTCCTATCATGACGATCCCGTCTACATCGACGCGCTGGCCGACTCGCTGACCGCCGGCCTCGCCGGGCTCGATTTCGAGCCGGAGCTGGTGCTCGCCTCCTTCCACGGGCTGCCGCGCGACTATCTCGACAAGGGCGACCCCTATCACTGCCATTGCCAGAAGACGACGCGGCTCCTGCGCGAGACGCTCGGCTGGCCGGAGGAGCGGCTGAAAATCTGCTTCCAGTCGCGCTTCGGGAAGGCCGAGTGGCTCCAGCCCTATTTCGAGGAGACGGTGACGGACCTTGCCAGGAGCGGGACGAAGCGCCTCGCCGTCATCATGCCGGGCTTTTCGGCGGACTGCCTGGAAACGCTGGAGGAGATCGCGATGCGGGGCGGCGAGACCTTCCGCGAATCCGGCGGCGAGGATTATGCCGCGATAGCCTGCCTCAACGACAGCGAGCCCGGCATGCGGCTCATCGAGCATCTGGCGCGGCGCGAGCTTGCCGGCTGGATCTGACCCGGCAGGCAAAGCGCTTCGGCATTGCCGGTTTTTGTGGCGGATATCCACCCGGCTTCATACATGAAGGACCGGAAGGATGCGCGACCGCATGGTTGGCGCAATCCGCGATAGACTGCGCTTTCCACCGCGGTGCGCGGTCTGATTCGAAAACGGAGGTCGAGGAATGTTCGGCTTTGATTGGGTCGTCATTGCTGTCGTCGCATTGATCATCCTGGTGTTGTTCGCGGGCATCAAGACGATCCCGCAGGGTTCCAACTACACGGTCGAGCGGTTCGGCCGGTATACGCGGACGCTGAAGCCGGGATTGAACCTGATCGTCCCCTTCATCGACCGTATCGGCGCCAGGATGAGCATGATGGAGCAGGTGCTCGACGTCCCGACCCAGGAGGTGATCACCCGTGACAATGCCACGGTCTCCGCCGATGGCGTGGTCTTCTACCAGGTGCTCGACGCGGCGCGCGCCGCCTATGAGGTGAAGGGGCTCGAAAACGCCCTGCTCAACCTCACCATGACCAACATCCGGACGGTGATGGGCTCGATGGATCTCGACGAGCTTCTGTCCAAGCGCGACGACATCAATGACCGGCTGTTGCATGTCGTCGATGCCGCCGCGTCGCCCTGGGGCATCAAGATGACGCGCATCGAGATCAAGGATATCGAGCCGCCGCGCGATCTCGTCGACGCCATGGGCCGGCAGATGAAGGCGGAGCGCGACAAGCGCGCCCAGATCCTGGAGGCCGAGGGCGAGCGGGCCTCTCAGATTCTCAAGGCCGAGGGCGAGAAGCAATCGCAGATCCTCCAGGCCGAAGGACGGCGCGAGGCGGCCTTCCGCGACGCCGAGGCGCGCGAGCGGTCGGCCGAGGCCGAGGCGATGGCGACGCGCGTGGTTTCGGAGGCGGTCGCCGGCGGCGACGTCCAGGCGCTGAACTATTTCATTGCGCAGAAATACACCCAGGCGCTCGAGTCGCTTGCCTCCGCGCCGAACCAGAAGGTGATGATGCTGCCGGTGGAGGCCGCCTCGCTGATCGGTTCGCTGACCGGCATTGCCGAAATCGCCAAGGCTTCGTTCGGCGAGGAGGCGGCGCAGCGCCGGTCCGGCCGGGTGCCGTCGACGGGTGGCGGGGGCTCGACGTGATCCTCGACCTTCTCGAGGAGCTCGGTGCCTGGGCGTGGTGGATCGCGGGCGTGCTGCTGCTCGCGCTCGAGATACTGCTGCCGGGCAACGTCTTCGTCTGGTTCGGCATCGCGGCCATCCTGACCGGCGTCGTCGCCTTGTTCGGCGACCTCTCGTGGCAGATCGACCTCCTCATCTTCGCTGTCCTGTCGCTGGTTCTGGTGATCGTCGGGCGCCGGTATTTCGCCCGGCGATCGGAGAGCGACGAACCGCACCTCAACATGCGTCTCGACAGCATGGTCGGCCGCAGCTACGTGCTGCCCGAGCCGATCGTCGACGGGGTCGGCCGTATCCGGATCAATGACGCGAACTGGCGCGTGAAGGGGCCCGACCTGCCGTCGGGCACGCGGGTGAAGGTGATCGGCCACGACGGAGCCATGCTGAGCGTCGGACGCGACGAGGACTGAGTGCGGAAGGGCCGGATCCGGCGGTCAGACGACGCCGATCCGCAGCAGGTCGTGGACGTGGACGATGCCGACCGGCTTGTCGTCCTCGACGACGAAGACGGCGGTGAAGGGGCGTGACGCGTTGTTCATCAGCGCCAGCGCCTCGCCGACAAGGGTGTCGGGCGTCACGGATTTCGGCGCCCGGGTCATGATGTCGACGGCGTTCCGGCCGAGGAGATCGGGGCTCATGTGACGGCGAAGGTCGCCGTCGGTGACGATCCCCGCCAGGCGCCCGTCCCGGTCGACGATGCCGACGCAGCCGAAGCTCTTCTGGGAGATCACCAGGATCGCGTCCGACATCAGCGTATCCTCGGCGACAAGCGGTATCGCCGCGCCGCCATGCATGACGTCGCGAACGAATTTGAGGTTGGCGCCGAGCTTGCCGCCGGGATGGAAGGCGTGGAAGCCTTCGGCAGTGAAGCCGCGGCTTTCCAGCAATGCGATGGCAAGCGCGTCGCCGAGGGCAAGCTGGATCATTGCCGATGTCGTCGGCGCGAGCCCGTGGGGGCAAGCCTCCTTGACCTGGGGCAGCAGCAGGACGATCTCGGATTCGCGGGCGAGGGAGCTCTCGGCGGTCGCCGTCATCGCGATCAACGGGATGTGGAATCGGCGCGAGTATTCGACGATGCCGCGGAGCTCCGCGGTTTCGCCTGACCAGGACATGGCGAGGATGACGTCCTCGGTGGTGATCATCCCGAGGTCGCCATGGCTGGCTTCCGATGGATGCACGAAGAAGGCCGGCGTCCCGGTGGAGGCAAGCGTCGCTGCGATCTTGCGGGCGACATGGCCGCTCTTGCCGAGCCCGGTCACCACCACCCGGCCGGACCCGTCGCGAATACGCGACACGGCCTTGTCGAACGGTGCCGCCAGGCCATTGTCGAGGGCGGCCTGCAATGCGACGAGGCCGGCGCGCTCGGTTTCCAGCGTACGGCGCGCCGAAGCCGAGACAGGCGCATCCGGCTGCGAAGAGACCACCTCGATTGCCCGCTTGCCAGGGAGTGTAACCAAGCCCGTGACCTGCCTTTCCTGATTTCGTGGACGTGTCTAGCAGGAATCGGCCGTTCCGAGAAAGGGCCGCAAGCCCGCAGTCAACAACAGTCCATTAACCATCGCTGTTTACGGTTCGGAAAGTATAAGCGCTCCGTCGGCAGCGCCATCGTTCCCTGGGGCCGGTGTCATGCGTATCAGTGTCATCATACCCCTGAAAGCGGGGGTCGTCGCGTCGCTTCTGGCGACGTCCGCGGCCAACGGACAATCGGCCTCGCCCATATCCGGCGGGCTGCGGACGACGATCGCCGACATCAACCCGGGCGCGCCCGTCGCAGCCGCGGTTCCCGGCGAAAAGGCCGATGAAGCCGCTGCGGCCGGGGAGGCCGCTTCGCCGAACCCGGATGCCATCGTGACCGGCGCGATCGAGAATCAACGGGCGACCAGCACCCGGGTACTGCCGGAAGCGGTGATCGACACGTCCGATCCTCCGGCATTTGTTGCAGGCAACGCGCTCCGGCGCACGGCGGACGATGCCCCCTATGCACCGCTCGGGATCAGGGCGGGGAGCTTCCTGATCTTTCCCGAGGTCAGCCTCGGTACCGGCTATACCACCAACGCCACGGATGCCCCAGGCGGCGGCGACGCCGGGCTCGCGGCGATCGCCCCTCAGGTCCTGATCCGGTCCGATTGGTCGCGCCACGAGGCGACGCTGCTGCTGCGCGGCTCCCAGGAGGTGTATTCGGACGGGTCGGACAACGCTCCCGAAGCCGAAGCCATCGCCACGCTCGGGCTGGCACTGGCCGACGGCTGGGGGGCGGATTTGCGGTCGAGCTTTCGATACGGTCGCGACGGTCTGTCCGACCCCGATCTGCCGGGTGGGGTCGACAAGGCCCCGGACCGGTATCACTTCAACAATTCCGCGGCGCTGTCGGGAACGGCGGGGCCGGGCGTCTTCACCTTCGGTGTGAGCGCCGACCGCGAAGCCTACGACGAGGCGAAGTCAGGCGGAAAGAGCTACGACCAGCGCGATCGCGACAACACCCTCTATGGAGCGACGCTGCGGGCGGGATACGAGGTCAGCGAGGCCTTTGTTCCCTTTGTCGAGGCGCAGCTCTCCAATCGGCTGTATGACCGGAAGAAGGACGACAACGGCATCCGGCGCTCCAGCCATGGCGACGGGTTGCGGGCCGGTTTCGCCTTCGACCGCGGTCCGGTTTCCTCCGGCGAGATCGCCGTCGGGTACCTCCGCGACACCTTCGACGACAACGCGCTGAAATCAATCACGGCGTTTGCGGTCGATGGATCCTTGACATGGTCGCCGGGCCATCTCTCGACGATCACCGCGGATGTCTCGACGGCGATCGATCCGACGACCAGGCGCAACTCGTCGGGGTCAATCGTCTATGACGGCCGGCTGGAATATGCCTATGCCTGGCGCGCCAATGTCGATCTCGGTGCCAATGCGGCGGCGCGCTATCGGCGTTACCAGGGCATCGACCAGATCGACTGGACGTATCAGCTAGGCTTCGACGCCACCTGGAAGATCAACCGCTACTCCGAGATCGCCGCCGGCTACGTCCACGAATGGCGCGACAGCACGAAGCGGTCCGACAACTATGCGTCGGATACCATTCGCGTCGATCTTCGCGTCTACCGCTGATCCGGGCTCGTCCGGGCGCTGGCGGAATCAGCGGCCGGCGGCTTCGAGGAGTGCCCGTGCCTCGGCGGCGAAATCGGCGGCAAGCTCGTCGCGTTCGAGCGCGAAGGCGACATTCGCGGCAAGGAAGCCGAGCTTCGAACCGCAGTCATAGGTCCGCCCCCTGAACGGACAGGCGTAGAAGGGATGGGTCTCGAGCAGCCGCAACATGGCGTCGGTGAGCTGGATCTCGTTGCCGGCGCCGCGACGGCCTTCCGCGAGCAGGGCGAATATCTCCGGCTGCAGGATGTAGCGCCCGGTGATGTAGAAGTTCGACGGCGCGTCCTCCGGCTTCGGTTTCTCGACCATCGACGTCATGCGATAGGCGTTGCCCACGGCCTCGCCGATTCCGACGATCCCGTAGCTGGCGGTCTCGGACGGATCGCATTCCTCGACCGAGATCAGGTTGCCGCCGGTCTCGTGATAGGTCTTCAGCATCTGGTCGAGGCAGCTCGTCTCGCCGCGCATGATCATGTCGGGCAGGATGACCGCGAAGGGCTCGTTGCCGACGATCTCGCGGGCGCACCAGACCGCGTGGCCGAGGCCGAGCGGCTCCTGCTGGCGGGTGAAGGTCATCTCGCCGCCACCGACCTGATCGCGGCGCAGCCCGTCCAGCGCGGCGGTCTTGTTGCGCTCCTTCAGCGTTGCCTCGAGCTCGTAGGCGATGTCGAAATGATCCTCGATCACGGCCTTGTTGCGGCCGGTGACCATGATGAAATGCTCGATCCCGGCGTCGCGCGCCTCATCGACCACATACTGGATCAGGGGCCTGTCGACGACCGTCAGCATTTCCTTCGGCATCGCCTTGGTCGCGGGCAGGAAACGGGTGCCAAGACCGGCGACCGGGAAGACAGCTTTGCGGATGGGGGCTGGCACGTCGTGATTCCTCATGAAATTGGTCCGTCGGGCGGGACTATGCCTCGACGGATGATACATTTTCGTTACCCGCCGCCGCGATCGGGGTTTTTTTGACCCAGGCCGGAAAGAGTGGCTGCACGTCGCGCGCCGCTACCGTATAAGCGCGGCATGAGCGTTCTGGTTACCGGCGGCGCCGGCTATATCGGCAGTCATATGGTCTGGCATCTCTGCGATGCCGGCGAAGATGTCGTCGTGATCGACAACCTGACGACCGGCTTCGATTGGGCCATTGCCCCCGAGGCGCGGCTGATCCAGGGCGATTGCGGCGACCTGGACCTGCTCCGTCGCGTCATCGAGGAGAGCGGCGTCGATGCGATCATCCATTTCGCCGGCTCGATCGTGGTGCCCGAATCCGTCGCCGATCCCCTCGGATATTACCTCAACAACACGGTGAATTCGCGGGCGCTGATCGAAGCCGCGGTCGGCACCGGCATCGGCGCCTTCATCTTCTCGTCGACCGCAGCGGTCTATGGTACGCCGGAGACCTATCCGGTGGACGAGGATGTGCCGCTGTCGCCGGAATCGCCCTATGGGCGGTCGAAACTGATGACCGAGATGATGCTGGCCGATGCCTCGGCGGCGCACGGCCTTCCCTATGCGGCATTGCGCTACTTCAATGTCGCAGGCGCCGATCCGGCGGGCCGGACCGGACAGTCGACAAAGGGGGCGACCCACCTGATCAAGGTTGCCTGCGAGGCGGCCCTCGGCAAGCGCGACAGCCTGACCGTCTTCGGGACCGACTATCCGACCCCGGATGGCTCGGGGGTGCGGGACTACATTCACGTCACCGACCTTGTCGCCGCCCATGGCGAGGCGCTGCGCCACCTTCGTTCCGGCGGCGGGAACCTGGTCGCGAATTGCGGCTACGGCCACGGCTTCTCGGTGCTGGAGGTGGTCGACGCGGTCAAGCGCGTGTCGGGCCGGGATTTCGCGGTGGAGATCGGTCCGAGGCGCCCGGGCGACCCGGCGGCGATCGTCGCCTCCCCGGCGCGGATCATCCGCGAGCTCGGCTGGAAGCCGCAGCATGACGACCTGGAGGGAATTGTCGCCAACGCCCTGCAATGGGAAGAAGCGCTCGGCCGGCGGAACCAGCGCTAGGTCGCAATCCGGCGAAATTCACCAGTTGTTAACTCCAATTTGTCCCAATCCGACCCTATCTAGATCGTTAAAGAGGGGTTGCCGCGCTCCTCCCGCGGAATAGTATTGGATTGCGAATTCGGGCGGGGCGGCGGCTCGACGAAAGGTGATCACATGACCACCGAAAACGCCACCGGACTGCGAATCGGGCAGTTCGCGGCCCTGCTGCTGAGTCTGGCATTGCTGACGTTTGCCGGCGCCGCCGAGGCGGCGACGAGCCCGTCGCAGTGGGTGAAATCCTTCTGGCCAACGGCGAAAAAGGCCGGCATCTCGTGGAGCGTTTACAACAAGGCGCTGGGAGGCTTCACGCCGGATCCCGACGTTCTCAAGCGCGCTGGCTCCCAGGCCGAGTTCAAGACCCAGATCTGGGACTATCTCGATATGACCGTCACCGACGATCGCATCGAGAAGGGCCGGGCGCTGCTGACCCAATACGGGCCGCAGCTTGCCGCGATCGAGCGGAAATACGGGGTCGACAGGCACATCTGCGTGGCGATCTGGGGTGTCGAGTCCCACTATGGCGAGGTTCTCGAGAACCCGAAGATCGTCAAGGGCACGATCCGCTCGCTCGCCACCCTGGCCTATCAGGGTGGCCGGCGGGCGAAATTCGGGCGCACGCAGCTGATCGCCGCCCTCAAGATCCTGCAGCGGGGCGACGTGACGCCGGCTGCGATGACCGGGTCCTGGGCGGGAGCCATGGGCCACACCCAGTTCATCCCGACAACCTACAATGCCTATGCCGTCGATTTCGACGGCGACGGCCGCCGCGACATCTGGCGCTCGCCGGTTGACGCGCTCGCTTCCACGGCCGCCTATCTCGACAAGATGGGCTGGCGGAACGGCGAGACCTGGGGCTACGAAGTCGAATTCGACAAGGGATTCGACTATAGCCTGGTGCAGAAGGGCGGAAGCCGCTCGCTCGGCGAGTGGCAGAAGCTCGGCGTCCACAGGGTCGGCGGCAAGAACTTCCCGCGGCAGGGCGACTCGGCGACCCTCTTCGTACCCGCCGGGGCCCAGGGGCCGGCCTTCGTGCTGATCAAGAACTTCAGCGTCATCAAGCGCTACAACAACTCGAACTTCTACGCGCTGGCCGTCGGCCATCTCTCGGACCGGTTGCGCGGCGGCGATGCGTTCGAGGCGTCGTGGCCCCGGAACGAACGGCCGCTGACCACCGCGGAAAAGGAGAAGCTGCAGAAGCTCCTGGCCGCCCGCGGCCATTATGATGGCCCAATCGACGGTAAGATCGGCAGCGGCAGCCGCAATGCGATTCGCGACTACCAGATGAAGGTCGGCCTTGTCCCGGACGGCGTCGACTCGGTAATGGTCTTGCAGCGTCTGGAGGCCAGCCGATAGTCTAGCCGGGGCGATTGTTGGGAGCCGGGTCGAACCGGCCGGAACTGGATACCGGTTACTTGTTGGCACCCCGGAAGCTGATATTCGCGCTGATTGTCGCCCTGATCGCGATCGCGGTGGTGTTGCCCGACGTAACGCCCGCGGTCGCGCAGGAAATCCAGCTTGCCCAGGCCAAGAAGAAGCGGCCGGGGCTCTTCGAACGCCTGTTCGGCTCGCGGAAGAAGACCGAGACGAAGCGGGCGCCGGTTGTCCGGAAGAAGTCTTCCGCGCCGGTCAAGCGAAGGTCGACCTCCTCGTCGCAGAAGAGGCGGACGACCACCGCGGCGCCGGCGGTGAAGACCGCGGACGTCGTCGAGAAGGACGAGAACGCGCACAAGATCCTGATCGTCGGCGATTATCTGGCTTCCGGGCTTGCCTGGGGCCTCGATCAGGCGCTCGCCAAGGAGACCAAGCTCGCGGTCGTCGAGCGGACCGACGGCTCGTCGGGCCTGGTAGCCAAGGACGACTTCGACTGGAACCAGAAGATCCTGGGAATCCTCAACGAGGAGTCGCCGGACGTCGTCGTGGTTGCCCTCGGCGCAAACGACCGCAAGGAAATCGCCGCCGGCGAGGAGACCTATCCCGTCGGTTCCGAAAAGTGGGAGGAAATCTACAGCCAGCGGGTGGCGGGCCTGGTCGACACGCTGAACATCTATGGCCGGCCGTTCTTCTGGGTAAGCCTGCCGCCGCTGCGCGGGACGGAGGCGACGGCTGACATGGCCTATTTCAACGGTCTCTACAAGCCGGCCGTGGAGAAGGCCGGCGGCCACTATGTCGACCTGTGGAACGGCTTCACCAACGCCAGTGGCCAATTCATCACCAGCGGTCCGGATATCGACGGCCAGGTCAAGGCGCTGCGCACGCGTGACGGCGTGAACTATACCAGCGCCGGCAAGCTGAAGCTGGCCTATTACGTGGAACGCGACATCCGCCGCGAGACCGGCTTCGGAGCCGGAGCGATCGACATCCTCGCCTCCGTCACCCTGTCGAGCACGATCGAGATCGGGCCGGACGGCAAGAAGCGGCTGGTCGGGCCGGTCCTGTCGCTGGCCGATCCGTTGCCCGGTGGCAGCGGCGAACTGGCGGGTGAGCCCGATCCGGTCATCTTCGACCCGGTCAGCGGCAAGGCGCTGACGTTGCCCAAGCTCGACGACGAGCCCCTCGCGAAAGAGGACGAGACCCCGCAATACCGGCTCATCGTCAAGGGCGAGGCGCCGCCGACGGTGGTGGGACGGATCGATGACTTCGCCTGGCCGCCGTCGAGCCGCGAGAGCCCGGTCTTCATAGCGCCCGAGGCCGCCGAGGAAGCCGATGCCATGGATGAGACCGCGCTTGTCGGCGAAGAGGGCCAGGGAGACGGCGCCGCGGTGCTGACGCCGGTCTCGAAGTCCTCGCAATAGCCGCTTCGAAGGGGCGGCGCCTATCCTCGCGGCAGGATCAGGCCGCCGCGGGTCTCGACCGCCCAACCGTCGCCATGGGGCGCGATTCGCTCGACAAGGCCGAGACCGGGAAGCCGTGAGCCGGGCGCAACCTCGAAATAGCCGCTGTCGCCCTGGACGAGGGCGCGCCCGTTGCGGACCCGCCACAGGGTCCAGCCCTCGGCGACCGGAGGCGAAGCGACCCCGATCGAGCCGGTGATCTCAGGCGACACCAGCGCGGGATCGCCGGCATCGGCCATGTCGGCGCCAGCCAGCAGTCGCTGCGTTGCACCGGCGTCGTCCGAACCCGCGAGCCGTGCCTTGAGCGAAGCCACCTCGGTCGTGAGCCGGGCAATGCCGGCGCGGAGGGCGCTTTCGGAGCCTCCGTCATTGGTGACGATGGCGATGGCCTGGCCGAGACCGCTGGAGACCACCGATCCGACGACGGCTCCCAGTCCGGCCGCGACGGCGACCACGGCCGCACGGCTGTTCAGCCACCGGGCCAAGCGGCGGCGATTGGCGATTGCCGCAGCCATCAGGGCGGCGGACACCGGGATTTCCGGTTGTTTCGCCGGTTCTGGCGGTGCGCCGGTCTTGTCGGCTTCGGCGGATTCCGGCGACATTGCCGGCTCGTTTCTCGGGGCAGCCAACACCGTCTTCGCGTCCGGCGCTTCGCCGGGCCTGGGAGCTTCGGTGGCCTCGACCTTCGGCGCCTCGGCGCCGGGCGCGGGCTCCGCCCCTGCCTCGGCGTGTGCCCCGGCCTTCACATCGGCCGGGCCGTTCTTCTCGCCGGACGGTCCGGTAGCGGTCTTTCGCGTGCTTTTCTTCGCCATGACGCGGTCCTATGGGCTTTACCCATTGGTAACCGCGTCTTGGTTAGCGAAAGGTTATCCGTCCCTATCGGGGGAGCAGCGTCTCGCCCATCAGGTGCTTGTCGACCGAGCGGGCGCATTGACGTCCCTCGCGGATCGCCCAGACGACCAGGGACTGGCCGCGCCGCATGTCGCCGCAGGTGAAGACCTTGTCGCGACTCGACTGATAGGCATTGGTGTCGGCAAGCACATTGCCGCGCTTGTCGAGTTCGATGCCGAGGGCGTCGATCATGCCGTCCTGGACCGGCCCGAGGAAGCCCATGGCGAGAAGGACGAGGTCGGCCTTGATGGCGAATTCGGACCCTTCGATCGGCTTCATCTTCTCGTCGACGCGGATGCAATTCAGCGCGGTGACCTTGCCGTCCTTGCCTCCGAAATTCTGGGTGAGAACCGAGAAATCCCGCTCGGCGCCTTCCTCCTGGCTCGACGAGGTCCGAAGCTTCAGCGGCCAGTCCGGCCACGTCAGCATCTTGTTCTCCCTGACCGGCGGCTGCGGCATGATCTCGAGCTGGGTGACGGAAAGGGCGCCCTGGCGGATCGACGTGCCGATGCAGTCGGAGCCGGTATCGCCGCCGCCGATGACGACGACGTGCTTGCCACCGGCGAGGATCGGGGTGACCTCGCCAAGCGGCTCCCCACTGACGCGGCGGTTCTGCTGCGGCAGGAATTCCATGGCGAAATGCACGCCGTCGAGATCGCGCCCCGGTACCGGCAGATCCCGCGGCTTTTCCGCGCCGCCGGCGAGAACGACGGCGTCGTGCCGGGCGACGAGCTCGCCGATCTCCAGCTCAACGCCGACGTGGATGTTGCAATGGAAGACGACGCCTTCCGCCTCCATCTGCGCGACGCGGCGGGCGACGTTGCTCTTTTCCATCTTGAAGTCGGGAATGCCGTAGCGCAGCAGCCCGCCAGGGGTGGCGTTCTTTTCGTATACGTGGACCGCATGGCCGGCGCGACGGAGCTGCTGGGCGCAGGCGAGGCCGGCCGGTCCCGAACCGACGACGGCGACCGAACGACCCGTCTCCTTCGCCGGAGGCTGGGGCGTGACCCAGCCTTCCGCGAAGCCACGGTCGATGATCGCGCATTCGATCGTCTTGATGGTGACCGGGCTGTCGATGATGTTGAGGGTGCAGGCCGCCTCGCACGGCGCCGGGCAAATACGGCCGGTGAATTCCGGGAAGTTGTTGGTCGAAAGCAGGTTGCGGAGGGCTTCCTGCCAGTCGCCGTGATAGACGAGATCGTTCCAGTCCGGGATCTGGTTGTTGACCGGGCAGCCATTGTGACAATAGGGGATGCCGCAATCCATGCAGCGCGCCGCCTGGTTGCGATTGGCTTCCTCGGACAGGGGAATGACGAATTCGCGGTAATTGCGCACACGGTCGGCGGCCGGCTCGTAGCTCCGGTCGTGCCGGTCGATCTCAAGAAAACCCGTTACCTTGCCCACGTCAGCTTTCCACGCTCAATCGGCAATTCCACGAAACCCGGGCCTGGGACCGGGTTCCGACAACTGCCCCCAATACAAACATCCATGGTCCGAGTCACCATGAACGCGATTATCGACCGCCGGATGCAATGATCCCGGCGTGGGGCAGGACGCGGCGGAGTCGGTTTCGCCGCTTCCCGCCTTCATTCCCCGGCGGCCGCCATGAGAGGTTCTTCCTCGCGCTGCTGCCGCTCCAGCTCCGCCAGCGCGCGCCGGTATTCGACCGGCATCACCTTGCGGAATTTCGGCAGGTAGTCCGCCCACCCATCGAGGATCTGCCCAGCCCGCGTCGAACCGGTGAAATGAGCATGACGCGCGATCAGCAGGCGAAGCCGCTCGGCGTCGTGACGGCTGAGGTCCGACATGACGTCGACCAACCCCTTATACTCGATGTCGCCGCCCTGGTGCTGGAGGCGCTCGAGGAGGTCGTCTTCCTCCGTCACGGGTTCAAGCTCGACCATCGACATATTGCAGCGGCTGACGAATGTGTCGTCTTCGTCGAGCACATAGGCGATCCCGCCCGACATGCCCGCCGCGAAGTTGCGGCCCGTGCGTCCGAGCACGACCACGACGCCGCCGGTCATGTATTCGCAGCAATGGTCGCCGGCGCCTTCGACAATCGCCACGGCGCCCGAGTTGCGGACGGCGAAGCGTTCACCGGCCACGCCACGGAAATAGCATTCGCCGGAAATGGCGCCGTAGAGGAGGGTGTTGCCGACGATGATCGATTCCTCCGGAACGATGCCGGAATCGTCCGATGGACGAACGACGATGCGGCCACCGGACAAGCCCTTGCCGACATAGTCGTTGGCTTCCCCGACGAGCTCCATGCTGACCCCCGACATCAGCCAGGCGCCGAGGCTCTGTCCGCCGGTTCCGGTCAGCTTGATGGCGATCGTGTCCTCGGGCAGGCCGTCGAAGCCATAGCGCTTGGCGACTTCGCCCGAGAGCAT
>NZ_JAGRLA010000107.1 GCF_020442045.1 Bauldia sp. | reverse complement strand
GCCCCGGCAAAGCCGGCGATGACGCCGCTCTTGCCGAGCGGGCGGACCTTCTTCGCATTGCTTTTCATGACGGTCTGGCCGACGGAAACCTGTCCGTCGCCGGCGATCACCACCTTGCCGCCCTTGCGGACGCTGACAATGGTGGTGCCATGCCACGTCGTCGCGGAATCACTCATGGAACGCAGTCTTCCTTCATGCAGCAGGCCGCGGCAGGCTTCGACAAGCCCTGCGACGGCCCCCGTTTCGCGAGGTGGAGGACACCTCCGAATGGCCCTTATGTAAGCGCCACCCGGCCGGGTGCAAAGCCGGGGGGCCGGTTTTTGCCGGGCCGGTCGCCCAGAGGCCGGCCAAAGCCTCGGGAATCGGCGGGTTTGACGGGCTGGCGCGATGTCCTTATGGCAACATCAGGGAAGCCCTGATACAAGGCCGGCGCAACAAGGAAGGCGCCCGATGCGCAAGGCGACGATCAAACGCAAGACCAAAGAGACCGATATCGCGGTCACCGTCATGCTCGACGGCTCCGGCAAGGCCGGAATCGCGACCGGTATCGGATTCTTCGACCACATGCTGGAGCAGCTTGCCCGGCACAGCCTGATCGACATCGACGTGAAGGCGAAGGGCGACCTCCATATCGACCAGCACCACACCACCGAGGATGTCGGCATCGCGCTCGGCCAGGCGGTCGCCAAGGCGCTCGGCGACCGGGCCGGGATCAGCCGCTATGCCGACGTGCATTTGCCGATGGACGAGACGCTGACCCGCTGCGCGATCGACGTGTCGGGACGGCCCTATCTCGTGTGGGACGTGGAATTCAGCCGGCCGAAGGTCGGCGACTTCGACACGGAGCTTTTTCGCGAATTCTTCCAGGCCTTCGCCCAGAATGCCGGGATCACGCTCCATATCGCGACGCTCTACGGGCTGAACAACCATCACATCGCCGAGACCTGCTTCAAGGCACTGGCGCGGGCGCTGCGCGCCGCGGTGACGCTCGACCCGCGGCAGGGCGATCGCATCCCCTCGACAAAGGGCAGCCTCGCCGGCTGACGGAGCCAATGGCGATCTATACAATCCACGCGCCTTCGGCCGGTCGCCGTCCGGACGATCCGACCGCCTTCGTGGCGATCAAGGACGGCTTCTGCTGGCCGGCCCTGATCATCCCGCTGGTCTGGACGATCTACCGGCGGCTGTGGGTGGTGCTGTGCCTCGCGATCCTCGGTCTGGTGCTGCTCGGCTTCCTCGCTCCGTTCGGCGGCGCGGTGGTCGGCGGCATCTATGTGCTCGGCCGCGTCTACTATGGGCTGGAGGCGAACGGCCTTCGCCGCTGGACGCTGGAGCGGAAAGGCTACCGGCTGATCGGCCTCGCCGAGGGGCGCGGCATCGAGGAGGCGGAACGCCGCTTCTTCGCCACCTGGCAGGGCGACGGCGCGGCCGGCGTGACGTCCAATGCAACGCCGGAGCCGGTTGGCGAGACGCCGCCGCCGGCACCACCAACGCAGGCACCAGCAGCGAAGAGCCAGCCGGTCCGCCGCGCGTCCGGCGATCCGCAGATCGTCGGGCTTTTCCCGAGCCCGGGACAGGCGCGATGACCGTCGCGCTGATCGACTACGGCGCCGGCAATCTCCGCTCCGCCGCCAAGGCCTTCGAGCGGATGATCGGCGAGCTCGGCCTCGGCGAGACCGTGACGGTAACCTCCGATCCCGAGACCGTCGCCCGCGCCGATCGCATCGTCCTTCCCGGCGACGGCGCCTTCGCCGACTGCCGTCGCAACCTCGATGCGATCCCCGGCATGGGCGAGGCGATCGACGAGGCGATCGACCGGCGCGGGCGGCCGTTCCTCGGTATCTGCGTCGGCATGCAGCTTCTGGCGACGCGCGGCATCGAGCATGCGGTGACGCCGGGGCTCGACCGGATACCCGGCGAGGTGCGCGCCGTCGAGCCGGCTGACCCGGCGCTGAAGGTGCCGCACATGGGCTGGAACACGCTCGGCGGCCGCGCCGCCCATCCGCTGCTCGAAGGCATCCACCTCGGTCCCGAGGGCTGGCACGCCTATTTCCTGCACGGTTTCCACCTTGTTGCCGACAACGAGGCGGACGTCATCGCCGTCGCCGACTATGGCGGACCGGTGACGGCGATCGTCGCCCGCGGCAATATCGCCGGCACCCAGTTCCATCCCGAGAAGAGCCAGAAGCTCGGGCTGGCCATGGTGGGGAATTTCCTGACATGGATGCCATAGCGGAGGGCTGGCACGATTTCTTCCTGGGGCAACTCGGCGCCTCGGCCGCGCTGGCCGGGCTGCTTTTCGTGGCGATCTCGATCAACCTGGAGCGCATCCTGGCGGCGCCAGGGCTGCCGGATCGTGCGATGCTTGCGATCCTGCTGCTCCTCGGGGGGTTGGTGATCTCCGCGCTGATGCTGATCCCGCGCCAGCCGCCGGCGGTCCTGGGCGTGGAGGCGCTGGTGATCGGGGCGGTCGTGCTCGCGGCAGGGACGATGATCGAATTCGTGCTCGCCCGTGCGCCGCGCCACCAGAGCACGCTTGTCTTCGCGGCGAATGCAGTGTTGTTTGCCGGCTCAGCGCTGCCTTATATAATCGGCGGCGTGCTCCTCGTTTTCGGCGATCCGACCGGCCTCTATTGGGTCGCCGGTGCCGTCGTCTTCTCGGTCATCAAGGCGGTCGCCGACGCGTGGGTCCTGCTCGTCGAGATCCACCGCTAGGACTCCGCGGAAATCCGGTCATGATCCTCTACCCCGCCATCGACCTAAAGGACGGCCAGTGCGTGCGCCTAGAAAAGGGCGACATGGGCAAGGCGACCGTCTTCGGCAGCGATCCGGCCGCGCAGGCCGGCGCCTTCGCGGCCGCGGGCTTCGAGCGCCTGCACGTGGTCGACCTCAACGGCGCCTTTGCCGGCCGCGCGGTCAACGGCGAGGCGGTCTCCGCCATCCTCGCCGCGGTCGACATCCCGGTTCAGCTCGGCGGCGGCATCCGCGACCATGCGGCGATCGACGGCTGGCTCGACAAGGGCATCGCCCGCGTCATCCTCGGCACCATCGCGGTCCGCGATCCGGACCTCGTGCGCTCGGCCGCGATGCGCCATCCCGGGCGGATCGCCGTCGGCATCGACGCGCGCGGCGGCAAGGTCGCGGTGAGCGGCTGGGCGGAGGTGACCGAGATGGACGTCATCGACCTCGCGCGGCGCTTCGAGGATGCCGGCGTCGCGGCGATCGTCTACACCGACATTGACCGCGACGGCATCCTCACCGGTCTCAACATCGCGGCGACGCTGAAGCTCGCCAATGCCGTCTCGATCCCGGTCATCGCTTCCGGCGGCCTCGCCTCGATCGACGACATCCGGCGGCTGCTCGAGCCGGATTGCGCGATCCTCGAGGGCGCGATCTCCGGCCGGGCGCTTTACGACGGACGCCTCGATCCGGCCGAGGCCCTGGCGCTGATCGCCGAGGCGGCATGAGGATATTGGGCCATGCGGATGCGGTGGGTCGTGATGCTGGTCGTGCTTGCCGTGATCCTCGTCGTGATGCTCGCGCCGATGGCCTCGGTGATGATCGCAGGCAGTATCGCCGACTCGCACGGTTGCGTGCTCCATGAAGGCGCGGTCAATCCCTGCATCGTCGACGGCAAGGATATCGGCGAGACGCTCTATACGATGGGCATGATGGGCTGGCTGATGATCGCTACGATCCCGATTGGCGCAATTGCGCTGCTCGGCTGGGTGGTCGTCGCCATCATCCTGCTGGTGACCGGACGACGGAAGCCGACGCCACCGCCCGCCGATGCGATCTGAGGAATGCCATGCTGAAGACCCGGATCATTCCCTGCCTCGATGTCAAGGACGGCCGTGTCGTCAAGGGCGTGCGCTTCGTCGATCTGCTTGATGCCGGCGACCCGGTCGAGGCGGCGACCGCCTATGACGCCGCCGGCGCCGACGAGCTCTGCTTCCTCGACATCACCGCTAGTCACGAGAAGCGCGGCACCATCCTCGATGTCGTGGCGCGCACCGCCGAGGTTTGCTTCATCCCGGTGACGGTCGGCGGCGGCGTGCGCACCGTCGAGGATGTCCGCGCCCTGATGCTGGCCGGCGCCGACAAGGTCTCGATCAACACGGCGGCGGTGAAGGACCGCAGCATCGTTGCCAGGGCATCGGAGAAGTTCGGTGCCCAGGCGATCGTCGTCGCCATCGACGCCAAGCAGGTCAGCCGCGAGGGCGAGCCGGCGCGCTGGGAGATTTTCACCCATGGCGGGCGCACGCCGACCGGCATCGACGCCGTCGACTACGCGATCGACGTGGCGCGCCTCGGGGCCGGCGAGCTCCTGCTGACCTCGATGGATCGCGACGGCACCGGCGATGGCTTCGACCTCGCGCTGACCCGGACGATCGCCGATGCGGTGCCGGTACCGGTGATTGCCTCGGGAGGTGTCGGCACCCTCGACCACATGGTAGAAGGGGTCACCGAAGGCCATGCCTCGGCGGTCCTCGCCGCCTCGATCTTCCATTTCGGGACCTATTCGATCCACCAGGCGAAGGAGCACATGGCCGCCTTCGGCGTACCGGTGCGGCTGGATGGCTGAGATCCGAGTGATGACGCGGATGCGACTGGCATTCACACCCCCTCCCCCCTTGTGGGGGAGAGCCGTTTCGCTTGGCGAGCGGAATGCGAGCCTGGAGAAGCGGGGAGCGGGGTCTCTTTGCGCGCCTGCGTTGCGCACAAGCGAGACGATAGGCTTCGTGAAGCTTCGGCGGCCGGCCGCTGGCGGGTCACCCCTCTCCCGGATTTCCAACGCCGGTTCGCTGACGCAAACCGGGGAAATCCGGCCCCCCCTACAAGGGGGAGGCGGAGGCCGCGCGTCGCGGACCGCGTCGGAATAGCTGATGGGCAAACGATGACCGATTTCACCCTTGACGATCTTGCCGCCATCATCGCGGACCGCGCCCGCTCCGGCGATTCCGGCTCCTATACCGCCAGGCTGGTCGGCGAGGGCGTCGCCCGCTGCGCCCGCAAGTTCGGCGAGGAGGCGGTCGAGGCGACGCTGGCCGCCGTCGGCGAGGACGACAAGGCGCTGACCGGCGAGGCCGCCGACGTGCTCTACCATCTCCTGGTGATGCTCGAGGCGCGGGGCGTGGCGTTGTCGTCGGTCATGGCCGAGCTGGAACGGCGGACGGGGCAATCCGGCCTTGCCGAAAAGGCCGCCCGCGCAACCTCCGGGGACGCGGAATGATGGACCAGCAGTCGCCGTCCGCGGTCTCGCCGCATCGCGTCTTCGCCCGCGAGGATTGGGCACGGTTGCGTGCCGACACGCCGCTGACCCTCGACGAAGCCGATGTCGAGCGGCTGAAGAGCCTCAACGACCCGATCGTCCTCGACGAGGTCGTCCAGATCTACCTGCCGATTTCGCGGCTCCTCAGCCTCTACGTGGCGGCGATCCAGAATCTCTACGCCGCGACCCGGACCTTCCTCGGCGACGAGGACGGGGTGATGCCCTTCATCATCGGCGTCGCCGGATCGGTCGCGGTCGGCAAGTCGACGACGGCGCGGCTGCTCCGCGCGCTGCTCCGCCGCTGGCCGAACACGCCGAAGGTCGACCTGATGGCGACCGACGGGTTCCTGCTGCCCAACGCCGTCCTCAAGCGCGAAGGGCTGATGGAGCGCAAGGGCTTCCCGGAAAGCTACGACCGGCCGGCGCTGCTTGCCTTCCTCAACGACGTCAAGAGCGGCAAGCAGAGGGTCACCGCGCCGGTCTATTCGCATCTGACCTACGACATCGTTCCGGGCGAGACGATCGTGGTCGAGCGGCCCGATATCCTCATCATCGAGGGGCTCAACGTGCTGCAGACCTCGCGGCTGCCGAAGGACGGCAACGCCGTCCCCTTCGTATCGGATTTCTTCGATTTCTCGGTCTATATCGATGCCGACGAGGAGGTGATCCGCGCCTGGTATCTGGAGCGCTTCCTCAAGCTGCGCCAGACCGCCTTCGTCAATCCCGATTCCTATTTCCACCGCTATGCCTCGATCTCGGAGGCGGAGGCGACGACTTTCGCCGCGGGGCTGTGGGAGCGGATCAACCTCGTCAATCTCAGGGAAAACATCCTGCCGACCCGGCCGCGGGCCGATCTGATCCTGCGCAAGGGCGCCAATCACCGGATCGAAGAAGTCGCATTGCGCCGGATCTAAGGCGGAAAATACCGCCCGCGCGGGCCTGCCCTCCTTGATTTCTGGTCTTCCAGGCCTGATATCGGGCCCTGAATCCCTGTTCCTTCTGACTTGAGAGGACCGATGCCTGAAGACAAAGAGGCGGCGCCCGAGGCGAACGCGCCCGAGGAGAAACCGGCCGCCGACGGAGGCGACGCGACGGCCCTCGCCGCCGAGGTCGCCGACCTCAAGGACCGGCTGGTGCGGACGCTTGCCGAAATGGAGAACCTCCGCAAACGCACCGGGCGCGAGATCTCCGACGCCCGCCAATATGCCGTGGCCTCCTTCGCCCGCGACATGCTGACGGTGGCCGACAACCTCCGCCGCGCCATCGATGCGGTGCCGGCCGGCGAGCGTGAGAGCGGCGACAAGGCGCTGATGGCGCTGATCGAGGGCGTCGAGGTGACCGAACGCGGCCTCGAACAGAGCCTGGCCAAGTTCGGCGTCCGGGCCATCGACGCCAAGGGTACGAAATTCAATCCCGAAATCCACCAGGCGATGTACGAGGCCGAGACGTCGGAGGTGCCCGCCGGTCATGTCTCGGACGTGGTGCAGACCGGCTATGTCATCGGCGAGCGCGTGCTGCGCCCATCGCTGGTCGGGGTGGCCAAGGCGGCCAGGAAACCGCCCGCCGCCGCCAATGATGACGACGGCAAGGCCGAAGCGGCGGATGCGGGCAAGAAGGAAGAAGCGGAAGGTGCCGGTTCTGCCGGCAGCGAAGCGCAGTCCGATCCCGCTCAGTCCTGAGGAGGTGACGGGCGAGGACGGCTATTCGGCCGCCGCGCTGCGACCCAGCGCGGAAGGCGGATCGTCTTCGCCGTTGCCGTTCGGGCTCACACCGTTCTTGGCCGCGGCCTGCGGCTTCTCGTCGGGCTCGTCCAGGGTCTTGAGGCCGGCAAGCCGCGGCATCGAGACGATGTTGTAGCCCGAATCGACGAAGTGGATCTCGCCGGTCACCGCCGAGGAAAGATCGGACAGCAGGTAGACGGCGGTATTGCCGATCTCCTCGAGGCCGACCGAACGGCGCAGCGGCGAGTTCTCCCGCTGGTAGTTGAACATGACCCGCGCATCGGAGATCCCGGCGCCGGCCAGCGTCCGTACAGGGCCCGCCGAGATGGCGTTCACCCGGATGCCCCGGTCGCCGTAGTCGACCGCGAGATAGCGGACGCTCGCCTCAAGCGCCGCCTTGGCAACGCCCATGACGTTGTAGTTCGGCATCGCCCGGGTCGAGCCGCCATAGGTCAGGGTCACCATCGCGCCGCCATCCTTCATCAGCGACGCGGCGCGGCGCGCCACCTCGGTGAAGGAGAAGCAGGAGATCACCATCGTGCGGGTGAAATTGGCGCGGCTGGTATCGGCGTAGAGTCCCTTCAGCTCGGCCTTGTCGGAAAAGGCGATGGCATGGACGACGAAATCGATCGCCCCCCAGCGCTCGGCAATCGCCGCGAAGACCGAATCGAGCGATGCCGGATCGTCGGCATCCGGCTCGAGATCGACATCGCAGGGCAGGACGAAATCCGAACCGACGGATTCGGCCAACGGCCGGACCCGCTTGTCCATCGCCGGCGGCTGGTAGGTGAAGGCAAGTTCGGCGCCCGCGTCGGCGAGCTGCTTGGCAATGCCCCAGGCGATCGAATGGTCGTTGGCGACTCCCATCACGACGCCGCGTTTGCCGCTCATCAGGCCCGCTGTCATCGTTTCGCTCCCCGCCCGTTCTCTTCTCAGCCCGCGTATCGCGACAGCGCGAGCGTCGCATTGGTGCCGCCGAAGCCGAAGGAATTCGA
The DNA here is from genome assembly GCF_020442045.1 of Bauldia sp. GTDB lineage: Bacteria > Pseudomonadota > Alphaproteobacteria > Rhizobiales > Kaistiaceae > Bauldia. The sequence goes on along the minus strand of NZ_JAGRLA010000107.1, from coordinate 20,673 downwards.
CAGCACGGTATTCAGTTCGACATCGTCCATCCGCTCCCGGACGATCGGCATATCGGCGAATTCGGGATCGAGCTCGTCGATATGCGCGGATGCCGCGATAAAGCGGTTGTTCATCATCAGCAGGCAGTAGATCGCCTCCTGGACGCCGGTCGCGCCCAGCGAATGCCCGGTCAGCGACTTGGTGGCCGAGATCGGCGGACTGGCATCGGCGCCGCCGAAAACCTTGCGGATCGCGTCGATTTCCGGCCCGTCACCAGCCGGCGTCGAGGTCGCATGCGGGTTGATATAGTCCACTTTTCCGTCAGTGCTGGCCAACGCCATCTTCATGCAGCGGACCGCGCCCTCGCCGGAGGGCACGACCATGTCATAGCCGTCCGACGTCGCACCATAGCCGACGACCTCGCCGTAGATGCGCGCGCCGCGCGCCTTGGCGTGTTCGAGTTCCTCGAGCACCAGCACGCCGGCGCCGCCGGCGATGACGAAGCCGTCGCGATCCTTGTCATAGGCGCGCGAGGCGACTTCCGGCCGGTCGTTGAAGTGGCTCGACATTGCGCCCATGCCGTCGAACAGCACCGACAGCGTCCAGTCGAGCTCCTCGCAGCCGCCGGCGAACATCACGTCCTGCTTGCCGATCTGGATGGTCTCGTAAGCGTTGCCGATGCAATGGCTCGAGGTCGAGCAGGCCGAGGAGATCGAGTAGGACAGGCCCTTGATCTTGAACCAGGTGGCGAGCGTCGCCGAGGCGGTCGACGACATCGCCTTTGGCACGGCGAAAGGCCCGACGCGCTTCGGTCCCTTTTCGCGGGTAACATCCGCCGCGGCGACGATGGTCCGTGTCGAAGGCCCGCCCGATCCCATGATGATGCCGGTGCGCTCGTTGGAGACGTCGCTCTCCTCGAGGCCGGCATCGCGGATCGCCTGGTCCATCGCGACATGGTTCCAGGCCGTGCCGCCGCCGTGGAAACGCATCGCGCGCCGGTCGATCATCGACTCGACGTCGAGATCCGGCGCGCCATGGACGTGGCAACGGAAGCCGAGTTCGGCGTAGCGATCGGCGCGAACGATGCCCGACCGCCCTTCGCGCAAGGATGCCAGCACCTCCTGCGTGTTGTTGCCGATCGAGGACACGATCCCCATGCCCGTCACGACGACCCGCTTCATGTCAGATTCCCTTTATCCGTCTGGTTGCCGGTTCTGCGGCGTCGTCCGCCGCGCTTCGGCGATGTTCAGCCGATCGCCGGCTTCGGCTCGCCCTTGAACAGCCCGACCTTGAGGTCGGTGGCCCGGTAGATGGTTTCGCCATCGACCTTCAGCCAGCCGTCTCCGATGCCGAGGACCAGTTTCGACTTCAGCACCCGTTTCAGGTCGATGCCGTATTGAACGATCTTGGCTGTCGGCAGGACCATTCCGGAAAACTTCACCTCGCCGACCGACAGCGCGCGCCCCTTGCCGGGCAGGTTCAACCAGCCGAGAAAGAAGCCGAGCATCTGCCACAGCGCGTCGAGCCCGAGACAACCGGGCATGACCGGGTCGTCCTTGAAATGGCAAAGGAAGAACCAGAGGTCTGGCTTGACGTCGAGCTCGGCCCGAATCTCACCCTTGCCATGCTCGCCGCCGGTTTCGTTGATATGGGTGATCCTGTCGAACATCAGCATCGGCGGAAGCGGCAATTGCGCATTTCCCTCGCCGAACAATTCGCCGCGCGCGCAGGCGAGCAAGTCCTCGTAATCGAAGCTCGATGAGCGTGTGTCCATCCTGTCGAGCATGTCCCACTCTGTCTCTGGATTTCGAATGGCCGACCCCCCGGCCGCCGCTTCCGCCCCGCCGCGTGCCGACCTGTTGCGGCCTTCCTAACATCTAAAGCCGGCTACCGCCACAATATCGGGGCGCTGGTCGCATTCCGCAACTGCCGGCGTTCCGCGATCGGACGCGGACCGATCGACGCGTCATGCATTTCGACATTGCGGTTTCCGGCCTTGGAGATCAGAAATGGCGGCTTCATTGCGTTTGGCGCATGGCATACCTATAGTCGTGCGCGTTCACGAAACCCGGCGGCCTTGAACCGCGCGGCTGATGGAAACAACGATGGAAAACACCGCATTCACCCAAGGCGGCGAGCACGGCCGTTCCCCTGTCCGGACGATGCTCAGGGAAGCGGGCCTAAGGCCGACCAGGCAGCGCATGGCGCTCGCCGAGCTCCTGTTCAGAGACGGCAATCGGCATATTTCGGCCGAGGGACTGCACGAAGAGGCGATGGCCCGCCGGGTCCCCGTATCGCTGGCGACGGTCTACAACACCCTTCACCAGTTCACCGACGTCGGTCTCCTGCGCGAGGTCGCCGTCGACGGGTCGAAGACCTATTTCGATACCAACACCGATAACCACCATCATTTCTTCATCGAGGATGACGAGCGGGTGATCGACATCCCGCCCGGCCAGATGGGTGTCGACGACATCCCGACGCCGCCGGAGGGCTATGAGATCAGCCGCGTGGATGTGGTGGTGCGGCTGCGGCGCATCCGCGGCTAGCTCGATCCCTTCGCGAAGGATCGGCGGGCCGGGCCTTGTCGAGCCCGGCTTTTTGATGTTGGCGGCCCTATTCGATATCCTCGTCGGGATAGACGCCCCACAGCTGCTCGCGATCGATCCAGCCGGAAAAGCCCTTGCCTGCGATGCGGCAGAAGCCCGCCGAGCAGCGCTCGACGCTGCCGGTCACGCCGGGTTCGAGATATGCGGTGATCGCCGAGCCGGGCGTTGCCGAGGCGTGGATCGGGCGGGGATCGCCACCCGCCCAGGGCGCCACCACGGCGGTCCGCTTCCCCGAGAGCAGGCTTTGGAATATCCAGCCCGTCGTGCCGTCGGCGTCGCGCACCTTGCGCCAGTTGTCATATTCCTGGACGACCTCGATCGGCAGGCCCGGCTTCACGAAGACCCAGGCGATCTTGTAATCCTCGCCCGGTCCGACGCGGACATTGACGCGGCTGGCCTTGAGGCTGACGAAACGGGGAACCGGCAGGCCGCTCGGCCCGAGCTCGACGCCCGGTGACGCCTTGGGCGCCGCCTGGGGGCTGGTTGCGGGATGGATCGTCAGGATAACGGCGGCCAGTCCCGCCAAGCCCATGACCTTCCAGCCGAATCTCCGAAAGACCGATCGTTTCCGGGACGCTCCTCGCATCGCATTCACCCCACGCGTTACGCAACAAAACAGGGGCCGATATTGCGGCGGGCGTGGTTAAGGAGGTCTCAACGCGATGTCGTCCGCGGCGGCTTTCCGGCGTCGCGTCAGGGCGCGGCAGACGCCGTGCCGTTCAGCGGATTGGCGGGGTTCCAGGCGTAGCGAATCGTATCGAAGCGGGCGGCCCGTGCGTCATAGAGCAGCAGCCGGCCGACCAGGCCCTCGCCGATGCCGAGGATTTCCTTCAGAACCTCCAGCGCCTGCAGCGAGCCGACCACGCCGGTCAGGGCGCCGAGGATACCGGCCTGGGCGCAGGTCGGCAGGAGGCCTTCCGGCGGCGCTTCGGGGAAAAGGCAGCGGTAGGTGGGGTTCGGCCTGCCGTCGGGGCCGGCGAGCCACGGCTTCAGCGTCGTGATCGACCCGTCGAACTGGCCGACCGCAGCGGTCACCAGCGGCTTTTGCGAGCGAAAGCACTGGTCCGAAACGACGTAGCGGGTCTCGATGGTATCCGATCCGTCGGCGACGATGTCGTAGCGATCGATCAGGTCCGCGGCGTTGCCGGCATCGAGGCGGAGCGCATGCGGTTCGACCGTGACATACGGATTGATCCGGCGAACCGCCCCGGCGGCGCTCGTCACCTTGGCGGCGCCGACCGACTCCGTATCGTGGATCACCTGGCGCTGGAGATTGGAAAGGGCGACATGGTCGTCGTCGACAATGCCGAGCACGCCGACGCCGGCGGCGGCGAGATACTGGATCAATGGCGCGCCGAGACCGCCAGCGCCGATGACGAGCACCCGCGCCCGCTTCAGCTTCTGTTGCCCAGCGCCGCCGACATCGGCGAGCACGATGTGGCGGGCATAGCGTTCGATTTCCGCGCCGGAAAGGTCCATCGGCCGGAATCTAGTCGCGACCGGCCGGATTTGCGAGGCCGGTGTTTCCCACCGCCAATGGCCGGGTTGTGGCGAATTGGGATAGGATCACCGGGTTTCGACCGATCGGCCATGATGAGGAGGAAATCATGAGCTTGGGCAGGGAGATCACCGGCACCCGCGACACCACCTACAACCTGGTCAGCGTCCCTCCAGGGGGCGGAGACCTACGAGCGCTATGTCCGCGATGCCATCAATTCCAGCGACTACGAGATCGCCACCTACTTCCGCGAGGTACAGGAGGAGGAGAAGCGCCGCGCCGAACGTGCCAAGGACGCGCTCTACCGGGTGCTCGCCAGGCGAGCGCGGGTGCGCGCGGCCGAGGCGGCGGAGGGGTAGGCAAGCGCGGCCACCGCCCGTCCGCTGCCCGGGGCCGCTTGCCCGTTCGCCGACACCTTGCCATCATGCCTGGCGAGGCATGGGCGCTCGGGCCCGGCGACACCGAAGAGCGAGGGCCCCCGTGATCCGCAGGCTGATTGTTGCCGTTGTCGTCCTGGCCGTCGTGGCGGCGGTCATTCTGTGGTTCCTGACCGCGCCGAAAAGCTTCGCGGAAGCGGACCTTCCCGACCACACCCCCGATCTTGCCAATGGCGAGACGATGTTCTGGGCCGGAGGCTGCGAATCGTGCCACGCCGCGCCCGATGCGACCGGCGACGATCTTCTCAAGCTTGGCGGCGGTCTGGCGATGGCGACGCCTTTCGGCACCTTCAACGTTCCGAACATCTCGCCGGACGAGCAGACCGGCATCGGCACCTGGACGACGGCCGATTTCGTCGGCGCGCTGAAATACGGCGTCGGCAAGGGCGGCGTGCACCTCTACCCGGCTTTCCCCTATACCTCCTACCAGCGGATGAAGGTCGAGGACATCATCGACCTCAAGGCCTTCATGGACACGCTTCCGCCGGTCGAGAACGTCGTCGCGGACCACGAGCTCGGCTTCCCGTTCAACATCCGCCGCGGCCTCGGGCTCTGGCAGCTCGCCTTCGCCGGGAACGGCACATTCATTCCCGATCCGCAAGCCAGCGACCAGATCAATCGCGGCGCCTATCTGGTCGAGGGCCCGGGCCATTGCGGCGAGTGCCATACGCCGCGCAACATGGCCGGCGCGACTATCGCCGACCGCGCCTATAGCGGCGGCCCGGCGCCGGAAGGCGACGGCACCATCCCCAACATCACGCCGGACCCCGAGACCGGTATCGGCTCGTGGAGCGAGGACGACCTGGTCACCTTCTTCAAGACCGGCTTCACCCCCGACTTCGATTCGGTGGGCAGCACCATGGCGCCGGTCCAGCGCAACCTCGCGATGCTTTCCGACGAGGATATCGCGGCGATCGCCGCGTACCTGAAGACCCTGCCCGCCATCGCGTCGGAACCTGAGCCGGCTTCGTAGCGTCGTCAGTCTCCGAAGAGTCGGCGGAAGAAGCCCTTGCGCGGCTCGGCCGGCCGGGCGCTTGCGGGGCGGACGATGCTGCCGGTCGTCTCGGGCACGACGGTCAGCACCTCGCCGTCGTCGCCGATGGTGACGATCGGCGCCGTCAGTCCGCCGGGGTTGTTCGGGTCGCGGAAGTGGTAGGTGCCGGGGAGCGGAACCGGCTGCTTGCCATCGAGGGCGGCGCTCATGAAGCGCTGCCAGGTGATCGCCGGCACGTTGCCGCCAGAGGCCTTTTTGGTCGGCTTCGAATCGTCGTTGCCGAACCAGACACCGGCGACCAGCGCGCCGGTATAGCCGATGAACCAGGCATCGCGGAAATCCTGGCTGGTGCCGGTCTTGCCGGCGACTTGCCAGCCGGGAAGCGCGGCGCGCTTTCCGGTGCCGCGAACCACCACGTCCTGGAGCATCGCATTCATCATCGCGACGTAATAGGGGTCGATCATCCTGCCCGGCCCCGATCCCTGCCGCTCGTAAAGCACCTCGCCGCCGCTCGTGCGGATGCGATCGATGACGTGCGGGATGACGCCCTCGCCGCCATTGGCGAAGGCGGCGAAGGCGCCGGTCATTTCGAGGAGCGTCACCTCCGACGTGCCGAGCGCGATCGACGGCGTCGCCAGCAGCGGCGACACGACGCCGAGCCGCCGCGCCACCTCGGCGACACGGCGCGGGCCGACTTCGGCCGCGAGCTGTGCGGAGACGGTGTTCAGCGAGTGGGAGAGCGCCGACATCAGCGTCACCGGCCCGAGATACTTGCGGGTGTAGTTTTCCGGTTTCCAGCCGTTGATCGACACCGGTTCGTCGATCCGTACGGTTTCGGGAACCATGCCGGCTTCGAGCGCGGCAAGATAGACGAAGGGCTTGAAGGAGGAGCCCGGCTGGCGATGCGCGTTGATGGCGCGGTTGAACTGGCTCTTCGCATAGTCGCGACCGCCGATCAGCGCCTTGACCGCGCCGGACGGGTCCATGGCGATGAAGGCGCCCTGGCTGACGCCCCGCGCCTCGCCATCCTCGGCCAGCGTCTTGTTGAGCGCGCTCGCGGCGAGGGACTGCATGCGGAGGTCGATCGAGGTCTCGACCACCACGTCGGTATCGAGCGCGCCGACATAGCTCGGCAGCTGGTCCATGACCCAGTCGGCGACGTAGCGGCCGCTGCCGCCGGCAACGTCGCGAACCGCCCTGATCTCCTGCGACATGGCGAGGCTCGCCTCGCGGTCGGTAATGTAGCCCTGTTCATGCATCGCGGCGATGACCAGCTGGGCGCGCTCTTCGGCGCCCTTCGGGTTGGCGATCGGCGAATAGCGCGACGGCGCCTTGAGCAGGGCGGCGAGGGTCGCCGCCTCGGCGAGGCTCACGTCGCGGGCCGACTTGCCGAAATAACGCCGCGCCGCTGCGTCGACGCCGTAGGCGCCGGCACCGAGATAGACGCGATTGAGATAGAGCTCGAGGATCTCGTCCTTGGAAAGGCTCGCCTCCAGCCAGACGGCGAGGATCACCTCCTGGATCTTGCGCTCGAAGGAGCGCTCCGGCGTGAGGAAAAGGTTCTTGGCAAGCTGCTGGGTGAGGGTCGAGCCGCCCTGGACGATCCGGCCCGCCGAGAAGTTCTCGGCAAAGGCGCGGACGAGGCCGATCGGATCGATGCCGAAATGGTAGCGGAACCGCCGGTCCTCGATGGCGATCACCGCCTCCGGCAGATAGGCCGGCATCTCCTCGAGGCTGAGCGTCTGCCCGACCGTGTCGGCGCGGTTGGTGATCAGCCGGCCGTCGGCGGAGACGATGCGGACATTCGCCGGGCGGTCGGGCAGCGCCCATTCGGCGCTTGGCGGCAGCTTCGACCACGAGTAGCCGACGAGGCCCGCGATGCCGGCAACCACGATGATCGTCGCGACGACCGACCAGTAGACGACGCCACGGACCGTGCGGCCGATGACGCCAAGGAAGCCGCGGCGCGCCGTGCCGCGGCCGGTGGTGCGCCCAGTGGTTCGGCGCGTGGTGCGGCGCGTGACCTTGCGCCGGAACGTCGTCTTGCCGGATGAAGCGCTGGCTGGCCGCTTTGCCGGCACCTTTCGCGCCGGCGCCTTCGCCCGGCTGGCGGCGGCCTTCGATTTCGAGGATGCCGCCTTCGCGGCCGCGCGCGGCTTCGCCGGCCGCTTGGCCGGTGCCTTCCCGGACCGGGTCGCAGCCTTGCTGGTGCTGAATTTCGGCTCGATTCGCTCGCCCTGGCGCTTCCTCGCCATGCCTGCCGCTAACTCCATACAAAACGCGACTGACCCGCCGGTCTGCCGGGAAGGCTAGATGCGTCGGTTTAAGGCGCGGTGAATCGCCGATGGGAAACGATCGCCGGCACGAAAAGGCGGGCGATTGCACGCGATGGTCGATCTGGCAGGTGTTCGCGGCCTTTATCGTGGAAATGACGGACATAAAGTATTTCGGCGCAGCGGCATTCCATGGAACACTGACGGGCCACTGCCTCCCCATGTGGATTGCCGGACGCACGATGCTGACCACCGACGACCTTCGCGACTTTCCTTTCTTTTCCGACCTTTCGACAGAGCAACTTGCCGATATCGCCAAGCACGCCGCCGACATCAGCCTCGAAACCGGCCAATACGCCGCGCATCGGGGGGAGGATCCCGCCTTCTTCGCGGTGCTTTCCGGGCAGCTCGAGCTGACGCGGGTCGTCGACGGCGTCGAGCAGGCGATGTTCAAACGGCCGGCCGGCCAGATGTACGGCGAGGTCCAGCTGACCTACGGGGTGCAATTCATCGCCAGCGTGCGCGCCACCGAGCCGACGCGCGTGTTGCGGCTCGATGCCAAGCAATATGCCCGGCTCGCGGCCGACGCCCCTGAATTCGCAAGAAAGGTCCGTGAGCTCGCCGAATACCGCATCACCGGGCCGACCGGGTACCAGGGGATGGCGGCCGAGCAGCGTCCGCCCCAGGTCACGCTCTACGGTAGCCGCTGGGGCGATGCCTGCCTCGGGTTCCGGGAATTCCTCAACCGGAACCAGATCAGCTTCGACTGGGTGACGCCTGACGAGGCGGATGCGGCCTCGCGATGGAAGGGACCGCTGCCGGCGGATGCCGATGGCCCGGTCCTTCAGACCGCCGACGGAACGACCCTGGCCAACCCGTCGTTCCGCGAACTCGCCGAGCGCCTCGGGCTCCATACCGAGCCCGAGGAAGCCGAATATGACACGGTGATCATCGGCGGCGGACCGGCGGGGCTCGCCGCAGCGGTCTACGGCGCCTCGGAGGGGCTCCGGACGATCCTCGTCGAATGCCAGGCGCCGGGCGGCCAGGCGGGCACCTCGTCGCGGATCGAGAACTATCTCGGCTTTCCCCACGGCATTTCAGGCGACGAGCTGGCGAATCGCGCGCTCCACCAGGCCGGACGGCTCGGTGCCGAGATCGTGGTGACCCGGCGCGCCGTGAGGGTCGACGCGGAGCGCCGGGCGGTGATCCTCGACGGCGACCAGAGCCTGATCGCGCGAACCGCGATCATCGCCACCGGCGTCGGCTGGCGCCGGCTTGTCGTCGAGGGCTTCGACCGGCTGACCGGCAAGGGCATCTATTACGGCGCCGCCCGCAGCGAGGCGCCGCTGATGCAGGGGCTCGACATCCATCTGATCGGCGCCGGCAACTCGGCCGGCCAGGCGGCGCTCTTCTTCGCCAATCACGCCCGTTCGGTGACGCTGCTGGTACGCGGCGATTCGCTGGAAAAAAGCATGTCCCAGTACCTGATCGACCAGTTGCGCTCTAAGTCGAACATCAAGGTCGCGCTCGGCTGCGAGGTGAGGGGCGTGCACGGCACCGATCATCTCGCCGCCATCGATATCGTCGAGCGCGGCGGCGATGCGACGCGCCAGGAGACCTGCGGCGGGCTGTTCGTCTTCATCGGCGCCGATGCCGAGACCGGCTGGCTGCCGGCCGAGATCGCGCGCGATCCCAGGGGCTTCGTGCTGACCGGCCCCGACGTCCGGGCGGCCGGCCAATGGTCGCTCGACCGGGATCCCTATCTGCTCGAAACCAGCCTGCCGGGCTTCTTCGCCTGCGGCGACGTCCGGTTCGGGCCGGTGAAACGGGTAGCCGCTGCGGTCGGCGAGGGCTCGATGGCCATCGCCTTCGTCCACCAGTATCTCCGCGAGGTGGCATCGGGGCGGCAGTAGGCCCGGAACGAGGCGCGCTTCGGTCTGGTCATTTGCCGGCCGGGCGGACATATTCGCCCCCATGACCAAGCTCAAGAATCCGCCGATCGGCCCCGGCGACCACGTCTTCCTCGTCGACGGCTCGTCCTTCGTCTTCCGCGCCTATTTCCAGTCGATCAACCAGGACGCCAAGTACAACTACCGCTCGGACGGCCTGCCGACCGGCGCGGTCCGGCTGTTCTCGACCAAGCTCTACCAGTTCATCCGCGAAGGCGCGGTCGGCATCATGCCGACCCATCTCGCCATCCTCTTCGACAAGTCCGAGGAGACCTTCCGCAAGGAGATCTACCCCGACTACAAGGCGACCCGCCGCGAGCCGCCGGACGACCTCGTGCCGCAATTCCCGCTGATGCGCGAGGCGGTGACGGCCTTCGGTCTCGAGCCGATCGAGAAGGCCGGCTTCGAGGCCGACGACCTGATCGCCACCTACGCGGTCGAGGCGGAGAAGGCCGGCGCCGAGGTGCTCATCATCTCCTCCGACAAGGACCTGATGCAGCTCGTCACCGACAGGATCCTCTTCTACGACTTCGAATCGGGGATCAAGGGACGCTCCGGCCACCGGCCCGAGCGCAAGCTCGATATCGATGGCGTCATCGACTATTTCGGCGTGCCGCCGGAAAAGGTGACCGACGTCCAGGCGCTGGTCGGCGACACCTCGGACAACGTACCGGGCGTTCCCGGCATCGGCATCAAGACCGCCTCGGCGCTGATCAAGGACTATGGCGATCTCGAAACGCTGCTTTCCCGCGCCGGGGAGATCAAGCAGCCGAAGCGCCGCGAGACGCTGATCGAATATGCCGACCAGGCACGGCTCTCCAAGCGGCTGGTCACCCTTGACCGCCATGTCGATTGCGAGGTGCCGCTGGCGGCCACCCGCGTTGGCGACTTCGACGCCAATAAGCTGATCGCCTTCGCCAAGGCGCTGGAGCTGACGACGCTGACCAAGCGCGTCGCCGAAGCCTCGGGCCTCGACCCGAACGCGGTCGACGCCGACCCGAAGCTGAAATCCGACAAGCTCCACGCCGCGACCTATGCCGCGAAGCTGATGCCGGCGCCGGAGGAAGGAACCAGGGAAGACACCGCGAAGCCGGAAAAGGCGTCGCCACGGGCCGACTCCGGCGCCTTCACGCCGGCCGCGCGGGCGGTCGCCGGAGCGGCGGCGGCAACGGCGGCTCCGTTCGACCTCAAGGCCTATGCGACGATCACCGACCAAGCGGGCCTGGAGGCCCTGATCGCCGAAGCGGTGGGGACCGGCCATGTCGCCATCGCCGCCGAGACGACGTCGCCGGACCCGATGCAGGCCGAGCTCGTGGGGCTATCTTTCGCGACCGGACCGGGGCGGGCGGCCTATCTGCCGCTCGGCCATCGCAACGGCGAGGCGGACCTGCTCGATCCCGGCCTGCTGCCCGGCCAGGTGCCACTCGACACGGCGCTGGCGCTGTTGAAGCCGCTGTTCGAAGACGCCTCGGTGCTGAAGCTCGGCCACAACATCAAGCCTCTTGGCCTTTTCCTCGACCGCCAGGGCATTGCGCTCGCGCCCTTCGACGACACGATCCTCGTCTCCTACGCGCTCGACGCCGGCAAGGGCAGCGCCGCGCTCGGCGACCTCAGCGAACGCTGGCTCGACCACGCGCCGCTCGTCCGCAAGGAGATTGTCGGCTCGGGCCGTTCGGCGATCCCCTTCGCCCAGGTTCCCGTCGACAAGGCGGCTGAATATGTCGCCGAGCAGGCGGACCTGACCTTCCGCCTGTGGACGGCCCTCAGGCCGCGGCTCGTCGCCGAGCACATGACCAATCTCTACGAGACGCTGGAGCGGCCGCTGGTGCCGGTGCTCGCTCGCATGGAGGAGCGCGGCATTACCGTCGACCGCCAGGCCCTTTCGCGGCTTTCCGGAGAATTCGCCCAGAAGATCGGCGGCTTCGAGGATGAGATCCACAAGCTCGCCGGCGAGGAGTTCAACATCGGCTCGCCGAAGCAGCTTGGCGACATCCTGTTCGGCAAGTTCGGCCTGCCGGGCGGCAAGAAGACCAAGACCGGCGCCTGGTCGACCGGCGCCGATGTGCTCGACGAGCTGGCCGCGGGCGGAATAGAGCTCGCCGCACGCATCCTCGATTGGCGCCAGCTTTCCAAGCTGAAATCGACCTATACCGACCTGCTGCCGGGCTTCATCAACGCCGGGACCGGCCGTATCCACACCCAGTATGCGCTGGCCGCGACCTCGACCGGGCGGCTGTCGTCGTCGGAGCCCAACCTCCAGAACATCCCGATCCGCACCGAGGCCGGGCGGCGCATCCGCACCGCCTTCATCGCCGGGGACGGACGCAAGCTGATCTCGGCCGACTACAGCCAGATCGAGCTCCGTGTCTTCGCCCATGTCGCCGACATTCCGGAGCTGAAGCAGGCCTTCGCCGAAGGCCTCGACATCCACGCGATGACGGCGAGCGAGATGTTCAACGTCCCGGTCGAGGGCATGCCGCGTGAGGTCAGGAACCGCGCCAAGGCGATCAACTTCGGCATCATCTACGGCATTTCCGCCTTCGGCCTCGCCAACCAGCTCGCCATCCCGCGCGAGGAAGCCGGCGCCTATATCAAGCGCTATTTCGAGCGCTTCCCCGGTATCCGCGGCTACATGGACGCGATGAAGGCCCATGTCCGCGAGCATGGCTACGTGAGGACGTTGTTCGGGCGGAAGATCCATTTCCCACAGGTGAAATCGGGCAACGCTGCCGAGCGTGCCTTCGTCGATCGCGCCTCGATCAACGCCCCGATCCAGGGCTCCGCTGCCGATATCATCCGCCGCGCGATGATCCGCATGGAGCCGGCGCTGGACGCCGCGAAGCTCGAGGCCAGGATGCTGCTCCAGGTCCATGACGAGCTGGTCTTCGAGGCGCCGGAGGACGAGGTGGAGCAAGCGATGCCGGTGATCGCCGACGTCATGGCCAAGGCCGCCGAGCCGGCGGTCTGGCTGAGTGTGCCGCTCCGCGTCGATGCCGGCGCCGCGAAGAACTGGGACGAGGCGCACTAGCCGTGTCCGGATCGCGCCGACGATATCGCGGGACGGCGTGGGCGCTCGCGTGGGCGCTGGTCTTCGTCGCCGGCCCGGCCCATGCCGGGGCGCCGTCGCCGCGCCATTCGCTGCTCGAGCCGCCACCGGGCGTCGTGGTCGAGGGGAGCCATCCCGACCGGCTGCATCCGGACCGGCGGATGGAGCTGATCGCCCGCAAGATCGGCCAGATGATCATTGTCGGCTTTCCCGGCACCGAACCGGGTCAGCCCTGGCCGTCCAGGGTCGCGGCGATGATCGCCGATGGGCGGATCGGCGGCGTCATCCTCTTCGGCCACAATGTCCGCAACCCCCAACAGGTGCGGCGGCTGACGGGCGCAATGCGCGCCGCTGGCGGCGGCCTGACGCCTTTCGTCACCGCCGACCAGGAGGGTGGCTATATCCAGCGTTTCAAGCGCCGTCAGGGCTTCAAGGGACTGCCGTCCTCGGCGCGCACCATCTCCCAGAAGGGGCTCTGCAATGCCTGGTCGGTCTACCTCGACGCTGCGCGGGAGCTGGCGTCGCTCGGCATCAACGTCAATTTCGGCCCGGTCGTCGACCTCAACGTCAATCCGCGAAGCCCGGCGATCGGCCGCCTGAGGCGGAGCTACGGCGTCGATCCCGCGACGGTGGCGGGCTTCGCCCTGCAGTTCATCGGCGCCCATGCCGCGGCCGGTGTCCTCGCCGTCGCCAAGCATTTCCCCGGCCACGGCTCGGCGCTGCTCGATCCCCACAAGCGCGTGGTCGACGTCACCGGAACGTGGCGGCCCGAGGAGCTGGAGGTATTCCGCGACCTCATCCGGGACAATGCGGTGCCGATGATCATGGTCGGCCATCTGATCCATCCGCGCTTTTCCGACGGTGATCGCCCGGCGAGCCTGTCGCGCCGGGCGATCACCCTGGAGCTCCGCCAGCGGCTTGGGTTCAAGGGGCTGATCGTCACCGACGACCTTGGCATGGATGCGATCACCGACCGCTACGGCCTGGAGGAAGCGGCGGTGATGGCGGTCCGGGCCGGCGCCGATGTCCTGATTTTCGCCAACCAGCGTGCCGGCGACAACACTCTGGTCGATCGCGTCATCGCCCGGGTCTCGGGAGCCGTCGCGGCGGGCGCGGTGCCGGAATCGACCCTCGACCGCTCCTATCGGCGCATCCTCGCCGCCAAGCGGAAGCTCGCCGCGCCGCCCTCCGGCATGGCCGTACCGGGGCTCGCCGATGCGGTGACCCAGCTCTGCGCGATCCGTCGGCTCGCCGGCTACCTGGATTGATAACCGCGCCGGTAGCGCCATAATTGTGTCAACACTCGCGGGGCACACTCGGGGACGCCAACCAGAACGGTCGGGAGGGGTTTTGTCATGTGGAAGATGTGCGTATCGCTGCTTGCCGTGGCTCTGTTGTCGGCGCCGGTCCTCGCACAAGGGGCGTGGGCGGCCGACGAGGACATCGGCATCATCCGCGAGAAGGCGGGGACGCTCCCCCATGACGAGGCGCTGAAGCTGCTCGGCGAGACGCTCGGCAAGAGCATCGAGGCGACCCAGGCCGATCCGAGCATTCCGGACATCCTCGACGCGCTGGAGGCGAATATCGAGGCGACCCGGCAGATTCGCGAGATGGTGAGCGGTGCCGGCACCGTGACCGAAGAGCAGATCGCCGAGGTCGCGAGCCGGATATCGACCATCGCCAAGTCCTTCGACCAGATCGCCAGGCTTGCTCCGGAGGTCTTCGAGCGGCGCTATGCCGAGCTGTCCGACATCGACGCCATCGGCCAGGAGGTCGGCTTCCGCATCGCCGACGCCAATGCCCGGCTCGCGTCGCTCCGCCAGGGCAACGAGGAGATCGACAGCTACGTCCGTTCCGAGACGCTGTCCCATTCGGAGATCGAGAAGCTCCGCCTCACCCGCCAGGCGAATGACGCGGAAATCCACAGCCTCGAAGCGGCGGTCGCCGCCTGGGGCTATTTCTCGGAGCGCCATGCCGACGTGATGAAGCGGCTGGGCGACCAGTCCGAGAATCTCGACATCTTCTTCCACGCACTGAAGGAAAATGCCCGCGTCTATGGCGCCGCGGCCAGCACGCTCAACATGGCGAGCTCACTGGAGACGGCGCTCTCCGATCTCGGCAGCGTCGAGAATCTCGATTCGCTCCGGTCGGAGATGGTACGGTCCTGGACCGACCTGATGAAGATCGTCGACGAGGTCAATGACGGCCTTCGCCTGCAGCCCGGGATGTAGCTGAATGCGCCGCATCCTTATCGTCGCGATCGTCGCGGTCGGCGTCGCCGGCGTCTGGTGGCTCGCCGAGGATGGCGGACTGCAGCACAGGCTCGGCGAGATCGGTGGCGACGTGATGGAGCAGGTCAGCGGCAAGCCGGCGCCGAGCTGGGGCGACGTCGCCGACCGGGTCGGGGACTTCGCCAGGGAAGAAAGCGAATTGAAGAAGACCGTCGGTGGGCTCGGTGGCGGCTTGCCGGCGGACGGCGGCGATCCGGCGGCGAAATTGCCGGCCTCGGAAGCACTGGCGAAGCCGGAATGATACCGCGCTTCCGTGTCGGTGGCCGGTTCGGGGCCTGGCGATGACGACTGTCATTCGCGCGGCGGACGAGGACGACCTGCCGGCAATCCTCGCCATCTACAACGACGCCGTGGCGAACACGACCGCGATCTGGAACGACGCCACCGTCGATCTCGACAACCGTCGCGCCTGGCTCGCGACGCGCCGGGCACAGGACTACCCGGTGCTCGTCGCCGTCGTCGCGGACGAGGTGGTGGGCTACGGCTCCTTCGGCGATTTCCGCGCCTTCGAGGGTTACCGCTTCACCGTCGAGCACTCGATCTACGTGGCGGAAGGTGCGCGACGCCGCGGGATCGCGACGGCCCTGCTCACCGCCTTGATCGAGCGGGCGGCGGTGCTTGGCAAGCATGTGATGATCGGAGCGATTGCGGCCGACAACGAAGCTTCGCTCCGGCTGCACGAGGCCCATGGCTTCGTCGAGACCGGACGCATGCCCGAGGTCGGCACCAAGTTCGGCCGGTGGCTCGACCTCGTCTTCATGCAGAAGCGGCTCTGAGCCGCCCCCGTCAGGCGGCGTGGCGGCTGGCGTCCGGGCCGTAATAGTTGATGTAGCGGGTGTTGATCCGCTCCACGGGCAGCACAATGAAGACGTCCGTCGTGCCGAACTGCCAGTCGATCACCGCATCCTCGCAGATGTAGGCGCCGAGCCTGAGATAGCCCTTGATCAGCGGCGGCAGCTCGCGAAGGACGGCGAGATTGTTGACCTCTTCGCCGCCGGCCAGCTCGTCCAGCGAGATGCCGCGCCCGGGCAGGGCTCTTACCCGCCATTCCTCCGGCGTCGGCGCATAGCTGCGCAAGAAGCTGAGTTGCGGCGCCAGACGACGGGGATCGGTGCCTTCCAGCGAGGCGCAGCCGACCATCACGTCGATGCCGTTCTGGCGGACATAGCTCCAGATGCCGTGCCAGAGGAGCTCCACCGTCCGCTTGGTGCGATAGGGCTTGAGGACGCAGGACCGGCCGAGTTCGAGGAACGAGCGCTGGGTGTGGCGGCTGACGAGGCTGGCGATCTGGAATTCGCCGGCCGAGTAGAAGCCCTTTCGCTTCTCGGCGATCTCCTGGCGCAGCAGCCGGTAGGTGCCGACAATCTCCGGCGCCCCCATCGTGTCGTGGTCGAGTACGAGGAGATGGTCACAGACCTTGTCGAAGGGGTCGGAATCGCGGCCGAAAAACGCGGCCCGCGCATTGGCGACCGCGGACATCTCTTCGTAGAAGATGCGATAGCGAAGCCGTTGTGCCTGCTTGACCTCGTCGCCGGAACGGGCAAGCCGCACCTCAAGGCTGCCGATCCGACCCAATGAAGCGGCGGACTGGTCGAAACGGCGCCAAGCCATACGCATCATGCCGCCCGCGAATCGCTGTGGCATCAGGGGCATATAAGCCATGTCGCCTCCCTGAGGGATGGTTCCCACCGTCCCCGCAGCATCGCCTGTCGGGGTAGCCTCGGCAAGAACGATTCTGACGATAATAACCCGTCGGCCACCCGTTGTCTTCAAAGCCGAATCGTCTCGTCGGCTCCGCTCGACCGCGCGACAAAAACCACAGATTTTCTACGGTTTGGTGACAGCCAAGCCGTATATGGCTAATCCGAAAGGGCCTTTTCCGTCAAATCGGTGAGGAGGCGGCGGAGCGAATCGGGCGAAACCGGCTTTTCGAGAATCGAGTCGATTCCCGCGGCCCGCGCCTCGGCCCGCGTCTCCGGCAGGACATCCGCGGTCAGGGCGACCAGGCGTGCCGGCGCCCTGCCGGATTTCGCCTCATCGGCCCGGATCGCCCGTGCCGCCGCCAGCCCGTCGAGGCCCGGCATATGGAGATCCATCAGGATCAACGCGAACGGGGCCTCCCGACCGCGTATCTCGGCAACCGCGGCGTCGCCATTTTCGACAACGGTCACCGAATGCCCGAGGCCTTCCACCACCGCGCGGGCGAGGAGGGCGCTGATCTCGTTGTCCTCGGCAAGCAGGACGTCGAGGCTGGCCCGGGCCGGCCCCGGCGTCTCGGCCGGGCGTCCGCGCATGTCCTCCGGGTCAACATGGAAACCGCCCGGCGTGGCGACGAGTTCTTTGACGATGCGAATGAGCGACGATCGCCGGACCGGTCGAACCAGATAGGCGTCATAGCCGGTGGCGCGAAGGCCCTCGATCTCACCGCGCCCGGCCGGCTCGATGAGCACGACGATGCTGACTTTCGCGCCCGCCGCTTCGTGGATCCGCCGGAGCGCCCCCGCGGCGTCGTCGGTGAGCCGCCTGTCGAGCAGGATCGCGTGATAGGGAAGGCCGGCGGCGACGGCGGCCCCGACCAGACCCACCGCCGCGTTCAGGTTGGGCACCTGGCTGGCTTCCGCGCCGGCCCGGGCGAGCCCCCGTACCATGGCCGGCGCCTCCTCGTGCTCGGCCATGACGACGAGAACGCGGCGCCCGTCGAGAATGCGGGTCTCGTCACGTGCGGGACTCTCGACCGGCAGGTCGAGCGCGAAGCGGAACACCGAGCCACCCCCGTCGCGCGGCTCGACGGTAAGGTCACCGCCCATGCGGCGGACAATGCGGCGACTGATCGCCAGTCCGAGACCGGCCCCGCCGTGGCGCCGGTTGAGCCCGGCCTCGGCCTGTTCGAATTCGCTGAACAGCCGCTCGCTGTCTTGCGGCGCGATGCCCGGGCCGCTGTCCGAGACCGTGAAGACCAGTCGCGCCCCGCCGGCGGCGCTTGTCGTCGCGCGGACCGCGAGGGTGACGCCGCCATGGTCGGTGAACTTCACGCCGTTGCCGACCAGGTTGACCAGCACCTGGCGAAGGCGCGTCGCATCGACGGAAACCAGCCCCGGCACGTCCGCGGCGGTATCGGCGACGATATCGATGCCCTTGGCATGGGCGCGGGGCGCCAGCAGCTCGATGATTTCCTGGAGCAGCGTCTCGAGGTCGGTCGATTCCGGCCGCAGGTCCAGTCGCTCCGCCTCGATCTTGGAAAAGTCGAGCATGTCGTCGATCAGGCCGAGCAGCGCGTCACCGGAGGACTGGACGCCTCGGGCATAGGTCTCCTGCACGGGTGTCAGCCGGGTCTCGAGCAGCAGGGCATTGAGGCCGAGAATGCCGTTGAGCGGCGTCCGGAATTCGTGGCTGACGGTGGCGAGGAGGCGCGACTTGGCCTGGCTCGCGGCCTCGGCCTTCTTCCGTGCCTCGACCAGGGCCAGTTCCACCTCCTTGCGCGCGGTGATATCGCGGGCGACCGAATGGACCGGGCCGAGGATGCCGGCTTCGTCGCGGATCCGGATATCGACCCAGGCGAACCATCGCGGTCCATCCGTGGTGGCGAGCTTGAGGTCGCGCGCCGCCACGTCACCGGGCGAGGACCGGTCGTCCGCCGGCGCTTCCTCGAGGGGTGCCAGCGACAGCGGCCTGCCGATCACCTCTTCTTCCTCGACGCCGAACGCCTTGAGGAAGGCGGTGTTGATGAATGTCACCTGCCCGCTGGCGTCGCGGTGGACGACGAGGTCGCCCTGCGCCTCGATCAGGCCGCGGTAGCGCTCCTCGTTCTCGCGAAGCTCCCAGGCCGTGTCGGCGATGCGCTCCAGCGTCGTTGCCAGCTCGAGCTTCTCCCGGCCGAGCGCTTCGAGGTGTCTGCGATAGCGGCTCTCGTCGATGCGCGAGGCGCCCCACAGCGACACCGCGCCGAGGATGACGGCGATCGGAGCGGCGAGCGGCATCGTGCCCGGGGCGACATAGGCGAGCGCGAGGGCGACGAGCGCGACGAGGCCCGCGAGCGCCGCGAAGAGGCCGGCGGCGACCGGGTTCATCCGGCCATGCGCGGGCGGCGCGGCGGGCTCCGGCCCGGTCCGTCGCGCCCTGGCGATCACGGCTTCGAGCCGCGGCTCGAGAGCGTCCGGATCCTGATCGGATGGTGCGGGAAGGGCCATGTCGCGTCTGCCTCCTCCGTCCCGGAGTGGCCGGGCGGGTGACGACAGACTGGCAGGTCATGCTTTCCAAATGTTTGATCGGTCGGCTGAGCTGTTCGCCGGCACCGGCGGCAAAGCAGCTTGCGGGCGGGCGGCGAATGGGGTGAAGTCGCCCCCATGCGTGCATTCACCCTTTTTCTGGCTGTCATGACCCTTTCAACAGCGTCGGCGAATGCCGAGGAACGGCCGGCGGATTTCGTCAATGTCGCGGATGTCGTGCCCGGTCTCGTGGTCGAGGCGCGCTACGCCGGCTACTACAATTTCGTCGGCCAGCCGATCGAGGGCTATGAGGCGCCGGTCTGCCTGCTCACCAGGCAGGCGGCCGAGGCGCTGGTCCAGGTCCAGGGTTCGCTCAAGCCCTTCGGCTTCGGCCTCAAGGTCTTCGACTGCTATCGACCGGCCCGCGCGGTCGCCGAATTCGTGCGCTGGGCGGAAGATGCCGGCGACACCCGGATGAAGCCGGAATTCTATCCGGAGATCGACAAGAGCGAGCTTTTTCCGAAGGGTTATATCGCTGAAAAGTCAGGACATTCCCGCGGGTCCACCGCGGACCTGACGCTGGTCGACCTGCCCACCGGGGTCGAGGTCTATATGGGAACCGGCTTCGACTTCTTCTCGGAGCGCTCCTGGCCGGATGACCCGGAGCAGCCGAGCGAGGCGCGCGCCAACCGGCTGATGCTGTCGAGCGTGATGCAACGTCACGGATTCAAGCCCTATCCCTACGAGTGGTGGCATTTCACCCTCGTCGACGAGCCCTATCCGGACACCTATTTCGATTTCTCGGTGAAGTAGCCGCCCGGACGCTTCGTCGATTGAGCCCCAGGCCTGGCGAAAAGCGGCGACGGGATGCCGCGGCGCGGTATGCGAATTGCCGCCCGAGTCGCTCGCTGAGCAGGAGCGGATCGCCGGGGCGATGGTCCGCGGTGATGAGGAGCGTGCGTCGGCACGGATGCGCGTCCATCTGGTGCGGGATCGGTCGGCAGCGTCCCGCCAATCCCGAGCGACACGGCCGAAACCCCGACGAAAGAGGAGGCGGAGACGGTGCGCGTCTCCGACCTCACGCCCGGCTGACGCCGAGCTGCCTAAGCAGCGGCGGCGAGAATATCGCCGATTGCGCGGTAGCTCAGGGCTTCCGCGAGGTGGATGCGGCCGACCGGGCCGCTGGCGTCGAGGTCGGCCAGTGTCCGCGCCACCTTGAGCACCCGGTGATAGCCGCGCGCCGAAAGCTGCATCGCCTCGGCGGCGTTCTTCAAGAGGGCGATCGCCGGCTCGTCGAGCGCGACGATCTTCTCGATCGTCGAAGGCGAGCACTGCCCGTTGCAGACCGCGTCGATCCCGTATTCGGCGAAGCGGTCGCGCTGGATGGCGCG
>NZ_JAGRLA010000106.1 GCF_020442045.1 Bauldia sp. | reverse complement strand
GTGTCGACACCCGGATGCAGCTTGCCGTCGCTGAACGCCTCTTCCAGACCCGGGCACGGCGGCAGGCGATGGAAGGCGGCGCGACGCTGATTGATCCGGACAGCGTCTTCTTCAGCTATGACACGAGGATTGGCCGCGATGTGGTTGTCGAACCACATGTTTTCTTTGGTCCGGGGGTTTCGGTCGACGACGCGGCGACGATCCGCGCCTACTCGCATATCGAGGGAGCGGCCATTGCCGGCGGAGCGGTCATCGGGCCATTCGCACGGCTGAGGCCGGGAGTGGACATCGGCGGCGGGGCCCGGGTCGGGAACTTCGTGGAGGTCAAGAACGCCGTCGTCGACGAGGGCGCCAAGATCAATCACCTGGCCTATGTCGGTGACGCTCATGTCGGAGCGGCGGCGAATATCGGCGCCGGGACGATCACCTGCAATTACGACGGCTTCTTCAAGTACCACACCGAGATCGGCGCCGGCGCTTTCGTCGGCTCGAACAGCGCGCTGGTGGCGCCGGTGACGATCGGTGACGGCGCCTACGTCGGCTCTGGCAGTGTCGTCACCCATGACGTGGAGCCCGACGCGCTCGCCGTGGCGCGGGGACGGCAGTCCGACCATCCCGGCTGGGCTGCCAGGTTCCGCAAGCGATCGGCCGCGAAGAAGGCGCGTCGCAAGGGCTAGGCGCGCCTGATTCCTCCGCGGGCGGTCGGGCCGGTCGCGCGTTAAGGCTGGAAACAGGATGTGATTTCTCGCCGCCCGCGCTCCCGCTAATACTCGCGGCGCAGAATCCGATTCCGGCGAGCGGAGCGTTAACGATATGTGTGGCATTGTAGGAATTCTCGGCTCCGGACCCGCGGCACCGCTTCTCGTCGATGCCCTGAAGCGGCTCGAATATCGCGGCTACGATTCCGCCGGGGTCGCAACCCTCGAAGACGGCCACCTGACCCGATGCCGTGCCGAGGGGAAGCTCCGAAACCTCGAAGACCGGCTTGCCAGCCAGCCGCTTTCCGGCCGTTCGGGGATCGGTCACACGCGATGGGCGACCCATGGTGCGCCGACCGAGCGAAACGCGCATCCGCATGCCACCGAGCGCCTGGCGCTGGTTCATAACGGCATCATCGAGAATTTCCGCGAACTCCGGGAGGAGCTCGAGCAGGCCGGCGCCGTCTTTTCCACCGACACCGACACCGAAGTGATCGCGCAGCTGGTGAGCCGAAACCTCGACCAGGGAATGGGCCCGGCCGACGCGGTCAGCACCGCGCTCGGCCGCCTCGAAGGGGCCTTCGCGCTGGCGATCCTGTTCGACGGCGAGGACGACCTGATGATCGGGGCGCGGAGGGGCAGTCCGCTGGCGATCGGTTACGGCGACGGCGAGATGTTCTTCGGCTCGGACGCGATCGCGCTGGCGCCGTTCACCGACCGGGTGACCTATCTCCAGGATGGCGACTGGGCCGTGCTGACCCGCAGCGGGGCAACGATCTACGACGCGGAGGGTGCCAAGGTCGAGCGTCCGCCGACCCGGGCGCTGGTCAGCAGCCTCCTGGTCGACAAGGGCAACCATCGCCACTTCATGGCAAAGGAGATCTACGAGCAGCCGGAGGTCGTCGGCCATACCCTCGGCCACTATCTCGACTTCGCCGCGGGCGCGTGCGGGACGCTGGCCGGCGCCGAGATCGATTTCGCCTCGCTCGACCGGTTGTCGATCACCGCCTGCGGGACCGCCTATTACGCGGGGCTGGTCGCCAAATACTGGTTCGAGCGCTTCGCCAGGCTGCCGGTCGACATCGATATCGCATCGGAATTCCGTTATCGCGAGCAGCCGCTGGCGCCGAACGGGCTGTCGATCGTCGTGTCGCAATCGGGCGAGACGGCCGATACGCTCGCCTCGCTGCGCTATGCCAGGGCCGAAGGGCAGCGGGTTGCCGCGATCGTCAATGTCCAGGAATCGACCATCGCGCGGGAATCCGATTTCGTCTTGCCGACGCTCGCCGGTCCCGAGATCGGCGTCGCCTCGACCAAGGCCTTCACCTGCCAGCTTTCGGTCCTTGCCTCGCTCGCGGTCGCCGCCGGCAAGGCGCGGGGTTTCCTCTCGAAGATCGACGAGCAAAGGCTGGTCCGGGCGCTCAGCGAGATTCCGCGGCTGATGAGCCAGGCACTCAGGCTCGAGCCGCAGCTCGAGGCCCTTGCCCGCGATCTCGCCAAGGTACACAACATGCTTTACCTTGGCCGCGGCACGAGCTTCCCGATCGCGCTCGAAGGCGCGCTGAAGCTCAAGGAAATCTCCTATATCCATGCCGAGGGCTATGCGGCGGGCGAGCTCAAGCACGGACCGATCGCGCTGATCGACGAGAACATGCCTGTCGTGGTGATCGCGCCCTATGACCGGATCTTCGACAAGACGGTCTCGAACATGCAGGAGGTGGCGGCCCGCGGCGGACGGATCATCCTCCTGACCGATCCGAAGGGACGGGATGCGGCGGCGATCGATGCGGTGGAGACGGTGATCCTGCCGGAGATGCCATCGACGATCACACCGCTGGTCTATGCGGTTCCGATCCAGCTTCTGGCATACCACACCGCCGTTTTCATGGGGACCGACGTCGACCAGCCCCGAAACCTGGCGAAATCGGTAACCGTGGAATAGCGGCCCTTCGCCGGACCGCCTGCCTCAGCCGCCGCGTCGGCTGGTCGCCGCCGATATTTGCGGCTTCTCATTTCCCCCGCATTGGCTAGATAATGGTCCGGTCCGGTCGCCATGCGCGGGCCGAGGAGGGTCGGGATATGACGGACGGTGAGAAACCGCCGGAACCATCGCTTGCCGAACAGGCGAAGCGAAGCCGCGGCATGCACCGGTTCCGGAACTATTTCCTGACCGGACTGGTGATCGCGGCGCCGTTGTTCTTGACGG
This sequence comes from Bauldia sp., assembly GCF_020442045.1. GTDB lineage: Bacteria > Pseudomonadota > Alphaproteobacteria > Rhizobiales > Kaistiaceae > Bauldia. The sequence goes on along the minus strand of NZ_JAGRLA010000106.1, from coordinate 4,259 downwards.
TCTATATCACCTGGGCCTTCATCGTCTGGATCGACTCCTGGGTGACGCCGTTCATCCCCGCCGCCTACAGCCCGGACACCTATCTGCCCTTCAAGGTGCCTGGCTTCGGCCTGGTGGTGGCGATCCTCTTCATCACGCTGCTCGGCTTCCTGACCGCCAACCTGATTGGACGCACCGCCATTTCCTGGGGCGAGTCGCTGCTTGGCCGGATGCCGGTGGTGCGGAACCTCTATCGCGGCCTCAAGCAGATCTTCGAGACGGTGCTCTCCAACCGGGCGAAATCCTTCCAGACCGTCGGGCTGATCGAATATCCGCGGAAGGGCCTCTGGGCGATCGTCTTCGTCGCCACCGGCACGCGCGGCGAGGTCGGCCATCGCCTCGACAGGGAAGGCGAGCGGATGCTGTCCGTCTTCCTGCCGACGACTCCCAATCCGACCTCCGGCTTCCTGCTCTTCGTCCGGGAGGCCGATGTCACGATCCTCGACATGACCGTCGAAGAGGCGGCGAAGCTGGTCATCTCGGCCGGGCTGGTGAGCCCCGATTATCAAGTCGACGAAGAGCAAGCCGAATCGGCCGGGGAGCCGGTGACGATCGGCGAAGCCGGTCGGCGGATCGGCGCCGACGCGACACTCAACCGGCCCTGAGCAGGCGCACGGCGTCGTCGCGCCCGAATAGATAGAGAAGCAGCCGCAACGCCTCGCCGCGGGGGGTGGCGAGGTCCGGGTCATTGTCGACGATCCGCCTCGCGTCGTCGCGGGCCGCTTCCATCAGCGCCGCGTGGACTTCCAGCCTGGCGACGCGGAAGCCCGGCGTGCCGGACTGGCGGGTGCCGAGGATTTCGCCGCCGCCACGCAGGCGAAGGTCCTCCTCGGCGATGACGAAGCCGTCCTCGCTCTCGCGCATGATCCGCAGCCGGTCGGTGGCTATGTCGCCGAGGGGGGCCCTGTAAAGGAGCAGGCAGACCGACGGGCGGTCGCTGCGTCCGACCCGGCCACGCAGCTGGTGGAGCTGGGCGAGCCCGAAACGCTCGGCATGTTCGATCACCATGATCGTCGCGTCGCTGACATCGACGCCGACCTCGACGACGGTCGTGGCGACCAGGACCTTCGTCTCGCCGCTCACGAACTTCGCCATCTCGGCGTCTCGTCCTGCGGCGTTCATCCGGCCGTGGACCAGCCCGACGCCACCGCCGAGCGCCGCATCCAGCGCCGCGTAGCGCTCTTCCGCCGCGGCGACGTCGAGGACCTCGGATTCCTCGACCAGCGGGCAGACCCAATAGGCCTTGGCGCCGGCGGCGGTCGCCGCGCGGATACGCCCAACCACCTCGTCGAGGCGGGAGAGGGGGATCGCCCGCGTCTCGATCGGCCGCCGGCCGGCCGGCTTTTCGGTGAGCCGCGAGACGTCCATGTCGCCGTAATAGGTCAGGACCAGAGTGCGCGGAATGGGCGTGGCGGTCATCACCAGGACGTCGGTCGCGTCGCCCTTGGCGGTCAGCGCAAGCCGCTGGTGGACGCCGAAGCGATGCTGCTCGTCGACGACGACGAGGCCGAGATCATCGAATTCGACGCCGGACTGGAAGAGGGCATGCGTGCCGACAAGGAGCTGGATCGAGCCGTCGGCGAGGCCCGCCACCACGCGTGACCGCTCCGCCACACGCTCGCGACCGGTGAGCACCGCGACGCCGATGCCGGCCGCGTCGGCGAGGGGCGCGATGGTGCGGGCATGCTGGCGGACCAGCAGTTCGGTCGGGGCCATGATCGCCGCCTGGGCGCCGGCCTCGATGGTCGCGGCGGCGGCGAGGAGGGCGACCACGGTCTTGCCCGACCCGACATCGCCCTGGAGGAGGCGGAGCATCCGCTCGGGCTTGCGAAGATCGGCATCGATCTCGGCAAGTGCGTCCTTCTGGCTGCCGGTCAGCGAAAAGGGCAGGCTTTCCAGTATCTTGTGCCTCAGACTTCCATCACCGTGGCGGGCCTTTCCCGATCGCCGGCGCTGGTGCGCGCGCATCAGGGCGAGGGCCAACTGGCTGGCCAGCAATTCATCATAGGCGAGGCGGGAGAGATGGGGGCTGAGCGGTTCCATGTCGGCGGCCGCTTCCGGGTGGTGGGCGGCGCGCAGCGCGGCGGCGAAATCCGGCCAGGGATGCTCGCCAAGAAGCGCCGGATCGAGCCATTCCGGAAGATCCGGCACGCCGTCCAGCGCATCGGCGACCGCCTTGAGCAGGGTCTTGCGGGCGAGGCCCGCGGTCATCGGATAGACCGGCTCGATCAGCGGGAGGTCCCTGAAATCGGCTTCGGACACCATATGGTCGGGATGGACCATGCTCGGGCGGCCGTTGAACCACTCCATACGGCCCGAGACATAGCGTGTCTCACCGACCGGCAGCATACGCTCCAGCCATGGCTCATTGGCGTGGAAGAAGGTGAGGGCGATCTCGCCGGTGTCGTCATGGGCGAAGACCCGGTAGGGAATGCGGCGGTTGCCGCGCGGCGGTTTCTGGTGGCGGTCGATCCTGACCTTGAGGGTGACGATCGCGCCCTCGGGCGAGAGCGCGATGCCGGGCTGGCGGCTGCGGTCGATGATCGCGACCGGCAGGTGGAAGAGCAGGTCGATCGCCCGCGGCTCGCCGTCGGGCTCCGGACCGCCGAGGAGCTTGCGCAGCGTCACCGCGAGCTTCGGTCCGATGCCGGCGAGGCTCGATACCGGGCGAAACAGGGGGTTGAGGATCGGCGGGCGCATGGCAGGCCGACGATAGCCGAGGCGAAACGCCCGGTCGATGCAAAGAGGTCGGCCGCGGCGCCGGTTCGGCACAGGCCTTTGGTGGGGATTCCGCCCCGGAAAAAGTGTCCTCGGATGTCGAAGTCGTGGTCATCCGATCGTCTTTTGCCAGGAAGGGGAAATCCCGGTCGGGCGTCTCTCCTGACAAGACTGCGTCATAGAAGAGGTATATGAGAACCGGAATCGGCGTATTGATCCCTCCCGGCGTCGATCCCCGCGTTCCTTTTGGAAAGACCGACGACATGCACAAGAGCTTCTTCCGGAGCGCGCTGGTGCTTGGCCTGCTTTCCGCGGCCGGCCCCTTCGCCATCGACATGTACATCCCGGCGCTGCCGGCGATCGCCGAGGACCTCTCGGCCTCGACCGCCGCGACCCAGATGACGCTGATGGTCTTCTTCGTCGCCTTTGGCGTCTGCCAGATCGTCTATGGCCCGGTCTCCGACATGATCGGCCGCAAGCCGCCGCTCTATTTCGGCCTTTCGGTCTTCGTGCTGGGCAGCATCGGTTGCGCGCTCGCGCCGGACATCGGCTGGCTGATCGCCTTCCGGACCGTGCAGGGGATCGGCGCCGCCTCGGTGATGGTGATCCCGCGCGCCATCATCCGCGACATGCATACCGGCACCGAGGCGACGCGGCTGATGGCGCTGGTCATGCTGGTGATCAGCGTATCGCCGATCCTGGCGCCGCTCGCCGGGGCCGCGCTGATCGCCCCCTTCGGCTGGCGGGCGGTCTTCGTCGTCGTCATGATCGCCGCGATTGCCGGCCTCCTGCTGCTTGCGCTGTTCCAGCCCGAGACCCGGCCGCCGGCCGACCGGGTGCGGGTCAGCCTGACGAGCCTCGCCGACGGCTTCGGCCGCCTGTTGAGGCATGGCCGGTTCCTCGGCCTGACCTTCATCGGCGGACTCGGTTTCGCCAGCTTCTTCGCGTTTCTCGCGACCTCGTCCTTCGTCTATATCGACCACTTCGGGCTGACTGCGATCGAATACGGGCTTGCCTTCTCGGTGAACGCGGTCGGTTTCTTCGGCACCTCGCAGATGGCGGGCTGGCTGGCGTCACGGTTCGGGATGATGCGGGTGGTGACGCTGGCGACCCTCGGCTATGCCGCCTTCACGGTCCTCCTTTTCGCCGCGACGCTCGCCGGCTTCGACAGCCTCGCGGTGCTGATCGTGCTCCTCTTCTGCGCCTTTGCCTTTCTCGGCCTGGTCATCCCCACCACCATGGTGCTGGCGCTCGAGGAACACGGGCCGATCGCCGGCATGGCCTCGGCGCTTGGCGGGACCCTGCAGATGGTCGCCGGCGCGGTGGCCATCGTCATCGTCAGCTTCTTCTTCGACGGGACGACGATGCCGATGGCGACGGCGATCGGCCTGTGCGGGATCGGGACCTATCTGCTGGCCCGGCTGACCCTTCGCGGCGGCGACGTCACGGCCGACGCGCCCGCCTGATAGTGGTCATCGTTGCCGGCTACGAGCCGTCCGGGG
>NZ_JAGRLA010000105.1 GCF_020442045.1 Bauldia sp. | reverse complement strand
GCCCGCTTCGCCCTCGCGCCTCGGCATGGCGAGGAAAGAGGCTTCGCGTTGCCGTGCGAGAGCCGGTCAAAGACACCAACCCCGCCATCCTGAGGTGCTCCGCGAAGCGGAGCCTCGAAGGACGCACTTTCGCCCTTCACCCGAAAACGTTGGCTTCGAGCCATGCGATCAGCGGCATCAGGGCCTTGATCCGGGCAAGCAGGAAGGCCGGCGCCTTCGCCCCGAACAACGCGTCGGGGATTGGCTGGTCCTTGCTGCGGACCACAACCCCCTTCCGTCGCAGCATGGTCGCTACCGGTTCGGTGGCGTCGTAGCCGCGCGGCAGGCGGGCGAGCTGGGGCGCGTCGGGTCGGCAGCCGATCGTGCCCGCCTTGTCGAGCGCTGCGAGCAGCCCCCTGGCTCCCGCCCTGGTGGTCACCGCCGCGCGATAGGCTTCGAGCTGCGCCGGTTCGAAGGCCCAGTGGCCGGCCCCGATGCCGAAACGGCCGGGACCGACGACGACATGGACGCCGGGGCCATGGTTCGCGCGCTCGCCCGTGTAGAAGATCAGGTGCAGCATCGCCGAATAGGGGCGCTTGTCCCTGGAGAAGCGGACATCGCGATTGATGCGGCGGAGCGAGCCGTTGACCTTCGGATTCGCGGTCAATGGCGGGTCGAGGGCGGCGAGCGGTTCCGCCATGGCGGCGATCAGCGCCAGGGCCGGGGCGACGTAGACCTGCTGATAGCGATCGCGATGCGCGTCGAACCAGTTTTTGTTATTGTTGCGCGAAAGCTCGTCGAGGAACCTGGGCAGTCCCTCGTCGAGTCGTGGCGTGAGAAGACCGGTGTCCAACCTTGCTCCTCCGGTCCTGTCAGCGGAATGGCGGTTCCGCCAATCCATTCGCCCTGGTTAATTTACCGATCAGTTTAATATGAAATCGGCGTGGAGAAAAGCGTGGCGAAGACGGTGCTTGCGGATGAGGACGGTGATCTCGCCCATTGGCGGCGGCTCGCCGACGGCCTGGTCGCCGGCGAAGGCGGGGTCGAGCGCGGCCGGATGATGTCGTCGGATGCGGTGAAGTTCGGCGGCAAGGTCTTCGCCTTCTACACCACGAAAGGGCGGTTCGCCGGGCTTGGCGTTCGCCTTGGCCGCGACATCGACGTGTTTTCGCTTGGCCTGACCGATTGGGAATATCTCGCGCCGTTCAAGTCGAAGCCGCCGATGATGGACTGGATCCTGATCGGATCGGGGGATCGCGCCCGCTGGCCGGAGATGGCGCGCTTCGCGCTCGATATGATGCGAGGCGCCGCGCAGCTCGAGGCGGCGCGCAAGCTCGGCCGGAAGTAGCATCCTGCCCAAAAAGAAAACGGGCGCCCGAGGACGCCCGTCTTTGTTCGGCGTTAGGCGCAAGCCTACATCTGCGTCTCGATGCCGGCCTTTTCCGTGACCGCGTGGCTCCAGGCGCCTTCGGGCTCCTTGGTAATGACCGGATCGGAACCGCCGGACAGCAGGATGTCGACCGTCCTCTGGTAGTCGCCTTCGACCAGCGAGCCGTTCGAGCCGTCGGTGAGCTTGTTGATCTCGCTCATCATCCGGCGCTGGTGCTTTTCGGTCTGGGCGCCGGTCTCGTCGTTCTCGAGAACGATGTCGGCGGCCTCGTCGGGATGCTCGCGGGCCCATTCCCAACCCTTCATCGAAGCCTTGACGAAGCGCGCCATCTTGTCGACGAATGCCGGATCCTGGAGATTGTCCTCCAGCACATAGAGGCCGTCCTCGAGCGTCGCGACGCCCTGCTCCTCGTACTTGAAGACCACCAGCTCATCCGCCGGGATGCCGGCGTCGATGATCTGCCAGTATTCATTATAGGTCATCGTCGAGACGCAGTCCGCCTGCTTCTGGATCAGCGGATCGACGTTGAAGCCCTGCTTGATCACGGTCACGCCATCCGCGCCGCCCTCGGTCGGGATGCCGAGCTTCGACATCCACGAAAGGAAGGGATACTCGTTGCCGTAGAACCAGACGCCAAGCGTCTTGCCGCGGAAGTCCTCCGGCTTGGTGATGCCGGTTTCCTTGCGGCAGGTCAGCATCATGCCCGAGCTCTTGAAGGGCTGGGCGATGTTGACGGTCGGCACGCCCTTCTCCCGCGACGCGAGCGCCGAGGGCATCCAGTCGATAGCGACGTCGGCGCCGCCGCCGACCAGAACCTGCTCCGGATTGATGTCCGGGCCGCCGGGCTTGATGGTGACGTCGAGGCCTTCCTCCTCGTAGAAGCCCTTGTCCTTGGCGACGTAGTAGCCGCCAAACTGGGCCTGGGTGACCCACTTGAGCTGCAGGGTTACTTCGTCGGCGGCGGAAGCCGGCAGCAGGCCGAGGCCGGTCCCGGCAGTCGCCGCCATCGCGGCTATCAGCAGTTTTCTCATTTGACCCCTCCGTTCGAGGTTTGAATTGCCGTCGGTCCCTAGGTGCGGAACGACGGATGCCAGAACGTCACGACGCGCTCGAGGAGCGCCATGACACCATAAAACACGGAGCCGGCGAGCGCCGCCACCGCAATTTCCGCCCACACCATGTCGACCGCCAGGCGGCCGACCTCCGTGGAGATGCGGAATCCCATGCCGACG
>NZ_JAGRLA010000011.1 GCF_020442045.1 Bauldia sp. | reverse complement strand
GCGGGTCGATATAGGGGCTGCGGTTGTAGACCCGGTTGGGGTCGAGAAGGATGTAGAGGCTCGGCAGGATCGCGGCCGCCGCCAGTGCCCAGTCGACCGCGCTGGGCCGGTCGGCGGGCGAGGATTGGAGTGCGGGATAGAGCAGGAAGATCGGCGGCACCGCCAGAAGCAGATGCAGGCTCGCCAGCTTGAGCGGCTCGGGAAAGCCGAAGCCGGTGAAGTAGAAATGGACCAGCGCCACGGCGGCGAGCCAGATCGAGACGGCGATGCCTATGGGTCCGCGAAGTGTCCGCATCCTGTCCTGGTTCCCCGGTGTGGCGGGGCGCCCGTTGGTTCGGGCGCTCCCTGAGCTTGTCGGCGACTGCCGGCTATTTCATGTAGCCGAGTTCCTTGTAGGCCTTCTCGGCGCCGGGGTGGAGCGGGATCGGCTGGTTCTGCCAGGCCTTCTCGGGATTGTACTTGCCGAGCACCTTGTAGATGTTGCCGAACTTGTCCTGGTTCTCGAGCAGCGTCTTGGTGATCCGGTAGCCGGTCTCTTCGGACACGGTCGACGACATCATGATCAGCGCCTCGAGCGTGGTCACCGGAACGGCGGCGCCGTCGGGCTGCAGCGTCTCGTAGGAGCCGGCCGGGATCTCGCCCTTGCCGTAGCCGAAGGTGGTCTGGAAGTGATCCATCAGGTCCTCGGGAAAGGCGACGAGCCTCGCCTTGCGGCGGCCCGTCTCGACTTCCAGCGCGATGCCGGTCGGATAGCTGCCGGCGCCCCACAGCACGTCGATCTGGCCGTCCTGGAATGCCGAGATGAGCTGGGTGTAGGTGCCGTTGATCACCGTCCCGCCGCCGGCCGAAATCTTGTCGGCGGAGCTGTCGTAGAATTCCAGCGCCCGCTGGAGCGTCAGCTCCTCGGACGTCGCCTTCGGCGAAGTGCCGATGCGCAGCTTGGGATCGGAGAGGATCTCGTTCAGCGGGCGGGTGTCCTCGACCGGAACGATGACGTGGAACTCGGCCGGCGCCCAGGTGCCGCCGAGCGACCGCAGGGTCTCGTAGGGCTTCTCATAGGGCGCCTCGCCCTTCATCGCGGCGGCGGCGAGGAAGTCGATGCCCATCGCCATCTGGCTGATGCCGTTCTCGATGAAGGTCGGATTGTCGCGGCCGCCACCCGGCACGATGCGGATATTGATGTCCGGGTTCTTCTCCATGACGATGTTGGCGAGACCGGTGACGATGGTGAACCAGCTTCCGCCCGGCGAGCCGGATGCCCATTCGAGGTTCTCGTCGGCGCGGGCCGACGGAGACGCGATTGCAAGCCCCGCGCCGATCAGTGCGGCGGCGACCGTCTTTCCCATTGTGTTCATGATCGTTTTCATAGCGTACCCCTGTATGACGCTGGTTTGGTGAGGGCGGCTTCAGGCGACATGGACGCTCCGGTTCGCGGTGTCGCCGGTCGCCTTCAGGATTGCGCGCGCCAAATCGGCCTTCAAGTCGTCCACGTGCTCAAGACCGGCATAGAGGCGAACCAGTATTCCGTCTTCAGTCCAGTTCGTGGCGGTGCGCGCATGGGCCGGGTCCGCGAGAAGGACCAGGCTTTCGTAGCCGCCCCACGAGAAGCCGAGCCCGAAGAGCTCGAGATCCTCGGCGAAGGCGGCTGCCGTCGCGTGGGACGGCGTGTCCAGGATGATTGCAAACAGGCCCGACGCGCCCGCGAAGTCCCGCTTCCACAGCGCGTGGTCGGGATGGGAGGGCAGCGCGGGATGGATGACCCGCCGGACCTGCGGCAGGCCCTCGAGGAAGCGCGCCAGCGCGATACCCGTCTCATGATGCTGCCGCATCCGGGCCGTCAGCGTCCTCAGCCCGCGCGCCGCCATGTAGACGTCGTCCGGCGAGGCGCGATAGCCGAGCCAGTTGGCCGCCTCGCGCAGCGCGCGGTAGTGCGCCTCATGGCAGGTCACGAGACCGAGCATCGCGTCGGAATGGCCGACAATGTATTTCGTCGCGGACTGCACGACGATGTCGACGCCGAGATCGATGGGCCGGCAGTTGAGCGCGGTTGCCCAGGTGTTGTCGGCGACCGTCATCACGCCGGCGGCTTTCGCGGCGGCGCAGATCGCCGGCACGTCCTGGACCTCGAACGTCAGCGAGCCGGGCGTTTCGAGGTAGATCATGCGGGTTTCGGGCCGGATCAGCGCGGCGATGCCTGCGCCGATGCGCGGGTCGTAGAACTCGACATCGACGCCGTTGCGGCGGATGAACTCGCCCATGCTGGTGCGCGCCGGCTCGTAGACCGCGTCGGTGACGAGCAGGTGATCGCCCGGGCGGAGGAAGGCGACCAGCGGCAGAACGCAGGCCGCGAGCCCCGACGGCACGGCAATCGTGCCGTAGCCGCCTTCCAGCCCGGTGATCGCATCCTCGAATGCGAAGACGTCCGGTGTCCCGAAGCGCCCATAGAAGACCGTACCCTTGTCGAAGCGCTTCTTCTTCGCGGCGTCGATGGCCGCGACCGAGGAAAAGCCGATGGTGGACGCCCGGTGCAGCGGCCGATTGACTGTGAGGCCGTCGCCGTCATGGGCGCGCCCCAGTCGGGCCACCTTGGTGTCGTCGTGCCAATCGCGCCGTGGTGCGCTCATATCCGTCATTGCCTTTTCCAGACGCCGGAGGATTTCTGCAACTGTGGCGTATTGCATGCCATCCGTCAATATTGTATGCCAAATGAATTGAACGACACCCATTGCATTCCGGGGGACGGCGCTTGATCGGCAAAGAAAATCAGGGCGATACTTACATCCGTCTCATCAGAGGGCAGGAGATGAACGAGCTCCCCGTCGCGCCGAAACCGCTTCCCATGCAGGTCGCCGACTACATTCGCGACCTGATCATCCACGACCGGCTGAAGCCGGGCGAGCGCATCAGGGAGCGGGCCATCGCCGAGACCCTCAACGTATCGCGGACCCCGTTGCGGGATGCGCTGAAGATCCTGGCGATGGAGCGGCTGGTCGATCTGCTGCCGAACCGCGGCGCCGTGGTGGTGCAGTCCAGCGATCAGGAGATCGCCGACATGCTGACGGTCTACACCGAGCTCGAGGCGTTGG
>NZ_JAGRLA010000104.1 GCF_020442045.1 Bauldia sp. | reverse complement strand
TGGTCTCGCCGCGGGCGCCGCTCCCCGCTCCGCCAAACGAACGCCTCCGGACGGCGCCCCCGGTGAGCGAGGATGGCACTGATTATGAGGGCGGTTGGGCGAAGGGGGACAAGGTTTTTGTTATGCCGCCCGAAACCGAGGCCGGCCGCCATGTAGCCGGCTGCTGGATCCCCGCTTTCGCGGGGAAGAGCGGTGAGGAAGGCGGGGATGGGCGGAGAGGAGGCGGGTGAGTGGTTGCGAGACAGATGACCGGAGAGGGCCGAAGGGCTGGGTGCCGCGTCCTCCGCGTTTCGACACCCGCCACCCGTCATCCTCGGGCTTGACCCGAGGATCGGGCGCCTGTGTCGGGGCACGGGGCGGTTCGCCGCTGCCCGCGTCGTCGGCGCCTCCCGGCAGAGGCTCTGGCGGCCCCGATCGATCCTCGGGTCAAGCCCGAGGATGACGGACGAGGGGGGAGATGACGGTCGAGGGTGAGATGACGGTGGTGTGGGCAGGAAACCCTCCCGCGCCTCGCGGACTCAGGATTAGACTGTCGTCCGGAACGAGGGAGCGCTGCCATGCCGAAGATCGATATCGCCGCCGTGCCGGTGCGGAAGGGTTCGGGCTATCCGCCGCCCTTCGATGCGCCCTGTGCGGAACGCGTCCGCAAGCGCCTCGGCGATGCCGGCGGGCTCACCGATTTCGGCGTCAACCTGATGACCCTGCCGCCCGGCGGCTGGTCGAGCCAGCGCCACTGGCACAGCCACGAGGACGAGTTGGTCTACGTGCTCGAAGGGGAGCTGACGCTGATCGAGGACGACGGCGAGACGATCCTGAAGGCCGGCGATTGCGCCACCTTCCCCAAGGGCACCGGCAACGGCCACCACATGATCAACCGGTCGGGGGCGATCGCCGTCTATCTGGAGGTCGGCTCAAGGAACCCGGACGACCTCACCACCTGCTCCGACATCGACCTGATGAGCGCCAACGCCGACGGCCGTTTCGTGCGGAAGGATGGGAGTGGGTACGGGGAGGGGTGAGGCGCAATAGGGAAGCGCATTGCGCCGGGCGCCATCGGCGGTAGGCGCGGTGAGTGGCGGATTACGCTCCGCTAATCCGCCCTACGGACCTAACGCCGACGGCCGTTTCGTGCACAAGGACGGGCGGGGCTATGGGGAGGGGTAGGGCGCAAGAGCGCAGCGTATTGCGCCGGGTGCCGATGGCGGCCTGAACGGGAACGGCGGATTACGCTTCGCTAATCCGCCCTGCGGCCCAAAGGTCACTGCGTCCTTCGAGGCTCGGGCTGCGCCCGAGCACCTCAGGATGGCCTGAGTATCTGTATCCAAGAAACGAAAAATATCGCCATGCTGAGGTGCGAGCGTAGCGAGCCTCGAAGCACGCAGAAACGTCGGGTGGGCGATGCGGTAGAGCCGCTCGCTTGTCCGGCATGGCATTCTCCTTCCCCCGCTCATCCCCGCGAAAGCGGGGATCCAGACACCGCGTTTGGCTTTCTGCCCCATTGGTCCGCAGGTTCAACCACATCGCCAAGGACCGGGTTCCCGCTTTCGCGGGGACGAGCGGGTGGCAGCGGCGTGCGCCGTCTTGCCGTGCGCCGGCCGGCACGCCGGAAAGGCGCGACGCCGGGCGCGTGTTGGACCTCAAACGTCCAGGTTCACCACGCTCAGCGCGTTGTCCTGGATGAATTCGCGGCGGGGTTCGACCTCGTCGCCCATCAGCGCCGAGAACAGCATCTTGGCGTCGGCGTCCTCGCCGTCCTTGACCCGGACCTTGAGCAGCGTCCGCGCCTCGGGGTCGAGGGTGGTCTCCCAGAGCTGTTCGGCATTCATCTCGCCCAGCCCCTTGTAGCGCTGGGTCGAGACGCCCTTGCGGCCGGCCGCCAGCACCGCGTCGAACAGGTCGCGCGGCCCGTGGATCACCGTCTCGACGTCCTTCTTCCGGAAGACCGGCGCCTTGCCGTAGACCGGCTGGAGCTTCGGCGTGAAGTGGTCGAGCTTGCGGGCGTCGGCCGAATCGAGCAGCGCCGGGTCGATCATCGCCACCTGGCGGACGCCGCGGACCTCGCGCTCGAAGCGGAAGCCGGCTTCCGGGGCGAAGGAGCCGGCCCAGCCGGTCTCACCCTCGCGGGCCAGCACGTCGAGCCGCTTGGCGACATAGTCGGCGGCCTGGGCCGCCTCGGTCGGGTTGGACAGGATCTCGGGATTGAGCGCGCCGGCGATCGCCGCCTGCTCGACCACCGCGCGGTCGTAGCGGAAATGGATGCCGTCGAGGGTGCGGACCACGGAGCGGGCCTCGCGGACCGTCTCGATGAGGTCGGCCCCGGCCCGCGTCTCGCCGCCGGCGATCTCGAGCACCGCGTCGTCGAGGCCGCTGGCGATGAGATATTCCTCCATCGCCGGCTCGTCCTTGAGATAGATCTCGCTCGACCCGCGCTTGACCTTGAAGAGCGGCGGCTGGGCGATGAAGATGTTGCCGCGCTCGATCAGCTCCGGCATCTGGCGGAAGAAGAAGGTGAGCAGCAGCGTGCGGATATGGGCGCCGTCGACATCGGCGTCGGTCATGATGATGATCTTGTGGTAGCGCAGCTTGTCGGGGTTGAACTCGTCCTTGCCGACCCCGGTGCCGAGCGCCGTGATCAGCGTGCCGATCTGTTCGGACGACAGCATCTTGTCGAAGCGCGCCCGCTCGACATTGAGGATCTTGCCGCGCAGGGGGAGCACCGCCTGGTTCTCGCGATGACGGCCCTGCTTGGCCGAGCCGCCCGCCGAATCGCCCTCGACGATGAAGAGCTCGGCCTTGGACGGGTCGCGCTCCTGGCAGTCGGCGAGCTTGCCCGGCAGCGAGGCCATGTCGAGCGCCCCCTTGCGGCGGGTGAGCTCGCGCGCCTTGCGCGCCGCCTCGCGGGCGGCGGCCGCCTCGACCACCTTGCCGACGATCGCCTTGGCCTCGGCCGGGTGCTCCTCGAACCAGGTGCCGAGGCCCTCGTTGACGATGCTCTCGACCACCGGACGGACTTCCGACGAGACCAGCTTGTCCTTGGTCTGGGAGGAGAATTTCGGGTCCGGCACCTTGACCGAGAGCACCGAGGTCAGCCCCTCGCGGCAGTCGTCGCCGGACAGCGACACCTTCTCGCGCTTGGCGATGCCTTGTGACTCGGCATAGCCGTTGACCTGGCGGGTCAGCGCCGCGCGGAAGCCGGCGAGATGGGTGCCGCCGTCGCGCTGCGGGATGTTGTTGGTGAAGACCAGCGTGTCCTCGTGGTAGGAATCGTTCCACCACATGGCGAGATCGACGGTGACGCCGTCCTTCTCGCCGCCGATGACGATCGGCTGGTCGATGACCGGATGCTTGGCGCGGTCGAGATAGCGGACGAAGGCCTCGAGCCCGCCCTCGTAATGCAATTCCTCGGTCCTCGGCTCGACGCCGCGACGGTCGGAGAGCACGATCTTGACGCCGGAATTGAGGAAGGCGAGCTCGCGCAGGCGATGCTCCAGCGTCGCATAGTCGAACTCGGTCCGGGTGAAGGTGGCGGGCGAGGGCAGGAAGGTGATCTCGCTGCCGCTCCGCCCTTCGTAGGTGCCGGGCCGCCTGTCGGGCTGGTAGCTGCCGGTGACCGCCAGCGGCGCGTCCGGCACGCCGTCGGTGAAGCCCATCTCGTGGATCCTGCCGTCGCGGCGGATCCGGATCTTCAGCCAGGTCGAGAGCGCGTTGACCACCGAGACGCCGACGCCGTGCAGGCCGCCCGAGACCTTGTAGGAATTCTGGTCGAACTTACCGCCGGCATGGAGCTGGGTCATGATCACCTCGGCCGCCGAGACGCCCTCGCCGGCATGGATGTCGGTCGGGATGCCGCGGCCATTGTCGATCACCGAGCAGGAACCGTCGGCGTTGAGGATCACGGTGACGAGGTCGGCATGGCCGGCCAGCGCCTCGTCGATGGCGTTGTCGACCGCCTCGTAGACCATGTGATGGAGGCCGGAGCCGTCGTCGGTATCGCCGATATACATGCCGGGACGCTTGCGCACCGCGTCGAGGCCCTTGAGGACCTTGATCGACTCGGCGCCATACTCGTCGCCGCTACTGGCGATGGGATTGATTTCGTTCATCTATTTTCGATCGTTTCAAGCACGGTCACAGCGCCGTCCCGGGCGGGATCCGGCCATTCAGGCGACCCGTTCACTGCGTCGCCGCGGGGGACCAGAATCATCCTGCCATATATAGCACTTCGCGCGCCGGATTTCCCGCTTTTTACCAAGAATTTAGGCGGAATTGGTGCGCTGCAGCACCGGCCGCCGGAGCGGCGGATCTCACCGCTGGATGGTGATCAGCGTATTGGCGCGGCCGTATTTCAGAACCAGGTTGAACAGGGTCCGCGCGTTGCCCGGTGCGAGGCGGACACAGCCATGCGAAACCGGCCGGCCGAGATTGCGCACTTCGGTCGTCCCGTGGATCGCGTAGCCACCCCTGAAGAAGATCGAATAGGGCATCGGCGCGTTGTCGTAGATGGTCGAGTACCACGTCCTTTCGAGGCGGACCGGGTGGTAGCGGCCGGTCGGCGTGCGGTAGCCCGGACGCGCGGTCGAGACCGCCCAGGCGTAGCGCTGCTTGCCACCGACCGAGACCCGCATGCGCTGCGACGACAGGTCGATGGAGACCGAGACGCTCGTTGCGGCGGCGGCGGGGCGCGGCGGCTGCAACGTGAGGGACGCCGCGGCGACGAACAGGACAGCGAGGAGCCGCCAGACGGCCCAAGTGGCTCGATGTGTCTGGTTCGGAGCCTCGGTCACGGGCTTTCTCCTACCCTTTGCCAGAGCCGCCATCCTGAAGCGGCGACGCGCCGATGCATTGAGATGGGTCAAGTCCGACTTAGTCGACGTCCCGGAGCGCGGCGAGAAAGGCATCGCCGTAGCGGTCGAGCTTGACCTCGCCGACACCGTGGAGCGTCTTCATTTCAGCGAGACTCCTCGGCTCGTGGCGGGCCATCTCGATCAGCGTGCGGTCCGCGAAGACCATGTAGGCGGCGAGGTTCTCGCGGGCCGCGATGTCGCGGCGGAGCGCGCGGAGGCGATCGAACAGCGCATGCGCTTCCGGGTCGAGCCCGGTCGCGTCGGCGGTCGGCGCGCCGCGGCTGCCCCGGCGGCGACGCTCCGGCTTCGTATCGTCGATCTTGCGCAACGCGATGGCCTTGCGGCCGCGGAGGATCTCGGCACCTTCCTCGGTCAGGCGGAAGCCGCCATGCTCGGCGCTCGCCTCGGCCAGCGCCCCCGCGGCGAAGAGCTGCCGGGTGACGGCGACCCAGCTCCGTTTCGGCCGGTCGCGGCCGACGCCGAAGGTCTTCAGGCCGTCGTGTCCGTGGCGCCGGAGGTTCGGCGTCGCTTCGCCGACAAGAAGATCGGCGATGTGATTGGCGCCGAAGCGCTCGCCGGTCCGCACCACCGCGGAAAGCACTTTCTGGGCGTCGATCGTCGCGTCATAGGTGGCGGCGCTGTCGCGGCAGAGGTCGCAGGCGCCGCAGGGCTCCGACTCCTCGCCGAAATAGGCAAGCAGCGACTGGCGGCGGCAGAGGGACGATTCGCAGAGCGCGATCATCGCGCCGAGGCGGTTCTCCTCGATGCGGCGCTGCTCCGGGGTAATCGCCTTGCCGGCGATCTGCCGGCGACGGAGCATCATGTCGTCGACGCCATAGAGGGTGAGCGTGAAGGCCGGCAGCCCGTCGCGCCCGGCCCGGCCGATCTCCTGGTAATAGCCCTCGACGCTGACCGGCATGTCGGCATGGACGACGAAGCGGACGTCGGGCTTGTTGACGCCCATGCCGAAGGCGACGGTGGCGCAGACCACCACGCCGTCCTCGCGCAGGAAGATGTCCTGGTGGTCGCTCCTGACCTCCGGATCGAGGCCGGCGTGATAGGGCAGCGCCCGGAACCCCTTGCGGGAGAGATGCTCGGCAAGCCTTTCGGCGCGATCGCGCGAGGAGGCGTAGACGATGCCGCTGTCGCCCCGGTGGTCGGCGACGAAATCCTCGATCTGGCGACGCGGCTGGTCCTTCGGAGCGAAGCGGAGATCGATGTTCGGGCGGTCGAAGCTGTGGACGAAGCTCCGCGGCGGTTCGGGGAAGAGCTGGGCCGCGATGTCGGCGCGGGTCGCCCGGTCGGCGGTGGCGGTGAGCGCGACGACGGGCACGCCGCCCAGCGTCTCGCGGGCCTGGGCAAGCAGCCGGTATTCGGGCCGGAAGTCGTGCCCCCATTGCGAGATGCAATGGGCCTCGTCGATGGCGAGGCGGCGGACCCCGGCACGCCGCAGCCGGGCGGCGAAGGCGCCGCTGGCGAGACGTTCGGGCGAGACATAGAGGAGCCGCAGCGCGTCCGCCTCGATGAGCTCCCAGGCCTCGTCGCCGGTGGTCGAGTTCAACGCCGCGGCGGCGACCCCGAGGCTCCGCATCTGCTCGACCTGGTCGCGCATCAGCGCGATCAGCGGCGAGACGACAAGCGTCAGCCCGCCGTCGACGATCGCCGGGAGTTGGTAGCAGAGCGACTTGCCGCTTCCCGTCGGCATCACCGCGAAGACGTCCTCGCCGGCCAGCACCGCGGCGACGATTTCCTCCTGGCCCGGTCGGAAAGTCTCGTAGCCGAAAACCTTGTGGAGGGTATCGGCGGCGACCCGGATGGCGCCAGTGGTCGTGTCGGCCGGTTTCCGTCGGGGGAGTGTCATGGGCTGTCAGCTATTCCTGGTGAACCGTGCCGCCCGCCACGGCAAACGCCTGGGCGCGGTTGGCCAGCGGTGCGAAGACCGCCGCGTCGGTGCCGGTCATGAAGGCCTGGCAGCCGAGCTCGGTGAGCAGGTCGAACAGCGCCGCCCGGCGGGTCTCGTCGAGATGGGCGGCGATCTCGTCGAGGAGCACGACCGGGGTCTCGCCGGTGAGCCTCGTCACCAGCCGGGTCTGGGCGAGCACCAGGCCGACCAGCAGCGCCTTCTGCTCGCCGGTCGAGCAGGTCTCGGCCGGCATGTCCTTGGGTCCGTGGCGGACGATGAGATCGGAGCGGTGCGGCCCGGCCAGCGTGCGCCCGGCCGCGGCGTCCCGCCGCCGCTCGTCCCGGAGGCGCCGGTGGTAGGCGTCTTCGGCGGCGCTCGCGCTGAGATGGCCGAGATCGGTTTCGAGCGTCCCGTCCAGCGCGATGACGGCGGTGGGGAAGGGGCCGGCGGCTTCGGCATCGCCGAGCATCGCGGCGGCAAGCCCCGCCCATTCGCGGCGCGCCGCGGCGATCGCGACGCCGAGCCCCGCCATTTCGGCCTCGATCGCATCGAGCCAGCGGGAATCGGGCGCCGGCTCGGCGAGCAGCCGGTTCCGCCCCCGCATCGCCCGCTCGAAGGCATTGGCGCGGGTGCCGTGGGTCTTGTCGATGGCGAGCACGGCGCGATCCAGGAAGCGCCGCCGGTCGGCCGGCGGACCGGTAAAGAGCCCGTCCATGGCCGGCGTCAGCCACAGCACCCTGAGATGATCGAGAAAGGCCGCGGAGGAGCCGGCGGGCGCGTGGTTGACCCTGACCTTGCGCCGCGTCTCGCCGGCCATCACGCCGGTGCCGAGAGCGACCGCGCCGTCGCCATTGGCGACCTCCGCCGCGATCGCCCAGCCGCCGTCGCCGCCCTGGCGGCCGACCGCATCGATGCGGGCTCCGCGGATGCCGCGCCCGGGGGAGAGGAAGGAGACCGCCTCCAGCAGGTTGGTCTTGCCGGCGCCATTCGGCCCGGTCAGCACCACCGGACGCTCGTCCAGGCTGAGGGAAAGCGTTGCGTAGTTGCGGAAATCGGTGAGTTTCAGCGACGTGACGGCGGTCCGGGCGGCGGCATGCGCGGACCCGGCGGGACTGTCTCTTTCGGCTGCTTCGTTCGATGCTTCCAAGCCGCGCACTCTAGCCGGGTCATGGCCCAAGTCGAGTGGCTTGCCGGAGGGCGGTTTCGTGCCCGCATATTGCGCCCAACCGGGGATGGCGCCTATCGTCCTCGGTCCCATGACCCACGCACTCGACTATATCCGCGCGCATTTTCGCGAAGGACCCAGGTCCGGAATCGTCCATGTCGGAGCCAGCTCCGGCCAGGAGGTGGAAGACTACAAGGCCGCCGGCACGCGCCCGGTCGTGCTCATCGAACCGCTTCCGGGCCCCTATGCCCAGCTGGTGGAGACGATCGCCGGCGAACCGGGCTTCTATCCCCTCCAGGCCTGCTGCGACGCGGTCGGCAACCGGGACGTCGACTTCCACGTCGCATCGAATGACGGCATGTCGTCGAGCTATCTCAGGCCGTCCGGACATTTGGCGGCGGCGGCATCGGTGACCTTCGATGAAACCGTCCGCGTCACCACGACGACGCTCGACGCGCTGCTCGCGGATCTGCGCCGGCAACACGACCTGCCGGCCGCGTTTCCCGACTATCTGACACTCGATACCCAAGGTGCCGAGAAGGAGGTGCTGCTCGGCGCCCGCGAGACGTTGAGGACGGTGAACTACATCTGGCTCGAGGTGAGCTTCGGCGGGTTGTATGAGGGCGACACCGGTCTCTACGAGATGATCGACTTCCTTCGCGGCCAGGGCTTCGACATCTACAACCTGGTGATGATGCGGTCGTGGGGGGACGCCCTCTTCATCCGCAGCGGATTGTTCCCGCCGCTGGGGCGTTAGGCCAGCGCGCACCCGAAAGGTCGCGCGGCCTCCGGGGCGGGCCGATTCCGCACTGCACATGGGGCTTGTCGGGAATCAAATCCCGTTCCATATTCGATTCTCCCGTTAACAACTGAAAGGAGGTGATCCAGTGTCTCATTGTCAAACCCCGCGTGTGGCGGTGGACCTGATCTGGAAGGGTGCTTCTTTCGAGGTGCGCGCCTCCTGATATCGGGGCCGAGTTTCGCTCACACCGCACCCGCGGTGAAGGCAATGGAAGGGCCGTCCGATCGGGCGGCCCTTCGATTTTTTGCGGGCGAAACCCCGGGCCTTCCTCCCCTTTGCGGCCGCCGGCCCTAGCTTTCAGGATGGGTTGCATCGGCAGGCTGGGAGGAACAGGCAATGATCATCCGGGTATTCCGCGTCGTCGTGCAGGACGGCAAGCGCGAACAGTTCGAGACATTCTTCCGCGAGACGGCGATCCCGCTGACCAGGAGCCAGCCCGGGATCGTTTCGGTCACCGCCGGTGTCCCGCGCGCCGAAACGCCGGACGAATTCTGCATGGTGATGGTGTGGGAGAGCCTCGCGGCGATGAAGGACTTCGTCGGCGAGGACTGGCGAAGCCCTCATATTCACCCTGACGAGGCCGACCTGGTGCGCGAGCGGTCGATCCACCACTACGAGCTCGCATAGCCTCGGACCGCGGCCGGGTCGCGGTCCCGCCACCAGTCGACGGTCGCGCGGATCGAGTCCGCGAGCGGCGTCGCCTCGATCCCGAATGTCCCGGTGAACCGCGACCCGTCGACGACAAAGGGCTGGGTGAATTCGTAGCGCATCTCGTCGAGGGCGCGGATATCCGGGACGAAGAGGCCGAGAAGCCGGAGCAGCCAGCGCGGCGTCGGCGCGACGCCGACATCGTGGCCGACAATGCCGGCGATCATCGCCACGATCTCGCGCTGGGTGCGGGCCGGCGCATTGGGGACATGCCAGACGCCGCCGGCGGCGCGGCTGTCGGTGCCGAGGGTCGCCAGGACCCGTGCCGCGTCGCCGAGGAAGGTGAAGCTGTGCGGCTGGTCGGGATCGCCGAGGAGGCGCGCTGACTTGCCCGCGACCGCGCGTCCGGTCACCTCGCTGCCGAGCGGCGACTGGAAGGTGGCGCGGGGACCGAAATAGTCGGAGGCCCGCGCCGTCGCGACCTCGAGGTCGCCGGCGGCGGCGAGCCTGGCGAGCTCGTTGGCCATGGCCGCGCGGACCGTGCCCTTCCGTGTCGTCGGCCGGACCGGCGCGTCTTCGGTCATCGGCGCGCCACGGGTGTCGCCGTACAGGTAGACATTCTCGAAGGAGACGTAGCGCGCGCCCGCTTCCCGCGCGGCCGCGACAACGGAGTGCTGGAGCGGCGGGAAGAGGTCCGCCCAGCGGGAATAGGGTGGACTGAGGCACTGGTAGACGGTGGTGGCTCCGGCGGCTGCCACCTGGGCGAAGACGGACGAGGATGCGTCGCCCGCCGCATGGGCGACACCGGCGGGAAGCCCCGCGACCGGCTTCCGGCTCACGAGGCGAACGGCCTCGCCCCGCGCGGCGAGTTCGTCAACGAGGGCCCGGCCAACCGGCCCGGCCCCGAAGACGACGTGGAGGTCCGGCATCGAGCCACCTCATCGGCTGTGTCACACCTCACAATAGCAGGCGCGCATTACGGCCGCATGATCGACCGCAAACCTAGAAGCCCATCTGGCGGCGGCCGAGCTCGGTGAGGTCGGCCTCGGTGGCGCGGCCGGTGAAGTCCACCTCGAAATCCATGGCGGCGAAATCCGGAGCCGACCGGCCGGCGAGGAAAGCCTCCTTCTGCCGGGGGAGATAGGCGCGGTTCTTCGGGCAGTCCGGCGCCGAGCCGATGTAGACGACGCTGGCATAGTCCTTGCCGTTATGCTCGTCGGCGACCGCGTGGCAGACGTCGGTGTGCCACCAGACCGTATCGCCCGGCCGGACCTCCGGGATCGAGACCAGGCAGTCGATCATCTCCGGATGCCATTTGGCGCTGACGCCGAGCGCCCGGCCGGGCGCCGCGCCGCAAAGGTCGTCCGGGGCGACATCCTCCTGAAGGGCGCGGAGCAGCACATAGGAGATGCCCTCGGCGACGGGCACAAGCTGCAGCGTGCCGTCGCTCGGCCCCTGGCGGGTCAGGGCGGTCCAGCCCTGCCAGGTCCGGAAGACGCTGGCGACGGCCGGCGAGGGGATCTCGCGGGTCTCAAGCCGGTGCGTGCCGTCGAAGGGGTCATAGGCCCGCCAGTCGCCGCCGAAGACGTGGCTGTAGACCTGCTGGTAGCCGGGGTCGATCCAGCGCTCGACGGTGCCGGCATCCATGTGCGGCGAGAGGCCGAGGGTGGTGTCGCCGGGCTGGCGGCGGCGGACGCGGTCGGCATAGGTGACCTGGAGGTCGGGATCGAAGGCGCCTTCGTATTTCCACAGCCGGTCGAGGAAGGAGCGGGTCGCGGCGAGGCTCTCGCCCTGGCGGGCATTCACCTGCGGCTTCGACCAGTAGAGGTTGAAGACCTGCGGCCTGCCGGCCTTCAGCGCCGAGAAATACTTGTCGAGGCTGCGCTTCTCGACCTCGCGCTCCTCGTACCGGTTGGTGTCGATATAGTCGCAAAGCTCGGCGAACCAGCCATTGGCGGTGGCCTCGGGATAGACGCCACGGACGATGGCGCAGCCGGTGGCGCGGATCGCCGCGCGGGCGTCGTCGCCGACGGTGCCGGAGGCGATATCGGCGTAATCGACCTCGGGGATGACCGGCCGGCCCGCCGCCTGGTCGGCCTGGATGCGCTCGGCGGCGCGGGCGATGTGGTCTCGGACCTCGCCGAAGGCGCGCTTCAGCGCGTCGCGGCGCGGGGCAAGGCCCTGCTTGAAGGCGACGACCTGGTCGGAAACGTCGCGATCCATCTCGACATTGGCTGTGTTCACTTGCTGATCCTCCCGAGGACAGGGCCGGCGCTTCGGCGCGCGACCCGGCTTGTTCGTGTACCTGGGAGTTTGCCCGAGGTTGCCGGGCCTGTGTTCGCCTGTTGCGGCAAAAACTGGTACTGAAGTGGCGTCTGATATCGGCCACGAAGCGCAAACAGCGTCGGTCGTCGGGGAGGCCGCATGCGCCCGCTCTTCGAGAAGGTGACGGTTCCGGAGGGGGCGTCCTGGGCGTTGCTCGACCGCCGGCTCGCGGACGGCATCCCCTTCGAATGGCACTATCACCCGGAATTCGAACTGACCCTGACGCTCAACAGCCGTGGCCAGCGCTTCATCGGGGATTCTCTCGCCGCCTACGACGACGGCGACCTGGCACTGCTTGGCCCCAACCTGCCGCACACCTGGTGCTCATCCGAGGCGATCGATCCCTCGCAGCCCCACCATGCCGTGGTCATGTGGTTCACCGAGGCGTGGGCCGCCGGCATCACCGGTCAGCTCGCGGAGATGCGCGCCGTCCGTCCGCTGCTTGCCGAGGCGGGCCGCGGGGTCGTGTTCTCGCGCGAGGCGGCGGCGGCGGCGCGGCCGATCATCGAGGCGATCCCGGAGCGTCCGCCGGCAGACCGGTTGCTCCGGTTGATGGAGGTGCTGGCCCTGCTTGCCACCGACGGCGACAGGGCGCCGATCGCCGGGCCGGGCTCGGACCGGTTGTCGGTCGCCTCGCCCGACCAGCCACGGGTCGAGCGCGTCCTCGACCATATCCATGCCCACTACCGCGAGCGGATCGCCGTCGCCGCGCTGGCGGAGGTCGCGGCGCTCAGTCCCTCCGGCTTCCATCGTCTCTTTCGCCGCCACACGCGCCTGACGGTGACCGAGTATGTGGCGCAGCTCCGTATTGGCCAGGCCTGCGCGCTGCTGGTCAACAGCGATCGGCCGATCGCCCATGTCGCCGAGGCGGTCGGCTACACCAACCTTGCCAACTTCAACCGCCAGTTCCGCGCCGCGAAGGGGATGACCCCCCGCGCGTTCAGGCGGAGCTTCGTGCGATAGCATTCGTGGGGCGGTGCGGGATCAGGTCCCGCCCTGTTTCCCGCTTCCCGACGGTCGCGTCGGGGGAATGCTGCCGGCGACGATGGAGAAGACGTCACCATCGCTCCCCGGCGGCTTGTCGGCGAAGAGCCGTGGCCAGACGATCCGGAAGCGGAGGAAGGCCATGTCGGTTTCGTCGTCGAAGGAAAGCCCCTCGGCCCCGGCGCGGCCGGCGAGGAGCGCGCGCTGCCCCGCAAGCCATGCCTCGCGCCCGGCAAGCGCGCCCGCGTCATGGGCGAAGGCGTCGTCGACGGCGGCGAGCGGCTCTACCGCGACCCCGGTCGTCCGCCAGACGCAGCGCGGGTTGTCGCGGCCGTCGAGGATGACCGCATGGCCGCCGACCTCCGGCAGGGGAACCGCATCGCCGAAGTCGGCGGCTGGAGCCGCGGCGGCACGGGCGATGCCGAGCCGGACGAGCCGGAGGCCTTCGTCGGCCGTCGCCTCGTCGTGACCAAGCGCGACGACGACATAGTCCCTGGCGGCGGCTCCGGAATCGGCCCTGAAGGCGCGGAAGAAGGATTCCGTCGCGTCGGTCTTTTCGCTGCGGAACCGGGTCACACCCGCATCGGCATCAGGACGTAGAGGGTGCTGCCCGACTCGTCGTCCTGGATCAGGGTCGGCGAGCCGGGATCGGCGAAGCGGAATTCCGCCGTCTCGCTCTCGAGCTGGCTCGCGACGTCGAGCAGGTACTTGGAATTGAAGCCGATCTCGATCGGGTCGGCCGGATAGTCGACCGCGATCTCCTCGCTGGCGCTGCCGGAATCCGGGTTGTTGACGGAGAGCTCCAGCTTGCCGTCGGAAAGCGCCAGCTTGACCGCCCGGCCGCGCTCGCTCGACACGGTCGAGACCCGGTCGACCGCCCCGGCGAAGGTGCCCTTGTCGACCTTGAGGACCTTGTCGTTGCCCTGCGGGATAACCCGGACGTAATCGGGGAAGGTGCCGTCGATCAGCTTCGAGGTGAGGATGACGCTGCCGAGGGTGGCGCGGATCTTGGTCTCGGAAATCTCGACGATGAGCTCGCTCTCCGGTTCCTCGACCAGCTTCTGGATCTCGCCGACGGTCTTGCGCGGCACGATCACCCCGGCCATGCCCTCGGCCCCGGCCGGCGCCTCGACCTGGGCCTGGGCGAGGCGGTGGCCGTCGGTGGCGACGGCGCGCAGCATCGGCTTGCCGTCGACGGTGACGACATGGAGGTAGATGCCGTTGAGGTAGTAGCGCGTCTCCTCGGTGGAGATGGCGAACTGGGTGCGGTCGATGAGCATCTTCATCGCGCTCGCCGGCAGGGTGAAGCGGGTCGGGAAGTCGCCGGCGGTGAGGTCCGGGAAGTCGGCCTCGGGCAGCACCTGCAGGGCGAAGCGCGAGCGGCCGGCCTTGACCTCGAGCCGCGATCCATCGCCGCTATCAAGCGATACCTCGGCGCCGTCGGGAAGCTTGCGGACGATGTCGTAGAGGATATGCGCGGGCACCGTCGTCGCGCCGCCCTGGCCGACCTCGGCCGGCACCGTCTCGGTCACTTCGAGGTCGAGGTCGGTCGCCTTCAGCGTCAGGCCGCCGTCGGCGCTGAGCAGGACATTGGCGAGGATCGGGATCGTGTTTCGCCGCTCGACGACGCGATGGACGTGGTTGAGGGACTTGAGGAGGTGCGATCGCTCGACGGTCGCGCGCATGATCGGAGACCCTTATCGGAGACCCGGCGGTTCGGGCAGGAACGACAGGCCGGCGCCAGGCGCCGGGACGGACGTTCGAAATTGGCCTGCCAAGCCTGAAAGCGCAAGAGGTCCAAAGCCGTGGTCCACGACCAAAATCGGGCCATGGACCACCGGCTGGATCGAAATCGCCGGCTATTCGTCGATCATCTGCTTCAGCAGCTCGATCTCGTCGGCAAGCGTCTTGTCGCCTTCGATCAGTCCCTCGATCTTGCGCACCGCGTGCAGGACGGTGGTGTGGTCGCGGCCGCCGAAACGCCGGCCGATCTCGGGCAGCGAGCGCGGCGTCAGCGTCTTGGCGAGGTACATGGCGATCTGCCTCGGCCGGACGATAGTGCGGGTGCGCCGGCTCGACAGCAGGTCGGCCTTGGAGACGTTGTAGTGGCGTGCGACCACCACCTGGATCTCCTCGATCCTGACCCGGCGCGGCTCTCGCGCGCCAACCAGGTCGCGCAGCGTGATCTCGGCCGAGGCGATGGTGATCGGCTGGCTGGTGAACTGCCACTGGGCGACCAGCCGGTTGAGGCCGCCTTCGAGGTCGCGGCCGTTGGAGACCACCGCCTGGGCGAGGTAGTCGAGCACCGGCTCGGGGATATCGAGGCCGGGATTGTGCTCGCGGGCGAGCTGGTAGCGGGTCGCGACGATCCGCCGCCTGAGCTCGAGATCGGGGGCGCCGATCTCGAAGGCGACGCCGCCCTTGAGGCGCGAACGCACCCGTTCGTCGAGCGTCTCGAGCTCGGCCGGCGGCCGGTCGGCAGCAACCACCACCTGCCGCGCCCCGTCGATCAGGGCGTTGAGCATGTGGCAGAATTCCTGCTGCACCGACTTGCCCTGGAGGAACTGCATATCGTCGATCAGCAGGAGGTCGATGTCGCGCAGGCTTTCCTTGAACGGGATCGCCGCCTGGCTGCGCAGCGCCGCGACGAAGCGGAACATGAAATGCTCCGCGGTCAGGTAGACCACCTTGCGCGAGGGATCGGCGCGCCGCGCGGCACGGGTCGTCGCATGGAGGAGGTGAGTCTTGCCGCGCCCGACGCCGGCATGGACGTAAAGCGGATTGAAGCGGTTGAGCTTGCCGTCCCCGCCCTCGGCCACGGCGCGGGCAGCCGCGAAGGCGAGCCGGTTCGCGGCTCCATCGCAAAACGTGTCGAAGGAATAGCGGTTGTCGACCGGCGAGCCGCTGAAATGGCCCTCGGGCGCATCCGACCGGCGCAACGCCGCCGGGGTCGACGACGTGGCGGGAGCGGCGGGACGCGCAGCAGGCGCCGCCTCGGCGGCCGCCTTGCCCTCGCCGGACGGCACCGCCTTGGCGCGGATCGCGCCACGTACGATCACCTCGATCCGGACGACATCGCCGCGTTCCGCCTTCCACAGCGCGAGGAGCCGGTCGTAATAGTGCGACATGATCCACGATTTCAGGAAGCGCGTCGGCACCGACAGATAGACGGTGCTTTTGTCCTCCTGCTCGAACTCGACCCGTCCGAACCAGCTGTTGAAGACATCCTCGCCGAGCTCGGTGCGGAGACGTTGCCTGACGCGGGCCCATTTGCCTGAGTTCGCCCGCTCTCCCATCAGACCCGCCTCCCTGTGATCTCCGCCGGTCGCACCGGCCATTTTCGCCTCGATAGCCCGGGCTGTATCGCCACCCGGAATCGCCGCCGCCGCGGGTTCTCCTGTCGTCATCCGCCTCATCATGATTGTGCCCATGGCAAGCCCTCGGCCTTCCAGCTGCCCGCGGTGGCGCGGTGCCCGTCGGGACCGAGATCCCCTTCAAATCCGTGTTCCACGTTGTAGCAGCGGGCGTATCCGGCCTCGGTCGCCGTGATCGCGGCGTTGCGGCTGCGGGCGCCGGAGCGGCAGAGGAAGTAGATCGGCGAATCCTTGCCGCCCTCCGCCGCTGCAACCGCAGCGGTCAGTCGCCCGAGGAAATCCGGAACACGTGCTCCGGTGTCGAAATCGTTCCACGCGACGAAGAGGGTTTCCTTGTCTATGCCGGAAAGCACCGGCACGCCGACATAGGTCCACTCGGCGCGCGTCCGGACATCGACCAGGATCGCGTCCGCCGAGGCGGCCAGCGACTCCCAGGCGGCTTTTGCAGATACATCGCCCGCATAGCCGACATCCATGCTTGAAGACATAGCTCTCCCTTTGCCGGGAAGACGATTCCTGCCTCCGCCGGCACTCTATCGAATGATTTTCTCTTACACGAGAAGGTCTTCTCCAGATGGGAGAAGTTTACGTGAAACGGATACTGAAACCCGGACCAGATAATCCAGCCGCAATAATAATATTACGCTCGATCAACGCCCCATGCTCTTGACTTATTGGTGGCTGGACTGTGACGCCAACCTGAAGCCAAGAAACCACAGACAGGCCGATATCGCAATGCCCACGGTCGATGATTCGCGACCGGATGGCGCTTCAAAAGGCGCCCGATGCAGGCGAAATGTCGCGCCCGGGAGGTTAAGCCTTTGCGAGTCAATGGAATCAATTTTGATCGTTACGAGCCGCCTTAGCCTGCGAAAAATTTTTGGCCGCACCTCTTGACTCGCCCCGAATTGTGGCCGGTCAATCACGGGTTGCGGCAACTTGCCGGCATGGTGTTGAAAACCAACGGAAATGAGAGTCAGCCCGCTTTCGGGGGCGACTCGCCACCAGGCGTGTTGGCGGCTCTTCGGGGATTAGCCGCCGAACAAAAAACGGCACGGCCGAGGCCGTGCCGTCACACCGGATTGCGGTGGGAAGCTCAGGCGTTGAGGACGCGAACCCGCGCGGTCAGCCGAGCGACTTTGCGCGACGCCGTGTTCTTGTGCATGACGCCCTTCGACGCGGCGCGCATGATCTCGGGCTCGGCGGCCTTGAGAGCTTCGGCCGCCTTCGCCTGATCGCCGGCGGCGAGCGCCTCCTCGACCTTGCGGACGTAGCTGCGCATCCGTCCTCGCCGGTTGCGGCCGACAGCGGTGCGCCTGGCGATCTTGCGGGTTGCTTTCTTGGCGGATGACGTATTGGCCATTGATGCGCCTTCTGGACATAACAAAGATGGCGGCGGAATGATCCGCCACCTGCTGGGCGGTGCTTATAGGCAAGCGTCCCGCCGAGGTCAACGGCTACGCGTCAGCGGTTCTTGAACTGCGGTGAGCGCTTGGCGAGGAAAGCCGCCATCCCTTCCTTCTGATCGCTGGTTGCGAACATCGAATGGAACAGCCGCCGCTCGACCTGGACGCCCTCGGCGAGGGTCGTCTCGAAGGCCCGGTTGACGCTCTCCTTGGCCAGCATGACGATCGGCAGCGAGAGATCGGCTATCTTCTCGGCCACCTTGATCGCTTCCTCGATCAGGTCGCCCGCCGGCACCACCCGGGAAACGAGGCCGGAGCTGTCGGCCTCCGTCGCATCCATCATCCGGCCGGTAAGGATCAGATCCATCGCCTTGGCCTTGCCGATGGCGCGCGGCAGCCGCTGGGTACCGCCCATGCCGGGCATGATGCCGAGGGTAATCTCGGGCTGGCCGAATTTCGCGGTGTCGGCGGCGATGATGATGTCGCATTGCATGGCGAGCTCGCAGCCGCCGCCGAGGCAATAGCCGGCGACCGCCGCGACGATCGGCTTCCGCGCCCGCGCGACCCGCGCCAGCGTCGCGCCGTAGTCCTGCGAAAAGGCCTCGATGAAGGACAGGTCGCTCATCTCCTTGATGTCGGCGCCGGCGGCGAAGGCCTTTTCCGAGCCGGTGATCACCATGCAGCCGATTTTCGGATCGGCCTCGAAGGTGTCGACCGCCGCGCCGAGTTCGCGGATCAGTTCCGAATTGAGCGCATTCAGCACCTTCGGCCGGTTCAGGGTGATCAGCGCGACAGGGCCGCGGGTGTCGGTCGTGATCGTTTCGTAGGCCATTTACACCTCAAGGGATTTGCGCGGCGCGGCGGAGGAGGAGCCGCCCCCGGGGGATCGATCCGTTCATTTCTGGCAGACCGGACAATAGAAGGTCGAGCGCCCGGATTGAACCATGCGGCGGACGATGCCGGAACAGTCGTGGCGCGGGCACGGCTCGCCTTCCCGGTCATAGACCGCGAAACGATGCTGGAAATAGCCGAGATCGCCATTCGCCTGGCGATGGTCGCGAAGCGACGATCCTCCGGCGGCAATCGCCTCGCCGAGCACGTCGCGGATCGCCGCCGCCAGCGCATCGGCGCGGTTCGCCGCGGTCTTGCGGCCGGTGGCGATCGAGCCCGCCGGGCGGCTCGGCGACAGCCGCGCCCGCCACAGCGCCTCGCAGACATAGATGTTGCCGAGGCCGGCGATCCTGGTCTGGTCGAGGAGCATCGCCTTCAGCGGCGCCGCGCGGCCCTTGAACAATCCGGCGATCAGCGCGCCGCCCATCTCGTTGCCGAGCGGTTCGATGCCCATCCGGGCGAAGAGCGGCGACCGGGCGAGGTCGGCGCGGGGAATGAGGTCCATGAGGCCGAAGCGGCGCGGGTCGTTGAAGATCACCCTTGCTCCGGAGGAGAGGTCGAAGACGACATGGTCATGGGCCGCGAGCTTGCCCCGCGGGTGGTGGGTGGTGGCGGGCAGGGTGTCCTTCGCCTCCGCCTCGATGCGGAACGAGCCGGACATGCCGAGATGCATGACGAGCACGTTGCCGTCGTCGAGCTCGGCGAGCAGGTATTTCGCCCGCCGCCCGAGATGGGTGATCCGCCGGCCGGCGAGCCTCCTGGCGAAGCGCGGCGGGAAGGGACGGCGCAAATCCGGCCGCCGGACGCTCGCCTTGTCGATCACGGCGCCCTCCATCACCGGCCGGAGGCCGAGACGGACCGTTTCGACTTCCGGCAATTCCGGCATGGGGATTTCCGCTAACCCTTTGGCAGGGCGGGAACGATAGCCTGAACCGCGCGCTTGGGCTATCGTCCGCGCCGATCGGAGAAACGAGACATGGCAGTGAGTTCAACCGGGGCGGCGTCACGGCAGCGGGAAGGCCGGGCCTGGTTCGGTTTCCGCGAGGTCGGCCTCGACGAGAAACAGGGCATGGTCGACCGCGTCTTCCACCAGGTCGCCACCCGCTACGACCTGATGAACGACCTGATGTCGGGCGGCATGCACCGGCTGTGGAAGGACGCGATGGTCGCCTGGCTCGGCGCGCCGCGCCGTTCGGCGCATGGCTATTCGGTGCTCGACGTGGCCGGTGGCACCGGCGACATCGCCTTCCGCATCGCCTCCCGGTCGGAAGGCGCAAATGTGATCGTCGCCGACATCAACGGCGAGATGCTCAAGGTCGGCCGCGAGCGCGCCGTGCGGAAGGGCCTCGCCGACCGCGTCACCTTCGCCGAATGCAACGCCGAGAAGCTCGCCTTTCCGGACAATCGATTCGATGCCGTCACGATCGCCTTCGGCATCCGCAACGTGCCGCGGATCCCGCTGGCGCTTTCCGAGGCCTTCCGGGTCCTCAAGCCGGGCGGCCGCTTCCTCTGCCTCGAATTCTCGACCGTCGACGTCGCCGGTCTCGACCGGCTCTACGACCTCTTCTCCTTCAACGTCATCCCGGCGCTTGGCGAGATGGTCGCCGGCGATCGCGACTCCTACAGCTATCTGGTCGAGTCGATCCGCCAGTTCCCCAACCAGGCCCGCTTCGCCGCGATGATCGCCGATGCCGGCTTCTCCCGGGTCGACTACCGGAACCTCTCGGGCGGCATCGCGGCGATCCATTCCGGCTGGAAGCTCTGATCCGATGGCAGCGAGCGTGGCAGCGCTTTTCCGGATGGCCGGGGCCGGCTGGGTGCTCGCCCGCGAAGGCGCCTTCACCCTGGTCGATCCGGAGGAGCTGCCGTCGGGGCCGCGGATGGCGGCGAGGATCGCCCGCGCCCTCGCCCGGCGCGGCGTGACCGAGGAGGCGCGCTCGGAACGGCTGACCGCCGCGCTGAACAGGCTAGGCCCCTCCTATATCAAGCTCGGCCAGTTCCTGGCGACGCGGCCTGACCTCGTTGGCCGCGAAGGCGCCGACGCGCTCGGCCGGCTCCGCGACGAGATCGACCCCTTTCCGGAAGAGGCGGCGCGCGCGGCTGTCGAAAGGGCGCTCGGAAGGCCGGTCGACGAGCTGTTTTCCTCCTTCTCGCCGCCGGTCGCCGCCGCTTCCATCGCCCAGGTCCACAAGGCCGAGGTCACCGACGACCTCGGTACGCGCACGGTTGCCGTCAAGGTGCTCCGCCCCGGCATCCGCCAACGTTTCCGCCGCGACCTCGACACCTTCTACGAGGGCGCGCGGCTGGTCGAGCGGGTCGATCCCGCCTCGCGGCGGCTGCGTCCGGTCGCGGTGGTCGACACGCTGGCGCGGTCGGTAACCATCGAGATGGACCTGAGGCTCGAGGCCGCGGCGCTGTCCGAGATGGCCGAGGCCTCGGCCGACGACCCCGGCTTCCGCGTTCCGGTGGTCGAATGGGACCGCACCGCGCGCGACGTGCTGACCCTCGAATGGATCGACGGCATCAAGCTGTCGGACATCGCCGCGCTTCGCGCCGCCGGCCACGACCTGGTGGTCCTCGCGCGGCGGCTGATGCAGGCCTTCCTCCGCCAGGCGCTGCGCGACGGCTTCTTCCATGCCGACATGCACCAGGGCAATCTCTTCGTCGACGAGGCCGGCGACATCGTCGCCGTCGATTACGGCATCATGGGACGGCTCGATCGCGACCAGCGGCGCTTCCTGGCCGAGATCCTGTTCGGTTTCATCCGCCGCGACTACCGGCGGATCGCCGAGGTCCATTTCGAGGCGGGCTACGTGCCCGGCGAGCACAGCGTCGACGACTTCGCCCAGGCGCTGCGGGCGATCGGCGAGCCGATCCACGGCCAGCGGGCAAGCGAGATCTCGATGGCGCGGCTGCTGTCGCTGCTCTTCGAGGTGACCGAGATTTTCGACATGCAGACCCGGCCTGAGCTGCTCCTCGTCCAGAAGACGATGGTCGTGGTCGAGGGGGTGGCGCGCACCCTCGATCCCGACTTTGACATGTGGGCGTCGGCCGAGCCGGTGGTGCGGGAATGGATCGAACGCTATCTCGGGCCCTCGGGCCAGCTCGAGCTCGCCGCCGAGGGCGCCGGCGCCATCGGACGGCTGGCGACCGAGCTGCCGCGGCTGGCGGAGCGCGCCGGGCGGCTCTCGGCCGAGATCGACCGGATGAGCGAGCATGGCCTGCGTCTCGACCCGGAGACCGTCGCCGGCATCGGCCGCTCCGAGGCGCATGCCTCGCGCTGGGGCCGCGTCGCGCTCTGGGTGATCGCCGTGGTGGCGGTGCTGGCGGGGCTGAAATGGCTGTCCTAGTGTCAAGTGATACTTGACAAACGAACAAGGATCGCGTAACTCTTCAGGCAACGGGCCGCAAGAGCCCGGCCAAGGTTGGAAGTGCTACGACGGGCAGATATGGCCAGCTGGACCGGAAGGGTCCGCGCTCCGGAACCTTGGAGCCCGCAATGATCGCCTCATTCCGCAGCAAGGCGCTGCGGCGGTTCTGGGCGGAAGGAGATCGCCGTGGCCTTCGTCCGGACCTTGTTGGGCATATCCGAATTCTGCTATCGGCGATCGACGCAGCCCGTGAGCCGGACGATCTTCAAGGGGTCGCAAGGTACCATGCGCTGCGAGGCAAGCCACCGCGCCATGCCCTTTCGGTCAACAAGAACTGGCGGCTTACGTTCGGTTGGAACGAAGACGGCGCAATTGACATCGATCTGGAGGACTATCACTAGGGACGTTGCGGTTGTCCCCTTTGGTGTGTGCCATGCGTAAGCGTCCTGTCCCCCGCCATGCGAGTCACGAGCCGTCGCACCCCGGGGCTTTGCTCAGAGATTTCGTGCTTCCCGATCTCGATCGGCCGATGACCGAGATTGCGCGCTCGTTGGGCATCTCGCGACAACTCCTCTATTCGATTGTCAACGAAAAGGCGCCGGTAACACCAGAAGTTGCCGTGCGGCTCGGCAAGCTCTGCGGCAATGGTCCGCGTCTGTGGGTCGATATGCAGGCGGCCTATGACCTCTGGCATGCGGAACGGAAGGTCGACGTGTCAAAGATACCAACGCTTGCCGCGCCACCGGAGGCGGCAGAGTAGGGTTCCGCCATGGCCAAAAAGTCGGCCCCGTCCGTTCGTCATATCCTCCTGATCATTTCCGGCGGCATCGCCGCCTACAAGTCGCTCGACCTGATCCGGCGGCTCGGCGAGCGCGGCTTCGCCGTGCGGGCGGTGATGACCCGCGCGGCCGGGGAGTTCGTGACCCCGCTCGCGGTCGGCGCGCTGACCGGCGGCAAGGTCCATAGCGATCTCTTCAGCCGCGACGAGGAATTCGACATCGGCCATATCCGGCTGGCGCGCGAGGCCGACGCGATCGTCGTGGCGCCGGCGACCGCCGACCTGATCGCCAAGATGGCGAACGGCCATGCCGACGACCTCGCCTCGGCGATCCTGCTCGCCACCGACCGGCCGCTGCTGGTCGCGCCGGCGATGAACCCGCATATGTGGGCCCACCCAGCGACCCGGCGGAATGCGGCCCGGCTCGCCGCCGACGGCATCCGTTTCGTCGGGCCGAACAGCGGCGAGATGGCCGAGGGCGGCGAGGCGGGCCTCGGCCGGATGGCCGAACCGCTGGAGATCGTCTCGGCGATCGAGGCGTTGCTTGCACCCGGCGCAAAGCCACTCGCCGGCCATCATGTGCTGATCACCTCCGGGCCGACCCATGAGCCGATCGACCCGGTCCGCTACATCGCCAACCGCTCCTCCGGCAAGCAGGGCCACGCCATCGCCGCGGCCGCGGCCGCGGCCGGCGCGAAGGTGACGCTGGTATCGGGTCCGGTCTCGATTCCCGATCCCGCTGGCGTCACGACGGTCCATGTCGAGACGGCACGCGAGATGCTCGAGGCGGTCGAGCAGGCGCTGCCGGCAGACATCGCGATCATGGCCGCGGCGGTCGCGGACTGGCGCGCCGCCGAGACCGCGGCCGGAAAGATCAAGAAGGATGGTTCTGGCAAAGTCCCGCCGCTGCCGCTGATCGAGAATCCGGATATCCTGGCGACGGTCGGCCGTCACCATACGCTCCGCCCCGACATGGTCATCGGCTTCGCCGCCGAGACCGACGATCTCAAGAAGCATGCCAAGGCGAAGCTGAAGGCGAAGGGCGCCGACTGGATCCTCGCCAACGACGTCTCGCCGGAGACCGGCGTCATGGGCGGCGACGACAACACCATCCATCTCGTTACCGCGACCGGTATCGAGACCTGGCCGACAATGACCAAGGCCGAGGTCGCGGCCCGGCTGGTCGAGCGCATCGCGGCGGCGATGGGCAGCGGGCGCCGCTGATATCCACAGCGTCCTGAGGTTCCGTGCTTGCGGCGCGGTTCGTTCCAAGGGAAACCGGAGAATGCCGAAAGCCGTCCAACCGGGATTTACCCAGTGCCCGACACCGCCTCCAGCATCCGCCTCGTGATCCGCCGTCTCGGCAATGGCCTCGGGCTGCCGCTGCCGGAGCCTCGCTCGACGGGGGCGGCCGGCATGGACCTTCCCGCCGCGGTCGCGGACGACGCGCCCCTGACCATTGTTCCCGGCGGTCGGGCGCTGGTGCCGACCGGCTTCGCGATCGCGCTTCCCGCGGGTCACGAAGGCCAGGTGAGGCCGCGGTCCGGGCTCGCCGCCAAGCATGGCGTCACCGTCCTGAATGCTCCGGGCACGATCGACGCCGATTATCGCGGCGAGGTGAAGGTGCTGCTGGTCAATTTCGGCGATGAGGCATTCACCGTCATCCGCGGCATGCGGATCGCCCAGCTGGTGGTCGCGCCGGTGGCCGGCGTCGCGGTATCGGAGGTCGAGACGCTGGACGAGACGGCCCGCGGCGCGGGCGGCTTCGGTTCGACCGGGCTGTCGGGTTAGGATCGTCGGAAGATCAACGGCGCGGCAGGACGGGTGAAATATGGCGAACGACGCAAAGAAGAAGCCGGGGCGGGGCAGGATCTACGACTCGATCACCGACACGATCGGCGATACGCCGCTCGTCCGGCTCGACCGGATCGCCGCCGTCAAGCAGGTGGGCGCCTCGCTGCTCGCCAAGCTCGAATTCTTCAACCCGATCGGCAGCGTCAAGGATCGTATCGGCGTGGCGATGATCGACGCGCTGGAGGCGGAGGGCCGTATCCGCCCGGGCGTGACGACGCTGATCGAGCCGACCTCGGGCAATACCGGCATCGCCCTTGCCTTCGTCGCGGCGGCGCGCGGCTACCGGCTGATTCTGGTGATGCCGGAGACGATGTCGGTGGAGCGCCGCAAGATGCTCCAGCTCCTCGGCGCCGAGCTGGTGCTGACCGACGGCGCGCTCGGCATGCGCGGGGCGCTGGCGCGGACCGACGAATTGTTGAAGGAGATTCCCGACGCGGTCATTCCCCAGCAGTTCCAGAATCCTGCCAATCCGGAGATCCACCGGCGCACCACGGCGGAAGAGATCTGGAACGACACCGACGGGGCGGTCGACGTCCTCATCTCGGGCGTCGGTACCGGCGGCACGATTACCGGCGTCGGCCAGGTCTTGAAGGAACGCAAGCCGGGCATCCGCGTCGTCGCCGTCGAACCCGAGGCGAGCCAGGTCCTTTCGGGCGGCAATCCGGGCCCGCACAAGATCCAGGGGATCGGCGCCGGCTTCGTTCCGGCGATCCTCGATACCGGCGTCTATGATGAAGTCGTCACCGTCAGCAACGACGATGCCTTCGACCATGCCCGGCTCGCGGCGCGGATCGAAGGCATTCCGGTGGGCATATCCTCGGGCGCGGCGATCGCCGCGGCGGTCAAGGTCGGCCGCCGCCCCGAGATGGCCGGAAGGACCATCGTCGTGGTGATCCCGTCCTTTGCCGAGCGCTACCTTTCGACGGCGCTTTTCGAGGGGCTGGCATAGCGCCGCGGCGCCCGAAGCCGGCTTGAACAAGACAACGATTGTCCCCATATGCCGCAGTGTCGGATGCCTCTGAATGGGTCCGGCGGGAAGGTCGCTTGGCAAAATGAGGACCCCGGAATGACGCGCATCTCTGCGTTTTCTAGTCCGCTCCTGCTCGGTTTCGACGAGGTGGAGCGCGCGCTCGAACGGCTCTCAAAGGCCGCGGGCGACGGTTATCCGCCCTATAACATAGAGCGGCTGCCGGGCTCGGAAGCGAGGGGCGACATGCTGCGGATCACGCTGGCCGTCGCCGGTTTCTCCGCCGACGAACTCGACGTCTCGGTGGAAGACAACGAACTCGTCATCTGCGGTCGCCAGGTGGAGGATAGCGGATCCCGCATCTACCTCCACCGCGGGATTGCCGCACGGCAGTTCCGCAAGGTCTTCGTCCTTGCCGACGGCATCGAAGTCGTCGGCGCCGACCTGGCCGACGGCCTTCTCTCTGTCGATCTCGCGCGCCCGTCCACGGACAAACTGGTTCGCAGGATCGAAATCAACGGGCGCGGCTGAAGCCGGCCCAAAGGAGTGGTGCGTTATGGAAAACAATGACAGGCAGATCATGACTGCCGAGACTTTCGCCGGCCTCGGTGGCGGCAAGGTCGCCTATGTCCGTTCCCTCAAGTCCGACCAGGCCAAGAGCCTGTTTCCCGGCCTGCCGCCGGTCGCTCCGGATCTGGAGCTCTGGGCGCTGCTCGGCGCCGACGGCACGCCGATCATGCTTGCCGACAACCGCGACGCGGTGGTCATGAACGCGCATGAGCACGATCTGGAGATGGTCAGTATCCACTGACGGGCAGGCACCATACCGGCCGGCCGGTGAATGATCCCGCCCGCGGATCAGGCGGCGTTCGGCGTCGCCTCTTCGGTCAGCACGGCGTGAAGCGCGGCCTTGTCGGTCGAGGCGCGGAGCTTGTTCGCCACGCCCGCCTTGCGGAGGTGGCGGGCAATCCGCGCCAACGCCTTGAGATGGTCGGCGCCAGCGCCTTCGGGCGCCAGCAGCAGAAAGACGAGGTCGACCGGCTGGTCGTCGAGTGCTTCGAAATCAATCGGCTTGGGCAGGCGGGCGAAGAGCCCGAAGATCTCGTCGAGCCCCGGCAGCTTGCCGTGCGGGATGGCGATACCGCCACCGACTCCGGTGGAGCCGAGCTTCTCGCGCTGCAGCAGGGTCTCGAAGATTTCCCGTTCCGGGATCCCGGTCCGGGCCGCCGCCTTCTCGGCGATTGCCTGGATCACCTGCTTCTTGCTGTTGGCCTTCAGCGAGCCGATGACCGCGTCGGGTCCGATAAGGTCGCCTAGATCCATAGCCAAAGGTCCACGATGCATTCCTCTCTGGCGCCAGGTCCGGTGAATCGCCGGCGCCGGTTGGATCAGTCGCCGGCTTTGGGACCAGCCGTCTTCAGCGAGGGGTCGAGCCAGCCGATATGGCCGTCGACCCGCCGATAGACGACATTGATGCCGCCATGGGCGGCGTTACGGAAAACCAGTGCGGGTGCCTCGGTGAAATCCAGTGCGACCACTGCGTCGCCGACCGTCATTGTGACGAGATTGGTGGTCTCCTCGGCGATGACGGTGGGGCTGTAATCGGCCGCCACCTCCTCGTTTTCGCCCGGAGCGGCGAGCACGTAGCTGGCCGCCGGCTCGGCGCTCTCGCGCCGGTTGACGTGGTGGTCCTTGAGGCGCCGCTTGTAGCGCCGCAGGCGCTTCTCGATGCGGTCGGCGGCGATGTCGAAGCTCTGATAGACATCCTGCGACCGGCCATGCGCCTGAAGGAGGATGCCTGTGTCGAGGTGGATGGTGCAGTCCGACGCATAGCCGGAGCCTTCCGGCTCCACCGTGACGTGACCGGTGAATCCGCCATCGAAATACTTTTCGAGCGCGTCCGAGACGCGGGCTTCGACATGCGCGCGGAGCGCCTCGCCGATATCCATGTTCTTTCCGGAAATCTGCAGACCCATCGGGGCTTCGAACCTTCTCCGTTGTTCCGGCTTTGTCGCTTTCAAGCGGCTGCGGTTGCGGCTCGTGGCCCGACTCTGCGTTGCCGCGCCGGGACGATCCGAGAGCTTCAAGGAAGCTCGCCGCGCCCCCCGGCTCGACGATGGGCGCACCTTCTATTGACGACGGCGGCACAAGTCAACCGACACCCCCCGAGTGGAAAAGACGCGATACGGAGGGAGACGGACGCCTGGCCGCCGGGCTCAAAGCGCGGCCTGCTTTTCGCGGCGACGCTGGACGGATGACGGAATACGCAGCGCCTCGCGGTATTTCGCCACGGTGCGCCGCGCGATGTCGATGCCCGAGTCGCGCAACGTCCGCACGATCGCGTCGTCGGACAGGATGGTATCGGCCGGCTCCTCGTCGATCAGTCGCTTGATCCGGTGGCGCACCGCCTCGGCGGAATGGGAGACGCCGCCTTCCGAGGAGGCGATCGCCGCGGTGAAGAAGTATTTCAGCTCGAAGACGCCACGGGTGGTGGCCATGTATTTGTTCGAGGTGACCCGCGAAACCGTCGATTCGTGCATGCCGATCGCCTCGGCGACGGTCTTGAGGTTGAGCGGGCGCAGGTGCTGGACGCCGTGGGCGAGGAAGGCGTCCTGCTGACGCACGATCTCGGTCGCCACCTTGAGGATCGTCCGCGCCCGCTGGTCGAGGCTCTTCACCAGCCATTTGGCGGTCTGCATGCATTCGGTGAGGAAGGCGTCGTCCTTCTCGCTGTGCCGTCCCTTCGAGACCCTGGCATAGTAGGTCTGGTCGAAGAGGACGCGGGGCAGCGTCGCGGTATTGAGCTCGACATGCCAGCCGCCGTCGTTGGCCGGCCGCACCATCACGTCGGGAACCACCGGCTGCACGACCGCGTCGCCGAAAGCGTTGCCCGGCTTGGGATTGAGGGCCCTCAGCTCGGCGATCATCTCGACGAGATCCTCGCCGTCGACGCCGCAGAGCTTCATCAGCGTGTTGAGGTCGCGCCGCGCCACCAGGTCGAGATTCCCGACCAGGGCCGCCATCGCCGGATCCAGCCGGTCGCGCTCGCGCAGCTGGATCGCAAGGCACTCGGCCAGGTCGCGCGCCCCGACGCCCGAGGGCTCGAAGCCCTGGACGATGCTCAGCACCTGGCGGGCCTGATCGGCCCCGGCGCCGAGTTGTTCGGCCAGCGCCTCGATATCGGCGCGGAAATAGCCGGCTTCGTCGATTTCGCTGATGATGGCGCCGCCGATCAGCCTGAGCGTCGGGTCGCAGACCGCCAGGCCGAGCTGGTTGGCGAGATGGTCGGCGAGCGTCGTCTCACCGGCGACGAAGGCCTCGAGATTGTAGTCGTCGGAGCTGACCGGCTGGCGGCTCGGCGCGACCGACCAGGATTCGGCCGGCAGGGCCGGCGCGGTCTCGGCGGCCGCCTGGCTGTTGTCGTCGGGGAAGACATTGGCGAGATCGGTGTCGAGCTTGGGCTCGCCGGCTTCGCCGGTGCCATCGAGGCCGGTTTCGAGCCAGTCGCCGCCATCCCCGTCGCCGGACGCGTCGCGGTCGGCGCCGGACGGTTCCTCTTCGCCGCGATTCTCCGCCGGCGGCGTCCCGTCCTCTTCCGGCGCGCGGTCGAGAAGCGGATTGCGCTCGAGCTCCGCTTCGACATAGGCGACAAGATCGAGATTCGAGAGCTGGAGCAGCTTGATCGCCTGCATCAGCTGCGGTGTCATCACCAGCAGCTGGCTTTGACGGAACTCTAACTTCTGCGAAAGTGCCATTTCACGCGCGAACTTGCCGGAGCCGAAACTGGTCCAATAATTGCTTCACCGGATCAGTCGTAGCTTATCCCGGCGCGCGGTTAAAGGCTGAATTGCTCACCAAGGTAAAGCCGGCGGACATCGGGGCTTTCGACGATCTCGTCCGGCCTGCCTTCGAACAGCACCTCGCCGGAATGGATGATATAGGCGCGGTCGATGAGGCCAAGCGTCTCGCGGACATTGTGGTCGGTTATCAGGACGCCGATCCCGAGGCTGGTCAGGTGCCGGACCAGAGCCTGGATGTCGCCGACCGCGATCGGGTCGACGCCGGTGAAGGGCTCGTCGAGCAGCATGAAGGCCGGCCGGCTGGCCAGCGCCCTGGCGATCTCGCAGCGCCGCCGCTCGCCGCCCGACAGCGACATGGCCTGCGCCTTGCGGAGATGAGTGATGTGGAACTCGTCGAGGAGCGCATCGAGCTGGTCCTCCCGCTGCGCCTTGTCCGGCTCGACGACCTCGAGCACGGCGCGGATATTGGCCTCGACCGAGAGGCCGCGGAAGATCGAGGCCTCCTGCGGCAGATAGCCGATGCCGAGCCGGGCGCGGCGATACATCGGCATGCCTGTCACGTCGTGGCCGTCGAGCTCGATGGTGCCTTCGTCGGCCTTCACCAGCCCGGTGATCATGTAGAAGATCGTCGTCTTGCCGGCGCCGTTGGAGCCGAGCAGGCCGACCGACTCGCCCCGCGCGACCGCGAGGCTCGCCTCGTGGACCACCCGGCGCCCGCGATACGACTTGGCGAGCGCATGGGCGACCAGCCACCCCCGTCCTCCGGCATCCCGGACCAGCCGCGAGGGCGGCGTCTCGCCGCGACGGCGCCTTCCGGACCCGTTTGCCGATTCCGGAGGCGCTTTGCGCCCGAAGGACAAGATCCGATTCAACGCGCGAAAACTTCCTTCTGCGGTTAAGTCGGAGATAAGCGGTCCCGGGCCGTCTGTCGAGATCATCGGTGACGGCGAGGGCAGGCTACTGGTTGCCCGAATTCGCGTTCTTCTTGATGCCGCCTGGCGAGAAGACGCCCTGGATGCGCTTGCCGGGCGTCTGTTCGACGCGTGCGCGGCCGGTCGCCATGTCGATCACCAGCCGCTCGCCGACGATCACGTTCTTTCCCTGGCTCAGCACCACGTTGCCGACAAGGGTGATGGTCTGCGCCTTGTTGTCGACCACCGCGCGCTGGCCGGTCACCGTCTGGTCCCCGGAATTGACGTAGACCGTACCGGTCGCCTCCATCAGCGTGAAGCCGTTCGGATCCTTTCCGTCCTTGTCGGAATGGAGCTTGATCGTCGCCGCCTTCATGGTCGTGTTGCCGCGGGTGACGGTGACCCCGCCGGCGAAGGTGGAAATCCGTTCGTTGCCTTGCTCGACGATTTCCAGCGTCTCGGCATCGACCTGGATCGGGCCGCCTTTCGCCTTGGCCGAGAAACCCTTGAAGATGTCGGTCGACTGCGCCGCCGCCGGCAGGGCGAGCGCGGTGGCGAGGATGACGCCGCAGACGAGGCGGCCGAGATGGCGCATGAGAGACGCGGTCATGTGGAACCGCCGGTCGTCGCGGCCGGGTCCGCCGGTGTCTCGGCAGCCGGTGCCGGCGCGTCGGTCTGCTGGTCGTCCGCGGCTTTTTCGGGCGGCGGTGTGAAGAACACCGTGACTCCATTCTTGAACATGATGTACTTGCCGCTATCCCTCAATTCCATTGCATTGGCCTTGACCGTCGCCTGCTCGGTCACGATCGTTACCGGGTTCGACGAGGCCATCTGGCTGGTGCCGACGTCGACCTGGGCGTCCTCGAGGGTCGCCTTGTAGCCGTTGGTCGTCTCGAGCGAGATGCCCTTCGAGAGCACCATCTTCTTGGTGTCGTCGTTATACGTGCCTGTGGTCGCTCGAAGATGCGCCGTCTCGCCGTCGTCCATCCTCAGGTGTGCATTGATGTCTTCCATCGTGACGATTTTGGGATTGCTGAGATCCTGGATCGCGTGGGCGGCGCGGACCTCGTAGGCGCGCTTGGTCCCGTCGAAGCCCGAGATATGCGGCGTCTGCATGGTGACGCTTTCGGATTCGACGTTGATTCCGGACAGCGTGATGATCGCGTCGTCGGGGGCCGGCGCGAACTGGATGAAGGCAAGGAAGGCGAGGATGCCGGCGAGCGCAATGCCGGGAAGGGCGAATTTGAGCGTCCGAACCAGCCGGCTGTGGCGATGGGCGGCGGAATAGTGGCCGGCGCCGCGCTCCTGGGTCGGATCGAAGCGGATACGGCGGGCCGCCTGCCTGCCGGCGTCTGCGACCGATACGCGGTCAGGGGCCATCGGTGGCGGGACATAGGGCTCGCTGCCGGCGTCGACGTCCGGCTCGTCCCAGCGATCCCCGGATTGGCCGGAGTCCGGCTCATCGTCATAGTCGGGCGGGTCGTATTGGTCCGCGGCTTCGGTCTCCCCGTATCCCGCCGCGTCATAGGCGGGCCCGTCGCGCGCGACGTAGCCGTCGTCATGGTAGGCGGAGGCGTCCGGATCATAGACCGCCGGGAGCCGGGGATCGGCGGCGTCCCCGCGAAAGCCGGCGTCGCTGTCGTCGGGCGCTTCGCCAGCGGGCCGGTTGTCCCTCGCCGGGACGAGGTCGAGCAAATCCCGCCTCCGCGCGAAGAAGTCGCGATCGGCCGGGAATTCGTAAGCCGGGTCCGGCCGTGGCCGACGGCGCCGGTCTTCCCCGGAAAGATCGTCCTCCTCGGACGGATCGTCGTATCGCGCCTGATAATAATAATCGGTCATGGCTTCTGCCGGATCGAGGCGAGATATGCCAACTACATTGTGGACTTAAGGTGGCGGAACGGCAATCGCCGTCAACCGCCGCCGGTCAATGGGCAAATATATCCTCTTCCGCCCAGCCGGCGAGATCGAGCAGGGCGCGGGCCGGCAGGAACATGAAGCAGGCCGCGGCGAGCTCGCTCCGCCTTTCCCGGGCGAGGCGCTCGTCGAGCTTCTCCTTCAGGGCATGGAGATGGAGAACGTCCGAGGCGGCATAGGCGAGCTGGGCATCGGTCAACTGGTCCGCGCCCCAGTCGGAGCTCTGGGCCTGTTTCGAGATGTCGATGTCGAGCAATTCCTTCACCAGGTCCTTGAGGCCGTGGCGGTCGGTGTAGGTACGCGTCAGCTTCGAGGCGATCTTGGTGCAGTAGATCGGCCCCGCCATCACGCCGAAGGCCTTGAAAAGAACCGCGATATCGAACCGC
This sequence comes from Bauldia sp., assembly GCF_020442045.1. Classification (GTDB taxonomy): domain Bacteria; phylum Pseudomonadota; class Alphaproteobacteria; order Rhizobiales; family Kaistiaceae; genus Bauldia. The sequence goes on along the minus strand of NZ_JAGRLA010000104.1, from coordinate 51,258 downwards.
GCATAGTGGAATATCTTGGTGATATCCGGGTCTTCGAGGAGCGCCCTGAGATTGGGGGCTTCCGCCTGGCCGCGGGCGATCTGGACGAGATCGGCGCTGCCGTCGCCCGGCGACAACTGCACCAGGCACAGCCGGTCGCGGTGGGGATCGAGCCCGAGCGTCTCGGTATCGATAGCGACGCTGCCGCTGTATCGCGAAAGATCGGGCAGGTCGCCCTTGTGGAAGCGGATGGTCATATCGTCCTTTCGGTATCGTCGCGCCGGCGCGGACCCTGCCGGGCCGCCCTATTGACCGGGAATACCCTTAATGGACCGACAACGGAACCGCCCGGCCCGGACGGCACCGGTACGGCGCCCGGCCGGTCCGCCCCCGCCGGGCGGGTCGCTACTGGGCGATAACGACCTTGATCCCCTCGCGCCCGGTGACCAGGCCGAGGCCATTCTCGAACTGGTCGAGCGGCAGGGTGTGGGTGACGATCGCGGTCGGATCGACTCGTCGCGATTCGATCAGGGCGATGACGTCAGGCCAGATGTTGGGGCTGCCGAGCGCGCCCTTTACCGAGATGTCGTTGATGACGATCTGGTCGAGGTCGAAATCCGGCAGCTTCTGCCCGCCGCACATCCCCTGGAGGACGACGCGCCCGCCGGGCGAAACCGTGTTGATCGCCATTGCCGAGGCCGCCGGCACGCCGGTCGCCTCGATCGCGACATCGGGAAAGGCGCCATCGCCGCCGCGGGCGAGGGCGTCGGCGACGTCTTCCTTGTCGGCCTGGATGACGATGTCGGCGCCGAGCGTCTCCGCCACCTTCAGCCGCGCCGGCATCATGCCGACCATGGCGATCCTCTTGGCGCCGAAGGCCCTGGCGACCATCAGCAGCAGGAGTCCGATCGGCCCGTCGCCATGGATGGCGAGATAGTCGCGCGGGCCGACGCCGGCCGCCTTGACGCCGTTGAAGGCGACCGCGGTCGGTTCGACCAGGGCGGCGGCGGTGACGTCGATATCCCTGGTGATCTTGTGCAGGAAGAGCGCGGGAAAGGCGATGAACTCGGCGAAGCCGCCGGCCCGTCGGAGGATTCCCGTCTCATCGCGGGCGAGGCAGCGATGATAGTTGCCGCTGAGGCAGCGGTCGCAGGCCATGCAGCCGATGCTGCACTCGCCGACGACGCGGTCGCCGACGGCAAAGCCCCTGACTTTCCCGCCGAGGGAAACGACCTCGCCGACCCACTCATGGCCCGGCGTGACCGGATAGCTCGCCATGCCCCGCGTGTAATAGGGCATGGTGCCGTGGACGATCTCGACGTCGGTGCCGCAGATGCCGGTCGCCAGGACGCGGATGAGGACGTCGTCCGGACCGGTCTCGGGTGTCGGCACATCCTCCACCGCCACCGTGTGCGGTCCCTTCACGCTGATCTGTCTCAAGGCATTCCTCCCCCCGCGCGTCGACCCGAACGCGATCTCCGACGTTATGCCGGAAGACGGGGCACGCCGCCACAGGGGCGGCCGTCAAGCCACGAAGCGCCGGTGATCCCGCTCCGGCGGGTTCGGGACCGGGACGATCGCTCGGGTTTGCGCGCGGGACTCCTGGCCACCCGGCCCTTGCCGAGCGCCGGGCAAGTCGGATGGCCGGCGCCGGAGGCGGCGGTTGGAACGACGCCCTCCGCCCGCGCTTCGATGCATCGGATCAAGCGCATCGTTGACAAGGTTTCGGCGCGCCCTTACCTATCGCCGCCGTGCCCAGGTGGCGGAACTGGTAGACGCGCACGGTTCAGGTCCGTGTGCCGCAAGGCGTGGAGGTTCGAGTCCTCTCCTGGGCACCAATTCGCATCGCATGTCGTCCGTCGAACCTGAATGCCGGCGCCCGTCCGGAGACGCGCCGGCTGCCGCTGAGGGTCTTTCGGCGGGCGGGATTGACCGCGGGAGTCGCGGGCAATACCTGTGAGGCATGACCAGACCGCCTCTCGCCGTAGTCCCGTCGTTGCCGGCGACGTTGGGCCTTGTCCCCATGCCGGGCGGCGTTTCGGTGGCCTCACCCCGTCTGCGGATCACCGGATCCCGATGAAGTCCCACCGAGGCGTCGGGCCGGATTTCGTCTGCATCGGCGCCCAGAAAGCCGGCACCCAATGGCTCTATGATCAACTCGCCTGGCATCCGCGCGTCTGGATGCCGCCGATCAAGGAGCTGCATTGCCTGGACGAGCCGGACAAGCAGGCCGAGAAGGCCGCGGATATACTGCATCGACTGGCCCGGAATCCGGCGCGATACAATGAAAAGCAACGCCGGAAGCACCGGCCGCCCGTCGAGCCGCGCGACATCGACTTTCTGGTCAAGCTCGTCGACATGCCCCCCGTCGTCGATATCGAGCGTTATTGCGCCTTGTTCGACGGCAAGGGCGATGCGGTCGCCGGGGACATAACGCCGGCCTATTCGACCCTGGAGCCGGACTTGATCGCAAGGCTCGGCCGGCGGCTTCCGGACCTGAAGATTGTCTTCATCGCCCGCGATCCGGTCGAGCGGCTGTGGTCGCAATATTCGATGCTGATGCGCAAGGACCAGACGCCGGTCATCGTCGATCCCGGCGCCGTCATCGCTTTCGCGTCGCTTCCGGAGGTCGTGAGGCGTTCATTCCCGTCGCGGATCGTGAGCGGCTGGCGCAGGTTCTTCCCGCCGGAGCAGGTCGGCGTCTTCTTCTTCGACGAGTTGCGGGCGAATGCCCATGGCCTGCGGAAGAAGATCCTGAACTTCCTCGGCCTCGACGACCGAAGCCTGGGTGAAGACATTGATTCGGGCCGCGACAGCAAACGAAACCAGAAGCGGTATGATCTGACCGAAGAGATACGGCTTGCCCTGGAAATCTACTTCCACGACGAGTTGCGGCGTTGCGCCGACGACTTCGGCGGACCCGCTCTCGGCTGGGGGCGCCAGCAGGTGCATTCCGGCTGAGCCGCTGCCGATGGCTGTCCGAGGCCCCGGCAGGCTTGCCCGCGGGCGCTCGGGCGAATACACAGGCTAGCATCTGGGCGCGCTTTTCGGGCGCATGGCTTTCGGAGGCTGAAAGGATGGCGATCGCGGTTGCGGACAAGGGGCTGGTGACGGTCTTCGGCGGATCCGGCTTCCTCGGCCGGCATGTCGTCCGCGCGCTGCTGAAGCGCGGCTGGCGGGTCCGGGCGGCGGTACGCCGGCCCGACCTTGCCGGTCATCTCCAGCCGCTCGGCATGGTCGGCTGGGTCCAGCCGGTGCAGGCGAATCTCCGCTACCGCTGGTCGGTCGACCGGGCGGTGGAGGGGGCCGACGCTGTGGTCAACCTCGTCGCGATCCTCGCGCCATCCGGACGCCAGACCTTCGAGACGGTGCATGTCTTCGGCGCCCGTGCCATCGCCGAGGCCGCCCGCGCCGCCGGATTGACGTCGATCACCCACGTCTCGGCGATCGGTGCCGACCCCGAATCCGATTCCGACTATGCGCGGACCAAGGCCGGGGGCGAGCAGGCGGTGCTCGAGACGCTGCCCGACTCGGTCATCATGCGGCCGTCGATCATGTTCGGGCCCGAGGATCATTTCTTCAACCGCTTCGCGGCCATGGCGCGGATGTCGCTCTGCCTGCCGCTGATCGGCGGCGGCGGAACGCGCTTCCAGCCGGTCTTCGTCGGCGACGTCGCCGCGGCGATCGCCGATTCGGTCGAGGGCAAGGCGCGGGCGGGCACGACCTACGAACTCGGCGGGCCGGAGATCGAGACCTTCCGCGACTGCATGACGATGATGCTGCGTGAAATCGACCGGAAGCGCCTGCTGGTGCCCGTGCCATGGGGCGTCGCCGGGCTCATGGGCCGTATCGGCCAGCATCTGCCGGGCAAGCCGCTGACCCTCGACCAGGTCCGCCAGCTCCGGCGCGACAACGTCGTCTCGGAGGCGGCGATCGCCGAGGGGCGGACGATCGGGAGCTTCGGCATCAGGCCGACCAGCCTCGCCGCCATGCTGCCGGCCTATCTCACCCGCTTCCGCCCGCATGGCGAATACGAGAGCCGCCCCGCCTGAGCGGGGGCGTTCGATCAGCCGCGATAGACGAAGAAGTAGAGACCGGCGGCACCGACCGCGATCCGCCACCAGCCGAACAGCGAATAGCCGTGGCGGCTGACGAAATCGAGCAGCGAGCGCACGACCAGCAGGGCGGCGACGAAGGCGGCGGCGAAGCCGATTGCCACCAGGGCGATCTCGTCGCCGGTGACCAGCGCGCGGTTCTGGTAGAGGTCATAGGCGAAGGCGCCCGCCATGGTCGGCATCGCCAGGTAGAAGGAGAATTCGGCGGCCGAGCGCTTGTCGGTGCCCATCAGCAGCGAGCCGACGATCGTCGCCCCCGATCGCGATACGCCCGGCACCAGCGCCAGGCATTGGAAGAAGCCGATGCGGAGCGCCAGCCACAACGGGAAATCCATCACGTCGTGGTAGCGCGGCTCGAACCTGATACGATCGACGATCAGCAGGATCACCCCGCCGACGATCAGCGTCGTGCAGATCAGAAGGGGCGATTCGAAGAAGACCTCCTTGATGATCCGGTGGCCGAGGACGCCGAGCACGGCGGCCGGCAGGAAGGCAAGGAAGACGGCGGCAACGAAGCGGCGGGACTTCGGATCGCTTGGCAGGGTCCGCACCAGCTGGATCAGGCGCCCGGCATAGACCGCGAGGATGGCGAGGATCGCGCCGAGCTGGATCAGCACCTCGAACATCTTGCCCGGATTCTCGAAACCAAGCGCCCGTCCGGCGAGCAGGATATGGGCGGTCGACGAGACCGGGATGAATTCGGTCAGGCCTTCGATGACCCCGAGGATCAGTGCGTCGATGATCGAAGTGCCGTCCAACGGATTTCCCCCTATGCAGGATGCCGAATCGCCTTGTTCCGGCCGCAGGTGGTCTCTATACCCGATGCCGAATCGCGAGAGGAAGAAGTGATCGGGGCCTCCTCCCTTACTCCCACCTGATGTCAGTCCTGTACCACCACCCACTGTCAGCGGGCTGCCGCTATGTGCGCCTGATCCTTGCCGAATACGGCGAGGCGGTTGAGCTTGTCGAAACCGTGCCCTGGGAGCGGAGCGAGCAGCTCCTCGCGCTCAATCCGGCCGGCACCGTGCCGATCTTCGTCGACGAGACCGACGGGCCGATCATCGGCGCGACGGTGATCGCCGAATACCTGGCGGAAACCCGCGGCTCGCGGGTCGGCGAAAGCACCCTGATGCCGACCGGCCCGGTCGACAGGGCGGAGGTGCGGCGCCTCGTCTCCTGGGCGCTGGACAAGCTCGACGACGAGGTCGTCGGCTATCTGGTCACCGAGAAGGTGCTGAAGCGGCTGGCGCCGTCGGCCAATGGCGGCGGATCGCCGGATGCCGCCGCGATTCGCGCCGCGCGCAGCAACATCCGCTATCATCTGCGCTATATCGGGTATCTGGTCGCGCGGCGGGACTGTCTGGCGGGGCGTGAGCTGACCTTCGCCGATCTTGCCGCGGCGGCCGAATTGTCATGTGCGGATTACCTCGGCGAGGTGCCATGGGAGGAAGACGCGACGGCGAAGCAATGGTACGCGCGCGTCAAGTCGCGTCCGAGCTTCCGCGAGATCCTCGCCGATTCGTTGCGCGGGGCCCTGCCGGCGACCCATTACGCCGATCTCGACTTCTGAAGGAGCGGCTGGTCGCCGACGCGCTGGCGGAGGGCTTCGACGTCGTCGGGGTGGCGCGCCCGGACGCGGTGCCCGAGACCGTGCCGCGGCTCCGCCAGTTCCTTGACGAGGGCCTGCATGGCGACATGGCCTGGATGGCGGAAACGGCCGAGCGCCGCGCGGCGCCCCGAACGCTTTGGCCCGCCGCGCGCTCCGTGATCATGCTCGGCATGAATTACGGACCGGACCGCGACCCGCTCTCCGGTCTCGGCCGCAAGGACCGGGCGACCATCTCGGTCTATGCCCGCAACCGCGACTACCACGACCTGATCAAGGGCAAGCTGAAGCAGGTCGCGGGACGTTTCGCGGCTCGGACCGGGGCCGAGGTCAAGGTCTTCGTCGACACCGCGCCGCTGATGGAGAAGCCGCTTGCCGCCGCCGCCGGCATCGGCTGGCAGGGCAAGCATACCAACCTCGTCAGCCGCGACTTCGGCTCGTGGCTTTTTCTCGGCGCCATCCTCACCGATTGCGAGCTGCCGGCCGACGCGGCGGAGATCGACCATTGCGGATCCTGCCGGGCCTGCCTCGACATCTGCCCGACGGCGGCCTTCCCGGCCCCCTACCGGCTCGATGCGCGGCGCTGCATCTCCTACCTGACCATAGAGAACAAGGGGCCGATCCCCCGCGAATTCCGCGCGGCGATGGGCAACCGCATCTACGGCTGCGACGATTGCCTGGCGGTCTGTCCGTGGAACAAGTTCGCGCGGGTCACCAGCGAGGCGAAGCTCGCCGCCCGCGACGACCTCGATGGGCCGCCGCTGGCCGAGTTCGCGGCGCTCGACGACGCCGCTTTCCGCGCCCGCTTCTCGGGATCGCCGGTCAAGCGGATCGGCCGCGACCGTTTCGTTCGCAACGTGATGATCGCGATCGGCAATTCCGGCATGACGGAGCTGAGACCAACCGCCATGAATCTCCTTGACGATGCCGCGCCGCTGGTGCGCGGCGCCGCGGTCTGGGCGCTCGGCCGTCTCGATCCGGCGGCGGCGCGCGAGGAAAAGGCGCGGCGGATCGGAACCGAAACCGACCAGCAGGTCCTGGAGGAATGGCATGATATCGACTGAAGGCAAGACACCGGCGACGGCCGACGCGCCGGAAGGTGAACTGGTGCCCCCGGGCTCGAAGGACCACGCCGCGCTTCACGAGGACCGGCTGCGCGCGCAGGCGCTCCGCGCCCAGGCCGTCGGCCGCCAGGCGGTCGGAGCCGGCTCATTCGGCGCCGTCGCGGCGGGGGCTTTCGCGATCGGCGCCCTGGCGATTGGTGCGCTGGCCATCGGGCGTCTCGCCATCGGCCGGCTGACGACAAAGGAAGCGCGGTTCGACCGGCTCAGGATCGGGACGCTGGAACTGGGCGAGGTCCGGGAAATCGAAAGGCCGGACGACGGGAGCGGCCGGCGGCGACGGTGATTCCAGCCGGCACGCGGGACGCCTGATGCGGCTCTTTGTCCTCGGCCTCGGCTACAGCGCGACCGCCTTCGTCGCGGCGGTTCGCGATCGGGCCGAGACGATCGGCGGCACGGTGCGCGGCCCCGAGAAGGCGGCGGCGCTCCGGGCCGACGGCATCACGACGCTGGCCTTCGACGGCACGCGGCCCGGCGATGGCGTCGCGGAAGCGTTGGGCGAGGCGACCCACCTCCTCGTCTCGATCGCGCCGGGAGAGGAGGGCGACCGCGTCCTCCGCCATCATCGCGGCGATATCCGCGCGGCCCGGAAGCTCGCCTGGGTCGGCTACCTCTCGACCGTCGGCGTCTATGGCGACCATGGCGGCGCCTGGATCGACGAGGAGACGACGCCCCGGCCGCGCCGCGGCCGATCCGAAGCGCGGCTCGAGGCGGAGCAGGAGTGGGCTGGCCTCGCGGGCGAGCAGGGCGTCCCGCTCGGCATCTTCCGCATCGCCGGCATCTACGGGCCGGGCCGTAACGCGCTCGCCAACCTCGCAGAAGGCAAGGCGCGGCGGCTGGTCAAGCCCGGCCAGGTCTTCAACCGCATCCACGTCGCCGACATCGCGACGACGCTCGCCGCCGCCGCCGCCCGGCCGGCGACCCGCATCTACAACCTCGCCGATGACGAGCCGGCGCCGCCGCAGGATGTGGTCGCCTATGCCGCGGGGCTGATGGGCGTCGCGGCGCCGTCGGCGATCCCCTTTGACGAAGCGGAGCTCTCGCCGATGGCCCGCTCCTTCTATGGCGAGAACAAGCGGGTTTCGAACCGTCGTATCAAGGACGAGCTTGGGGTCACGCTCCGCCATCCGACCTATCGTGAGGGTCTTGGTGCGCTGTGGCGTGAGGGAAACTGGAAAGGCGAAGGCTAGTCGCCATCGATGATGCCGGCGATCGCCGCTTCGAGGCGTTCGAGATCCTCGGGCCGCGATAGGCGGTGGTCGCCGTCCTTGACGAGGGTCAGCACCACGTCGTCGCTGGCAAGCCGCGAGACGAGGCCGGTGGCGTGGCGCCAGGGCACATCCGTGTCGCGTATCCCCTGGAGGATATGCACCGGGCAGCCGGTCTCGATCAGCCGGTCGCCGAAAAGATGCCGGTCGCCGTCCTCGATCAGTTTCCGGGTGATGACGTAGCCGCTGTCGGAATAGTCGCTCGGGGCGCGAAACATTCCGGTTTCGGTGAGTTCCTTGCGGTCGCGCTTGCTCATCGTCTCCCACATCAGCGCCCGGGTCATGTCGACGGCGGGGGCGATGAGGACGAGGCCGGCGAGCCGGCTCCCCTTTGCGCCGACCTTTTCGCGGTGCGCCTCGGCGAGGAGCAGTGCCAACCATCCGCCCATCGACGAGCCGACGACGATCTGCGGGCCGGCGGTCCGGTCAAAGACGGCGAGCGATTCCTCCAGCCACAGCGAGATGGTGCCATCCTCGAAACGGCCCCCCGACCGACCGTGGCCGGAATAGTCGAAGCGGGTCATCGCGAGGCCGCGGGCGGCCGCGAAAGAGTCCAGCGCTTCGGCCTTGGTGCCGGCCATGTCGGAGGCGAAGCCGCCGAGCCAGAAGATGCCCGGCTCCCCGCCGGGCCGTGACAATACGGCGATCCGCCGGGCGTCTTCGCCACTGCCGGCGGTGATCTCCTCGGGGCTGGCTTCGGTCATTCTCGCATCCTCCGGCTGGCGAACGGGGTTCCGAATGCCTATATCGCGTTCCTTGCCGGTGGAACCCGTCCCGGATCGAATTGGTTGACTTCCCGTCGGCTTTGCAGGAATCCTTCGCTGTCTGCACCGGCCGTGCGATATCGGGCGGGATGCGGGCTATTGTGTACAATTCTAGAGGAGAATGGCCATTCGCAGGCCCCATAGAGCCCCCCCGACGGCGGCCAAGGAAGGCCCCCGGGTCAATGAGGAGATTCGCGTCAGCGAAGTTCAGTATATCGATGCCGAAGGTGCCAATCTGGGCACCGTACCGATCGAGCGCGCCCTGGAACTGGCGGCCGAGGCGGGTCTCGACCTTGTCGAGATAGCCCCGAATTCCGTTCCGCCGGTCTGCAAGGCCCTCGATTTCGGCCGGTATAAGTACCAGGCCCAGAAGAAGGCGGCGGAAGCCCGCAAGAAGCAGAAGACGGTCGAAATCAAAGAGATAAAGATGCGGCCGAACATCGACACCCATGACTATGAGGTGAAGATGCGCTCTGTGAAACGCTTCTTCGAGGAAGGCGACAAGGTCAAGGTGACCCTCCGCTTTCGCGGCCGCGAGATGGCCCACCAGGAACTCGGTGTCAGGTTGCTCGACCGGGTCAAGGACGAGACGGCGGATTTCGCCAAGGTCGAGTCCGAGCCCCGTCTCGAGGGACGCCAGATGACCATGGTGCTGGCGCCGCGCTGAAGCCCAGTGGCCGGCCCGCTTGAACGGGCCGGACCGGCAGTGGCGGGCGCGGCGATTTTTGGCCGTGGGCACGCTTGTGCGGCGTCCGTCCAGTCTGTATAACCCCGCGGTTCCGAGCCGCCCGGCCTCAAAAGGGCATGCCGTGGCGGCTCGAATGCTCAGATGAACGTCTAACTGGCCGGCGGCATCGTTGTCCGCGACAGGCTGCATGGAGAGCCAAATGCCCAAGATGAAGACCAAATCGGGCGCCAAGAAGCGATTCAAGGTGACCGGAACCGGCAAGGTTATGGTCGCGCAGGCCGGCAAGCGGCATGGCATGATCAAGCGCACCAACAAGTTCATTCGTCAGGCGCGGGGGACGATGGTCCTTTCCGACCAGGATGCCCGCATCATCAAGAAGCACTTCCTGCCGAACGCCTGAACCCAGCCTTACCGGAGAATCCTCATGTCACGCGTCAAACGCGGCGTCACCGCCCATGCCCGGCACAAGAAGGTCCTCGCCCGCGCGAAGGGCTATTACGGCCGGCGCAAGAACACCATCCGCACCGCCAAGGCGGCGGTCGACAAGGCCGCGCAATATTCCTATCGCGACCGCAAGAACCGCAAGCGCTCGTTCCGCGCGCTGTGGATCCAGCGCATCAACGCGGCTGCGCGCGAGCATGGTCTGACCTACGGCCGATTTATCGACGGCCTCGGCAAGGCCGGGGTCGAAGTAGACCGGAAGGTGCTGGCCGACCTCGCCGTCCGTGAGCCGGCTGCCTTCCAGGCGCTCGTCGCAAAGGCCCAGGGCGCGCTCCAGTAAGCCGCGCGCCAAAGCCTTCCGGCGAACGCCGCTCCGAGAACAGGGCGGACGGCGCGCTCGCGGGATAGACATCAATGCAAGGCCTGAAGGCGGAGCTGCTCCGCGGTCTGTGGTACGTCGCGATGCCGGGCGCAAAAGTCCGGCGCGGCACCACCGTTCCGGTCGCCATGCTCGGCGAACCGGTGCTGATCGGCCGCGCCGCCGACGGCTCGGTCTTTGCCATCCGCGACATCTGTCCGCATCGCGGCATCCCGCTGCGCTACGGCAGGTTCGATGGCGAGACCATCGAATGCGCCTATCACGGCTGGCGCTTCGGCCGCGACGGCGCCTGCCGGGCGATCCCGTCGCTGCGCGAGGGCCAGCAGGCCGATATCTCGAAGATCCGCACCAACGCCTACCCTTGCGTCGAGCGCCAGGGCCTGATCTGGGTCTATTTCGCGCAAGGCGAGGAGCAGCCCTCGGGAGACGAGGCGACGCCGCCGGCGCTGCCGGTCTTCGCCGATGACGTCGGGCCGACGCTGGCGATCCAGATGCATTTCGCCTGTTCGGCCGACCACGCCGCCTTCGGCCTGATGGACCCGACCCACGCCGCCTATGTCCATACCTCCTGGTGGTTCAAGCGCCAGGCGCGCAAGCTCCGCCCCAAGGAGAAGGCCTTCGAGCCGTCGGACCTCGGCTGGAAGATGGTGCGCCACGACCTGCCGCCGCAGAACCTCGTCTACAAGCTGCTCGGCAAGAATGTCTCGACCGAGATCACCTACCGGCTGCCGGGGCTGCGCATCGAGGAGATCCGCGGCGACAGGCATGCGGTGGTGGGGCTGACCGCCATCACCCCGATCACCGACGAGGCGACCGAGGTACACCAGATGTTCTGGACGACGCCGGGCTGGGTGAGGCCGTTGGCGCCGCTCGCCCGCCACCTGATGCGGGTCTTCCTCGACCAGGACCGTGTCGTCGTCATCCGCCAGCGCGAGGGCCTGATGACGGCGCCGAAGGTGATGCTGATCAACGACGCCGATACCCAGGCGCGCTGGTGGATGCACGTCAAGGACGAATGGGCGAACGCGGCGAGGGAAGGCCGCGCCTTCGAGAACCCGCTGAAGCCGCGAACGCTGCGCTGGATGAGCTGAGGACTTTCCGATGAATACTGTGGCCAATACCGATCTCCAGGCGCTCGAGAAGGACCTGCTTCACCGCATCGCGGCTGCCGCCGACGAGACGGCGCTGGAGGCGGAGCGGGTAGCGGCGCTCGGCAAGAAGGGCGCGGTGTCGGAGCTCCTCAAGGGCCTCGGCGCCATGACCCCGGACGAGCGGAAGGTGATGGGGCCGGCGCTGAACGGCCTGAAGGACCGTATCAACCAGGCGATCGCCGCCCGCCGCGAGGTGCTGAAGGAGGCCGAGCTCGTCCGCCGCCTCGAGGAGGAGCGGGTAGACGTCACGCTGCCGGTCCGCCCCTCGGGGCTGGAGACCGGCCGCATCCATCCGGTCAGCCAGGTGATCGACGAGATCACCGCGATCTTCGCCGATCTCGGCTTCGCCATCGCCGAGGGGCCGGATATCGAATCCGACTATTACAATTTCACGGCGCTGAACTTCCCCGAGGGGCATCCGGCGCGCGAGATGCACGACACCTTCTTCTTCAATCCGAAGGAGGACGGCTCGCGCATGCTGCTGCGCACCCACACCTCGCCGGTCCAGATCAGGACGATGGAGACCGAGACACCGCCGATCCGTGTCGTCATCCCCGGCCGCACCTACCGCTTCGATTCCGACCAGACCCACACCCCGATGTTCCATCAGATCGAGGGGCTGGTGCTCGATGAAGAATCGACCATCGGCACGCTGAAATGGGTGCTGGAGGAATTCTGCAAGGCCTTCTTCGAGGTCGACCGGATCAACATGCGGTTCCGCCCGTCCTTCTTCCCCTTCACCGAGCCGTCGATGGAGGTCGATATCCAGTGCGACCGCTCGGGTTCGGAGGTCCGTTTCGGCACCGGCGACGACTGGATGGAGATCCTCGGCTGCGGCATGGTCCACCCGAACGTCATCCGCTATGGCGGGCTCGATCCCGACAAGGTCCAGGGCTTTGCCTGGGGGATGGGGATCGACCGCATCGCCATGCTGAAATACGGCATGCCGGACCTCCGCGCCTTCTTCGACGCCGACGTGCGCTGGCTGAACCACTACGGCTTCCGTCCGCTCGACCTGCCGTCGCTGGCAAGGGGGCTGTCGTCGTGACACCGGCCGAGGGTACGACCTTCGTCGTCACCGACGTCGAGCTCGACGGGCCGAGCCCGCTCCGCAATTCGATGCTGAGCTTCGCCTCGGTGGCGATCGACGGGCGCGGCGCGGTGCTCGACCAGTTCGAGGCGGTGCTCACGCCGCGCGCCGGCCATGGCCCGGACGAACGGACCACGGCCTGGTGGGCCACCCACCCGGAGGCCCATGCCGAGGCAACCCGCGACCCGGAGCCGCCGGAAACGATCATGCCACGCTACGTCGCGTGGCTGGAAAGCCTGCCGGTGCCGCGGGTTTTCGCCGCCCGGCCGCTGATGCTCGACGGGGTGTGGATCGACCACTATCTCGATGTCTTCGCCGGCAAGCGGATCATGACCATGCCGGGCGCGGGAACGCCGCTCTTTTCCGGCGTCGGCCTCGACATCGCCTCCTTCGCCGCCGCGGTCACCGGGCTCGATCAGGTGACGATGATGGGCAAGCCCTTCGACGCCGAGTGGCTCGGCAACGTGCCCCATACCCACCGGGCGATCGACGACGCGCTCGGCTACGCCAATGTCCTCGCCCGCCTTCTCGATATGGCGGCCGCCCGCAAGACCGAAAGCGCAATGTCATGAAATTCACCCTGTCCTGGCTCAAGGAGCATCTCGACACCATCGCCACCGTCGACGGGATCGCCGACAAGCTGACGATGATCGGCCTCGAGGTCGAAGGCGTCGAGGATCTGACCAAGGACTTCGCGCCGTTCCGCATCGCCCGGGTGGTCTCGGCCGAGCCACACCCGAATGCCGACCGGCTGCGGGTCTGCGTCGTCGATCCCGGCGACGGCAGCGAGGTCCAGGTGGTCTGCGGCGCGCCGAATGCGCGGGCCGGGATGAAGGGCGTCTTCGCCCCGGCCGGCACCCGTGTTCCCGGCACCGGCGTCGACCTCAAGAAGGGCGTGATCCGCGGCGTCGAATCGAACGGCATGCTGCTGTCGGAGCGCGAGCTCGGCCTCTCCGACGACCATACCGGCATCGTCGACCTGCCCGAGGACGCGCCGGTCGGCACGCCCTATGCCGATTATGCCGGCCTCGACGATCCGGTCTTCGATGTCGCCATCACCCCGAACCGGCCCGACGCGCTCGGCGTCACCGGCATCGCCCGTGACCTCGCGGCGGCGGGCGAGGGCAGGGCTATCCTGCGGCCGGTCGAGCCGGTCAAGGGAGACGGACCCTGCCCGGTCTCGGTGGCGCTCGATTTCGGCGACGCGCCGTCGCTCTGCCCGGCCTTCGGGCTGCGGCTGGTGCGCGGCGTGAAGAACGGCCCGTCGCCGGAATGGCTGCAGCAGCGGCTCCGCTCGATCGGCCTCCGCCCGATCAACGTGCTGGTCGATATCACCAATTTCATCACCCATGACCGCTGCCGGCCGCTGCATGTCTTCGACGCGGCCAAGGTCTTCGGCAGCCTCGTCGTCCGCCGCGCCCGCGACGGCGAGGAAATCCTCGCGCTCGACGGCAAGACCTATGCGCTCGATCCGGAGATGTGCGTCATCGCCGACGATCGCGGCGTCGAGTCGCTCGCCGGCATCATGGGTGGCGAGGATTCCGGCTGCACCGAGGACACCGTCGACGTGCTGATCGAATCGGCGCTCTGGGAGCCGCTGAACATCGCCCAGACCGGACGCCGGCTCGGCGTCCAGTCCGACGCGCGCCACCGTTTCGAGCGCGGCGTCGACCCTGCCTTCATGATTCCCGGGCTGGAGATGGCGACCCGCATGGTGATGGAGCTTTGCGGCGGAAGCCCAAGCGACCTATTCATCGCGGGCGAGGTGCCGGAACCCGCGACCGTGATCGATTTCCCGGTGGCCGAGATCAAGCGGCTCACCGGCATCGATCCTTCGGTCAGCGACGCTACCCGCATCCTCGAAGACCTCGGATTCGGTTGCAGGCCGCACCGGACGGAGGGCAGCATCGTGGTCAGCGTGCCGTCATGGCGGCCGGATGTCGCGATCAAGGCCGATCTCGTCGAGGAGGTGGTGCGGATCATCGGCGTCGACCGCGTGCCGGTGACGCCGCTGCGGCGCGATCCGGGCAGCCTCAAGCCGGTGCTGACCACGCTCCAGACACGGACGCGCGCCGCCAAGCGGGCGCTCGCGGCACGCGGCATGGTCGAGGCGGTGACCTGGTCGTTCATCTCCTCGCGCCAGACCGAGGCCTTCGGCGGCGGCCAGCCCGAGCTCATCCTCGCCAATCCGATCGCCGCCGACATGTCCGACATGCGGCCGAGCCTGCTGCCCGGCCTGATCGCCGCGACCCAGCGCAACGCCGACCGCGGCTTCGACGATCTCGCCCTGTTCGAGGTCGGCCAGGTCTACGGCGGCGACCGGCCCGACGACCAGCGCACCGCGGCGACCGGCGTCCGCCGCGGGACGGCCGGCGTGGATGGCGGCGGCCGGCACTGGTCGGGCTCCGCGGCGGCGGTCTCGGCCTTCGATGCCAAGGCCGACGCCATCGCCCTGATCGAGGCGCTAGGCCTCTCGGCCGACAAGGTCCAGATCACCACCGACGCGCCGGCCTGGTTCCATCCCGGCCGCTCCGGGACGATCCGGCAGGGACCGAAGACGGTGATCGGCTGGTTCGGCGAGTTCCACCCGGCGGTCCTTGAGGAGCTCGACGTTTCGGGGCCGCTTGCCGGATTCGAGATCATCCTCGAGGCGATTCCGGAGCCCAAGGCGCGCGCCACCAGGACGCGCCCGCCGCTCGCCCTCTCCGATCTCCAGCCGGTGCGCCGCGACTTCGCCTTCCTGCTCGACCGCTCGGTCGCCGCGGCGGCGGTGATGCGGGCGGCGAAAGGCGCCGACAGGAAGCTGATCTCCGATGTCTCGGTCTTCGACGTCTTCGAGAGCGAGGCGATCGGCGCCGACCGCAAGTCGCTGGCCATCGAGGTCGTGCTTCAGCCGACCGAGAAGACGCTGACCGACGAGGAGATCGACGCGACATCGGCGAAGATCGTCGCGGCGGTCGAGAAGGTGACCGGCGGCACGCTCAGGACGTGATCGGCCGCTGGACCTTTCACGGCCACGCCATCGTCTCCGAGGACGACCGGATCGCCGGCGCCGACGGACTGACCCCCGACTCGTTGCGCAACGAGGCCGACTGGCGGCGATTCCAGTCGGCGCTTGATACGGCGGCGGTGACGATTCTCGGACGGCTCGGCCACGAGGTTAATCCCAATCCGAAGCGGCGACGGCGCCTCGTGATGTCGCGCTCCGTCGCCGGCCTCGAACGGCACGACGACGGCTGGTGGTGGAATCCGGCCGGCATGAGCATCGGGAAGGCGCTGGCCGAGGTCGCGCCGGAGGGTGGCGTCGCGGCCATTCCCGGTGGCCGGGAGGTCTTTGATTTCTTCCTGGAAACGGGGTTCGACCGATTCGATCTCGCGCGCGTTGCCGGCGTCCGGATAGCCGGTGGCATCCCGATATTCTCGTCGGTGTCCGAAGGCCGGAGCGCCGCCGGGAGTCTCGCCGCGCACGGTCTCCGTCCCGCGCCGCCGGAAGTCCTCGACGCGGCGGCGGGCGTCTCCGTGACCCGGTGGCAGCGGACGGGTTGACGGTTCCGCCGCACCGGCGGACAGTATCACGGTCAACATTGCGCCCGGGGGCGAGTCAGGTGGACATCAGGGGCATCCTCAATTCGACCGCGTTCTTCAACGTCGTGCTCGACGCCGGGCAGCTCGACGCGCTTGCCGCGGCGGCCCGCGAGGTCAGGTTCGGACGCGGCGAGGTCATCATGCGTCAGGGCGAGATGGGCGCGGTGATGTACGCGCTGACCGACGGCAAGGTCGTCGTCAGCGTCCACGAGCCGGGCGGCGAAAGAGTTGTCGCGACGCTGGCGCCGGGCGAGGTGTTCGGCGAGATGGCGGTCATCACCGGCGACCGCCGCAGCGCCACGGTGAAGGCCAAGGGCAAGGCCACGGCGATCGAGATCGGCAAGGAGGCGCTGGCGCCGCTGCTGGCCGCCGAGCCGAAGCTCGCCGAGCGCTTCGGCGCCGTCATCGAGCAACGCAGCAGCGAACTGGCCAGCCGCAACAAGGAAGCGCGGCACTGGGTCAGCGTCGGTGTCGGCCGCGAACAGATCGCGGCGCGGATGACGAGCTTCTATTCCGGCTAGCAAGTCCAGGCGGCAGGGCCGTCCACTCCCGATCCCGCTCGCAGGTCACGAAGAAATCGTGGTGGAGGACGAGCCCCTTGCCGGCGCAAATCCGGGCGTTGCACGACGCCGGACCGACCCGCCGGCGCGGCGGGCGCCAGCGGGCTCTTGCGGTTCCGGCGCGGTTCGCCGCCCGTCAGCCGGACCCGGCCTCCTTCGCCCGCTCCATCGCCTCCGTGATCAGCGCCTTCGCCTCGTCGGCGTCGCCCCAGCGCAGGACCTTGACCCATTTGTCGGGCTCGAGGTCCTTGTAGTGCTCGAAGAAATGCTGGACCTGGGCGAGGGTGATCTGCGGCAGCTGCGAAACCGTCTGGATCGAGTGGTAGCGCATGGTGAGCCGGGTGGTCGGAACGGCGATGATCTTCTCGTCGCTTCCCGATTCGTCGGACATCAGAAGCACGCCGATCGGACGGACATTCATCACCGCGCCAGGCATGATGGCCCGCGTGTTGGTGACCACGACATCGATCGGGTCGCCGTCGTCCGAAAGGGTATGGGGGACGAAGCCATAATTCCCCGGATAGCGCATCGGCGTATAGAGGAACCGGTCGACGAACATCGCCCCCGACGACTTGTCGAGTTCGTATTTGATCGGCTCGCCGCCAACCGGAACCTCGATGATCACGTTGACGTCCTCGGGCGGCTTGTTGCCGATGGGTATGGCGTCGATCCGCACGGATGTCGCTCCTCAAGCAGTGGTTCGGGTCTGCCGGCCGGCGACACGACGCGCCGGCATCGGCTCCCCTCTTAGAGACACATAGTGGACGCCATGCCAACCTTTTCGAAGGCTTGACCCCCGGTTCGGCGACGTGGAAAGTCCGCCGACCCGGAGGAGCGCCCCAGAATGCAGGCCCGCGACGTTCTCGCCACGGATTCCTTTTTCGCCGACGCATTGTCGCCGGCCGAGCTCGATTCGCTCGCCGAGCGGGCCAGACAGCGTCGTTTCGCGAGCGGCGACAGGCTGATTCGGGAGGACGATGTCGGCGGCTCGCTGTTCATTGTCGTCAGCGGCGAGGTCACGATCGACACCGGCGACCGCCAGACCGGCAAGCACATCGCGACGGGCGGGGCCGGCACCGTCGTCGGCGAGATGTCGCTGATGACCGGCGCGAGGCGCAGCGCCAATGTCACCGCCTCGACCGAGGTCACGGCACTCGAGATCACCAAGTCGGCGCTCGAACCGATCCTTGCCACCTCTCCGGTGCTGGTCGATCGCTTCGCGGCGATGCTGAAGCGCCGCCAGTCCGAGCTCGATCTCGCCTATGGCGCGGGCGGCCGGTTTTCAGGCGGCGAGCTGGCGCGCAGGATCCGCAGCTTCTTCGGGCTCGGCGGCTGACCGGCTTTCTTGCGGTAGCCATCCGCAAAAGGCAGGACGCGGACTTGCCAGCGCCCGGCAAGCGCATATCATCGGGTGCAACGACAAGACGATTGAAACCGGGAGGATTGGCAATGGCGAGCGGCCTGCAGCTGTCGCGCGAGGAATTGGGCGCGGTATACCGCCGGATGCGGACCATCCGGGAATTCGAGGATGCGGTCCACGCCGAATTCTCCGCGGGTGCAATACCGGGTTTCGTGCATCTTTATGCGGGCGAGGAGGCGTCCGGCGTCGGCGTCTGCATGCATCTCGACGAGCGCGACGCCATCGCCTCGACCCATCGCGGCCACGGACACTGCATCGCCAAGGGTGTCGAGGTCGGGCCGATGATGCATGAGATCTTCGGCCGCAAGGACGGATTATGCGGCGGCAAGGGCGGCTCGATGCATATCGCCGACCTGTCGAAGGGCATGCTCGGTGCGAACGGCATCGTCGGCGCCGGCGCGCCGCTGGTCTGCGGCGCGGCGCTGACCGCCAAGACGCTGAAGACCGGCGGCGTCGCGGTCTGCTTCTACGGCGATGGTGCCTCCAACCAGGGCGCGGTTCTGGAGAGCTACAATCTCGCCAAGATCTGGGACCTGCCGGTGGTCTTCGTCGCCGAGGATAACGGTTATGCCGAATCGACGGCGTCGAGCTGGTCGGTCGGCGGCAGCCAGACCGGCCGCGGCACCGGCTTCGGCATTCCCTCCCGTGAGGTCGACGGGGCGGATTTCTTCGGTGTCTACGAAGCGGCCGGCGAGGCGATCGAGCGGGCGCGGCGAGGCGAGGGACCGTCGCTGCTCCATGTCAGGCTCAACCGCTTCTACGGCCACTTCGAGGGCGATGCCGGCACCTATCGCCTGCCCGAGGAGGTCGAGGCGGCGCGCAAGAACGATCCGATCGAGCTTTTCCGGCAGCGGGTGATCGAGGCTTCGCTGCTCAGCGCCGAAGAGCTCGACGCGGCGGACAGGGAAATCTCCGCCGAGATCAGGGATTGCCTCGCGGCGGCCAAGGCCGCGCCGATGCCGACCGAGGCCGACCTGATGACCGACATCTACGTGACGTATTGAGGGGAGCGCGACCATGTCGAAGAAGAGCTATCGCCAGGCGATCAACGAAGCGCTCCGCCAGGAGATGGAGCGCGACGAGCGGGTCATCATCATGGGCGAGGACATCGCCGGCGGCACCGGAGCCGCGGGCGACCAGGATGCCTGGGGCGGCCCGATGGGCGTCACCAAGGGGCTGCGCCCGCAATTCGGCGGTGATCGCGTCCTCGATACCCATCTCGCCGAAATCTCCTTCGTCGGCGCCGCCGCCGGCGCCGCGCTGACCGGCCTCAGGCCGGTGGTCGAGCTGATGTTCGTCGACTTCATGGGGGTCTGCTTCGACCAGATCTTCAACCAGGCGGCGAAGTTCCGCTACATGTTCGGCGGCAAGGCGGTCACCCCCCTCGTCATCCGCACCATGTACGGCGCCGGCTTCCGCGCCGCCTCGCAGCATTCGCAATGCCTCTATCCGGTCTTCACCCATATCCCCGGGCTGAAGGTCGCGCTGCCGTCCAACGCCTACGAGGCCAAGGGCCTGCTGACCCAGGCGATCCGCGACGACGACCCGGTGATCTTCTTCGAGCACAAGGCGATGTACGACGAGGAGATGGAGGTTCCGGACGAGCCCTATGCCATCCCCTTCGGCGAGGCGAACGTCACCCGCGAGGGCGACGACGTCACCATCGTCGCCTTCGGCCGTATGGTGAACTTTGCCAACCAGGCGGCGGACTCGCTCGCCAAGCACGGCATCACCTGCACGGTCGTCGATCCGCGGACAACTTCGCCGCTCGACACCGAGACGATCCTCGAAACGGTCGAGGAGACCGGGCGGCTCGTCGTCGTCGACGAGGCGCATCCGCGGTGCGGCATGGCGGGCGACATTGCCGGCCTCGTCGCCGAGCGCGCCTTCGACTCGCTGAAGGCGCCGATCAAGCTGGTTACCGCGCCGCATGCGCCGGTTCCCTTCTCGCCGGTGCTCGAGGATATCTACATCCCGGGCGTCGCCAGGATCGAGGAAGCGGTCCGCGCGGTTGTCGAACACGACCGCAAGGTGGCGGCTGAATGACCGACGAGGGCCGGCGTCCGCAGCGAATCCCCAACTGGTGGGACGAGGAGGACAGCACCGACAAGCCAGCATCCAGGAGTGAGGAGGACATCATGGCCGACATCCAGCCGATCACCATGCCGAAATGGGGACTTGCCATGGAGGAGGGCATGCTCGCCCGCTGGACGGTCGATGTCGGCGCGGCGATCGAGCTCGGCCAGGAGATCATGGACATCGAGACGACCAAGATCGCCAACGTCTTCGAGAGTCCGGTCGCCGGCGTCCTGCGCCGCCGCGTCGTGGATGACGGGGATACGGTCCCGGTCGGCGCGTTGCTCGGGGTCGTCGCCGGTCCCGACGTCACCGACGAGGCGGTCGACGATTTCGTCAATGCCTTCCTCGAAAACTTCACCCCCGAGGAAAGCGGCGAAGCGGGCGGGCCGGTGCCGGAGACAGTCGAGGCCGGCGGCCGTCGCATCCGCCGTCTCAAGGCGGGCTCCGAATCCGGCGAGCCGATCGTCTTCATCCATGGCTTCGGCGCGGATCTCTCGACCTGGATGCTGAACCAGGCACCGCTCGCCGAGGAGCGTCCGGTCCATGCCATCGACCTTCCCGGCCATGGCGGCTCGGGGAAGGAGGTGGGCGACGGCAGCGTCGAGGTGCTCGCCCGGGCGGTCCTCGCCTATATGGATGCCGAAGGGCTCGACACCGCCCATCTGGTCGGCCATTCGCTGGGTGCCGCGATCGCCGCGACGATCGCCCTCGAGGCGCCCGACCGCGTCTCCGGCCTGACGCTGGTTGCCCCGGCCGGGCTGGGGCCCGAGATATCCGGCGACTTCATCGCCGGCTTCATCAAGGAAAGCCGTGCCCGCAAGCTCCGTCCCTATCTCGAGATGCTGGTCGCCGATCCGGACCTCGTCACCGCCGACATGGTCGAGGACGTGTTGAAGTTCAAGCGGCTCGACGGCGCCCTCGCCGCCCTGCAGGCGATCGCGGCGGCGAATTTCGACGAGAATACGCAGCGCGTATCGCTCCGCGACCGGCTCGGCGGAATTGGCGTCCCGGTCCATGTCGTGTGGGGCGAGGCGGACCGCGTGCTCCCGGCAAGCCATGCCGAGGGCCTTCCCGACAACGTGACCGTCACGGTCATCCCCGGCGCCGGCCATATCGTCCACATGGAAAAGGCCGGCGAGGTCAACAAGGTGATCACCGGCGCCAGCTAGGCCGGCGCTTTTCCGGCCATGGCTCCGAGGATCAGGGCCTGAGGTAGGCGTAGCCCTCGGCCTGGAGCCGGGCGAGGCGGGTCACGCCGCCCTCGTCGACGCGGACGAAGCCCGGCAGCAGGTCGCCGAGGTCGATGTCCTGCGCGGCAAGCGTGTTGCCGCAGGCAGCGAGCCCGACGCCGGCCGCCGCGATTCCGGCGACGCGACGGGCAATGTCGGGATTGGCCTTGTTCATCCGGAAGAGCGCCAGCGCCGGTCCGTGGACCACCAGGACGATCGTCACCTTGTCGGGGCCGCCCATGCCGGCGATGTGGTTTTCGATATTGCCGATGACGAAGGCGACCTTGTCGAGATCGCAGAGGTGATAGGCGACCTTCGGCACACCCGGCTCGGCTTCCGCCGCTTCCGCCGGGCTCCGCCACAGCGCCGCGCCGCCGGCCAGTGCCGCCAGGCGGGAGAAGATCGCTCTGCGGCTTGGCAGCATCGCCGTTCCTCAGCTCCCGCCGAGCACCGTCGCCCGGTCCGCATCGTCCCAGATCAGCGGTGCGCAGTCCGGAAGCGCCGTCCGGTCGAGCCGGAACAGCTTGTCGTCGAGACCAAAGCGCGCGTCCTCGGGCGGCTCCTCCTCCGATGCCGGATCCCAGGTGCGGGCACCGTAGGGGATGTCGACGAGGATCGATTCGGCATTCTTGATCCGGATGCCGATGTGGCCGCCGTCGCATTCGATACCGCAGCCCAGGGCCGCGCTGCCGTCGGCCGGCACGCCGCAGGCACCCGAGACCTGGAACTGGGTCTTGGCCGTCCGGAACTGGACGCCCATCGAGAGGACATACTGGCGGCCGGCATCGGGCTCGATATAGCTGGCGACGAAAAGCGTCATGTCGGTGACGTTCTGCTTGGGATGCCCGGCAAGGTGGACCGCGTCATAATGCCGGGTGTAGCAGGCGAAGACCCGGTCGTTGCCCGGATCCCGGCCGAAGAGGGCGAGGTCGCTGTCCGAGGCCGCCGCCGCGGAGCCTATCGAGACGGCGGACAGAACCGCCGCGACGCCCAACGCCTCAAGCCGCATCCGCATCGTTCGACCTCCGGGATTGCCGATGTGGCCCGAGCATATGCCCGATTCCCTCCCGAGTCTCGGCGGGGAGCGGCAATGTCGCTGGCCGGACCCGGCGTCCCAAGCCCGGCCATTCCTAGCGGAAGCCTTCCAGCCCCGAATCGCGGATGGCGATCAGGGTCGGCGCCGGATGACCGGGCGCCGATTCGTTCGCCATGTCGAGGAGCCCGCCGATCCGCCGCGCCTTCTTGGCCGCGTGGTTCATGGCGATATCGGCCATCCTGTGGTCGAGGAAGGGATTGAGGAAGCGCTGCATCACCCCGGCGCGATAGTCCGGCGCTTCCGCGATGCCGGCGGCGGCGAAGACCGGCAGGATCTCGGTATCGTAGATGGTGTCGAGCCAGGCGCGGATCGCCGGATCGGAAAGCATGGCGCGGACATTCTCCTCCGCCGGCCGCCGGTCGGCGAGCCAGCGCTCGGCGAGGCAGGAGTGGCCGAGATTGAGGATAAAGAGCTTCAGCCGCGCGGTGACGGTCAGGTCGTCGACCGGCTTGATGGCGGGATGGGTGAGCGGGATATGGAGGCCATCCTGCGTCTCGATCGCCCAGAGCGCGTAGGGCTCGGTCACCGCGCCGGCCGGCTCCAGCGCGTCGGAGACGATGCGGTCGACGAGGCTGTTCGCCCAGACGCAGTCGCCGCGCATCCAGTCGACGAAGGTATCCGGCAGGCCCGACCGCCGCGCGACCCCCTCGCAGAGGCCGGCAAGCACCGTGCCGTTGTCGGTCACCAGCTCGGTCGGGAAGAGGGTGAGCGGCCCGCCGTCGGCCCGCCAGCGCGCCGCCAGCAGCCGCGTCAGCTTCGCCGGGAAGGAGACCGGGATGTCATCGCCGAGGATCTCGCCGGGCGGCATCTGGTAGCCGCTGTCGCCGGTATTCGAGATCACCTGGTCGGCCTCGATGAAGACCCGCTCGACCTCGGCCCAGGCGCCGGCAGCGGAAAGGCCGCGCACCAGGCAGGTGGTGTATTCGGTCCGCTCGACCGGCACGCCCTTTTCCAGCCCGCGGACGACGATCGGCAGCGGCCTGCCGTCGAAAGCCGCAAGCCGGCCGGCGCGGTCGGCCGAGCCGGTGGTCTGGACCACCGTCACCGGCCCGAGGCCCTGCCCCTCCCGCATTGCGTCGGAGATGAAAAGATCGGCATGCGCCTGCAGGAAGCGGCTGGTGCCGAACTGGATGATCGGGGTCTTCATTCGGTGCTCCCGCATTCCGAGGAGATCGCACGCCGAACCCGCGCGGAGGCTTCCTCTCCCCCCTCGTGGGGGAGACAGCGACGCTTCGGTCGGCGGAGCCGGGCGCCAGCGAAGCTAGGGAGGGATGTGCGCCGGTCCGGTGGCGTACCGCTCTCCCGGATCTCCGGCGCCGATATGCAAGGAGCAAATCGGGGAAACCCGACCTCCCGCACATGGGGGGAGGTAACGAAATGCGGAGAGCCGGAGCTAAAAGACGTCATTGCTTACAGCGTCACGATCGCCTTGATCGGCGGGTCGTCGGAGGCGAGCCAGGCCGGCATCGCGTCCGGCAGCGCGTCGAGGTGGTCGCGGTGGGTGTTGATGGCGTCCATCGGGATATGGCTGCCCGCCACCGCGCTCATCACGGTCTCGAAATCCTGCCTGGTGGCGTTGCGGGTGGCGCGGATGGTCAGCTCGCGTCGGTGGAATTCCGGATCGTCGAAGGTGATCGACGCCTTGAGGACACCGACCATGACGATGCCTCCGCCGCTGGCGATGAAGTCGAAGGAGCGCTCCATCGCCCGGGCGTTGCCGGTGGCGTCGAACACCAGGTCGTAGCGGTCCCCGCCGGTCAGCCGGTCGACCTCGGCGAGCGCCGACTCGCCCGCCTCGATCGTCTGGCCGAAACCGAGGGTGTCGCGGACCGCGGCGAGCCGCCGGGACGACACGTCCATCACCGTCACCTCGCCGCCGGCAAGCCTGGCGAAGGCGGCGGTGCCGAGGCCGATCGGCCCGGCGCCGACGACGAGGACGCGGGCGCCGGGCTCGAGGTCCGAGCGGCGGACCGCGTGGGCACCGATCGCGAGGAACTCGATCATCGCCGCGTCGCGCAGGTTGAGATCGCCGGCGGGGTAGAGATTCTCCTCCGGCACCAGGATTCGTTCGCACATTCCGCCATCGATATGGACGCCGAGCACTTTCAGTGTTGCACAGCAATTGGTCTTGCCCTTGCGGCAGGCAATGCAGGTGCCGCAGGAGAAGTAGGGATTGATGACGACGGGCGTCCCGGGCTTCAGCGCGTCGCCGCGCGCGCCCTCGGCGACCACGCCGGAAAGCTCGTGCCCCATGATCCGCGGATATTCGAGGAACGGATGCAGGCCCTTGAAGATATGGAAGTCGGTGCCGCAGATCCCGATCGCCTTGATGTCCACCGCGACCATGCCCGGGACGGGATCGGGCGGCGGGACTTCGATACGTTCGAGCGTTCCGGGTTCGGTGCAGACAACGGCTCGCATTCTCTTCTTCCCTTTCTGCTTCGTCCGGATCGGCGGCTGGCGGAACCGGCCACCTTGTTCGGCTTGCGACTTCCGCTCTAGACTAATATGAGCTTTTGCCGCTTATGGACACCGCCCCTGTCATGGCGTGGCGGGTCTGGGTGTCGTCTGGAGGGGGAGGACGTGAAGCTGGTCCGGGAAGGGCCGCTCGGTGACCGCCATCGGCAGAACATGCGCGCCGCCAGCCTCGCCGCCATCAACCCCGACCGCGTCGGTTCCTGATCTGCGTCTCCGGCGCGGGTATTGGCTGCTCCTGACCGGATTGATCATCGTCGGCGTCGTCAACGCCGCCGGCGGACAGAAGACGGCCCGCCAGGGCGCATATTCACAAGGAGGATACGACTTATGGCACTCGTTGGACCTGACGCCGAACACTACGACAAGCGCTTCGTCTGGCTGATCAACGGCACCTGCCAGAAGGAGCTGCTCTACGACGGCTGCCGCTGGTCCGAGGGGCCGGTCTGGTTCCAGGACGGCAACTATCTCGTCTGGAGCGACATCCCCAACAACCGGATGATGCGCTGGGTGCCGAACGGCATTACCGGCAGCGTCAGCGTCTTCCGCACCGAGTCCAACTATTCCAACGGCAATACCCGCGATCGCGAGGGCCGGCTGGTGACCTGCGAGCATGGCGCCCGTCGCGTGACCCGGACCGAGCCCGACGGCTCGATCACCGTGATCGCCGACAGCTACAACGGCAAGCGCCTCAACTCGCCCAACGACGTCGTCGTCAAGTCGGACGGCACGATCTGGTTCACCGACCCCGACTACGGGATCATGAGCGACTATGAGGGCCACAAGGGCGAGGTCGAATACGGCGGCCGCTACGTCTTCCGCTTCGATCCGAAGTCGGGCGAGCTCGCCGTGGTCTGCGACGATTTCGACAAGCCCAACGGGCTCGCCTTCTCGCCGGACGAGAAGGAGCTCTATATCGCCGATTCCGCCGCCGCCCACGAGGCCGACAAGCCCCGCCACATCCGCGCCTTCAAGGTCAATGCCGACAACACGCTCTCGGGCGGCGAGGCGCGCTTCGTGCTGAAGCAGGGCTTCCCGGACGGCTTCCGCGTCGATACCGACGGCAACGTCTGGACCAGCGCCGGCGCCGGCATCGACGTCTTCGCCAGGGAAGGCGATGTGCTCGGCCGGATCAATTTCCCGCAGGGCGTCTCGAACCTTGTCTTTGGCGGACCGAAGCGCAACCGGCTTTTCGTCACCTGCACCCACGAGCTCTATTCGGTCTATGTCACCGCGACCGGCGTCCAGGTGCCCTGAGTCCCGGTCTAGGCACCGTTGGTCGAACCGGAAGGCAGGGTCCGCGCCCAGCATTCGGCGTCGATCGTCTGCCAGCGTTCGACCTGCGCGTCGCTGAGGTCGTGGCGGCTGGCGGCGACGAGGATGCCGGGCTCCGCGCTGAGCCCGGCTATGATGCAGCGGGAATAGGCGTCGCAGTCCTCCTGATCGTAGCCGGCCACCGCGCAGCTCGCGTCGTATTCGGACCTGACCTGCTCAGCGAGCGCGGCTTCGCTCGGGCCGATCAACGGCGCGACCACGAACAGGATGCCGACCAGGATCGGCTGGTGGATCAGGTAGATGGCGAGGCTCCATCGCCCCGCCGCGGCGAGGAAGCGCGCCACGAGGCCCTCGCCGCGCCATTGCCAGAGCCCCCAGTCGCCGTGATCGAGGAAGAACCGCCCGGCGATCACGCCGAAAAGAACCACGCCGAACCATGGGAAGATCGGCACGTAGTCGACGGTGATCGGCGGGTCGGTGGAGAGGCCGAGCCAGTACCACCAGTAGGAATCGAAGAATGGATTGGCGAGGAAATGCGGGCCGGCGAGAAAGAAGGCGGCGACGACCGCCGTCAGCCAGGCTGGTGCCCGGAGCAGAGGCAGGGCCAGCACGCTTGCCGCAACGATGCAGTGCAGGACGCCGAAGAAGATGAAGGCCCGCGGCTCGAACTTGAGCGTGGCGAGGGTGACTATGACAGCGGCTGCCGCAATGATTGCCAGCCGGCGGAAATAGGGACCGGCACGGAAGCCCTTCCGCATCGCCATGACCAGATTGACGCCGACCAGCGCGAGGAAGGTGCCGGCAATCAGCCGGGCGAAGACGATCCACCCGGGATTGACCGAGACATCGACGGCGATCAGGCGGTTGTCGGAGAGGTCCCAACTGAAGTGGTAGACGACCATCGCCAGGATCGCGATGCCTTTCGCCACGTCGATCGCGACGAATCGGCGGGAGGGCCCCGCGGCCTCGGATCCGGTCACTGCAACCACGAAACTCGCCTCGTCTGACTGCCCGTATTGTCTCGCGAGGACCCCCGCCGGCGCAACTGGCATGCGCGTCGCGGTGGACAGAAGCGGGGAAGGACGGTATTGCCCTTTCCGGCATTGCCATGCTCACGGGGGCGGGCGCTGGCCGGTGCGTTGAAAAACGGCGTCGGACAGTCCACGATCAACCTCTGCTAAGCCGTGCCGGAGTGAGCCGTCATGGCCACGCCCTGTCGAGGGGAGCGGCCAAAAGCGGGCTTTTTATGCTTGGATTCGCCGGCGCGCGGCGTTACATGGCCTGAATCAGCTAAGGGATCGTCAAAGTCACATGTCCTCGACATTCGATGTGGTTTCGCAGGTTATTTCCGAGACCAGCGAGATTCCACTGGATCAGATAACGCCGGAATCGCACGCCATCGACGATCTGGGCATCGATAGCCTCGATTTCCTCGATATTGTCTTCGCCCTCGACAAGAAATTCGGCATCAAGATTCCGCTCGAATCGTGGACCGAGGAGGTCAACGAGGGCCGCGCTTCGGTGGAAGACTATTTCGTCCTCAAGAATCTCTGCGCCCGGATCGACGAGCTCGTCGCTGCGAAGGACGCCTGACCGAAGCTCCCATGCGGCTCGAATATTTCGACATCATCGACACCGTCGACGTCTTCGACCTCGAGAACGGCCATGTCGAGGCCAGTTCGACGATTCCCGAGGAAAGCCCGGTCTTCGAGGGGCATTTCCCGGGCTATCCGGTGATGCCGGGGGTTCTCCTGCTGGAGATGATGAACCACACCGCCGGCTATCTGCTTCTCGGTCTCAACAATTTTGGCCGGCTTCCCTTCTTCGCCGGAGCCAAGAAGGTGAAGATCCGCAGCTTCGCGCTGCCGGGCATGCTGATGAAATCGGTCTGCGACCTCGTCCATGACGGTTCCGGTTTCTGCATCACCCGCAACGAGATCAGGGTCGACGGCAAGCTGATCGCGGACGCCGAGTTGACCATGATGGTCATGGATTTCCCGAGTCCGGAGCTGCCGGTGCTGGTGCGCGAACGGGCCCGCCAGCACGGTGTCGAGCTGGGGACGCTGACTTGACCTTGGAACGGCGCCCGGCAGGACGGTGGTCGCGGGGGAACCGGCGATGACGCGCGAGGTCTGGATCACCGGCATCGGGATGACCTCGAGCCTCGGCGAGGGGCTCGACGCGCATTGGCAGGCGATGGCTGAAGCGGAGAATCCGCGTCCGGTCATCGATACGACCTCCTTCGCGCCCTATCCGGTCCATCCGATGGTGCCGCTCGACTTCTCGCTCCAGATCCCGAAGGGTGGCGATCGCCGCCAGATGGAGAACTGGCAGCGGGTCGGCACCTACACGGCGGGCCTCGCCCTCGATGACGCGGGCATCGCCGGCAATCTCGAGCTGCTTTCCAATACCAATATGGTGGTCGCGGCCGCCGGCGGCGAACGCGACCTCGCGGTCGACCAGACCATCCTCGAAGGCGTCGCCGCGGCGGAATCGCCCGAGGAATTCATCAACGAGCGGCTGTCGAACGATCTCCGCCCGACGCTTTTCCTCGCCCAGCTTCCCAACCTGGTCGCCGGCAACATCGCCATCGTCCACAAGGTGACCGGCTCGTCCCGGACCTTCATGGGGGAGGAGCTGGCCAGCGTCAGCGCCGTCGAGATCGCCGCCCGCCGCATCCGCGCCGACCAGGGCGACATCTTCCTTGCCGGCGGCGCGATCATCGCCGAGCGCAAGGATGTGCTGCTGGTCATGTCCGGCGCCGGCTGGGCCTGGACGGAGGAGCCCGTCTCGGTCTGGGCGCGACCGGCGCGGGGCGGCGGGATCATCCTCGGATCCGTCGGGGCCTTCCTGGTTCTGGAGGCGCGCGAGCATGCCGAGGCGCGCGGTGCCAGGCCCTATGCGCGGCTCGGCACGGTGCTGTCGGGACGCAGCCGGCGCGAGCCGGGACAGGCGGCCGCGACCGCCGCCAGGCAATTCGCCGAGATCCGCAAGGAGGCCGGCGACCGTCCGCTCGCCATGCTGACCAGCGCATCGGGCCTCTCGCCGCTGACCATCGAGGAGCAGGACTTCCTCTCCGGATTGATCGACCGCGGCGAGCTGGATACGGTACGGGCGACGCCGAACATGCTCGGCACCAGCGTCGAGGCGACCTTCCCGTCAATGGTCGGCCTGGCGGCGCTGGCTCTCTCCCGCAAGGGGTTCTACCGTCCGGCCGACGAAACCGGTTTCGAGACCGCGGTGAAGACCACGCCGACCGCGATCGCGGTCAATTCCTGGGGGAACTGGCGTGGCGAAGGCATGGGGCTGGTCGAGGCGATCGACTAGGGGGCGCGTTGACTATCCGGATATCCGTGTCCGCGCACGGAGCCGGAAGGCGTTTAAGGCATACGGAGGTTGAGATGGCTCTTCGTGACAAGCGTAACCGCCCCGTCGTCGCCGTCACCGGCATGGGCGTCGTATCCTCGCTCGGTACCGGGCTTGAGGAGAATTGGGAGGCGCTGGTCGCCGGCCGCTCCGGCATCAAGGAGATCACCCGCTTTCCGACGACCCACCTGCGCACCACCTTCGCCGGCACGGTCGACCTGCCGAATGTCGATCTCCGCGACCTCAAGCTGACCATCGGCGAGCTTGCCATCGACGAGGCGGTCCGCATGTCCGGAATCGGCTCGCCGGGGGATTTTCCCGGTCCCCTCTTCACCGCCATTCCGCCGGTCGAGCTCGGCTGGCCGGCCCGCCGCCGCCTCTACGAGGCGGTCGCGCCGGAGGCCGATGAGGATGCCTATGACCGCATGTGCCGGGCGGCCGGCCTCGCCAACGACCGCGAGGAATTCGAGCATTCGATGTATGGCTATGTCTCGGAGAAGCTTGCCGACCGTTTCGGCACGCGCGGCGCGCCGATCTCGCTGACCACGGCCTGCGCCTCGGGCGCCACCGCGGTCCAGCTCGGGGTCGAGGCGATCCGCCGCGGCGAGACCGAGGCGGCGCTTTGCGTCGGCACCGACTGCTCGGTGACGGCGGAAGAGATCGTCCGCTTCTCGCTGCTTTCGGCGCTGTCTTCCTTCAAGGGGCCGCCCGAGGAAGCCGCCAAGCCCTTCTCCAAGAACCGCGACGGCTTCGTCATCGCCGAGGGCTCGGCGGCGCTGGTGCTGGAGGACTACGACGTCGCCAGGGCGCGCGGCGCCCGTATCCTCGCGGTGATCCGCGGCGCCGCCGACAAGAATGACGACTTCCACCGTACCCGCTCCAAGCCCGATGGCTCGGCGGTGATCGGCGCCCTGCGCGCCACCTTCGACGATGCCGCCATGCATCCCGACGAGATCAACTACATCAACGCCCATGGCACCGGCACGCCCGAGAATGACAAGATGGAGCACTTCTCGCTTGACAAGGTATTCGGCGAGCGCCTGCGCGGCGTGCCGATCAGCTCGAACAAGTCGATGGTCGGCCACACGCTGACCTCGTCGGGCGCACTCGAGGCGGTCTTCTCGATCCAGACCATGCATGCCGGCGTGATCCCGCCGACCATCAACTACAAGGTCCCCGACCCCGACATCACGCTGGATGTCGTGCCGAACACGGCGCGGGAGCAGGAGGTCTCGGTCGTGCTGTCGAATTCCTTCGGCTTCGGCGGCCAGAATGCCTGCCTGATCATCGCGGCCGAGCCCGCATAAGCAGAAACCACCAGCAAACGGTCGAGAGTTCGCGTGCGTGCCCTCCAACTCCTCGACAGCCGCCAGCTCGCGGCCGTCGACCTCCCCGATCCGCCGCCGCCCGGACCCGGCGAGGTCCAGGTCCGCATCGGTGCGGTGGCGCTCAACCATATCGACGTCTGGGGCTGGCGCGGCATGGCCTTCGCCAGGCGCAAGCTGCCGATCGTCGTCGGAGTCGAGGCGGCGGGTACCGTCGCCGCGATCGGCGAAGGGGTCGAAGGGCTCGCCCCCGGCCAGGTCGTGGCGATCTTCGGCGCGGAGACCTGCGGCACCTGCGAGGCCTGCCGCGAGGGGCGCGAGAATCTCTGCGAGAATGTCGGGGGCATCCGTGGCTTCCATATCGACGGGCTCGCCCGCGAGCTGGTCAACCTGCCCTCCCGGCTGGCGATTCCCGCGCCCGAGGGCGTCGACGTCATTGCCGCTTCCTGCGCCCCGGTCACCATAGGCACGCCGCAGCATATGCTGTTCGACAATGCCGGACTGAAGGAGGGCCAGACCGTCCTCATCCAGGCCGGTGGCAGCGGCATCGGCACGGCCGCGATCCAGCTTGCCAAGGCGGTCGGCGCGACGGTGATCACCACGGTCGGCAGCGACGACAAGATCGAGAAGGCCAGGGCGCTCGGCGCCGACCACGTCATCAACTATCGCGAGGACCGGTTCGAGAGCGTCGTCCGCAAGCTGACCAGCAAGCGCGGCGTCGATGTCGTCTTCGAGCATGTCGGCGTCGACACCTTCGCCAAGAGCATGTTCTGCCTGAAGCGCGGCGGAACGCTGGTGACCTGCGGATCGACCACCGGAATCAACTGCGAGATCAACCTCTTCCAGCTCTACCAGCAGCAGCTCCGGCTGATCGGCAGCTTCGGCTGTTCGGTCCGCAACCTCAGGGAGACGCTGGACAAGATCGCGGCGGGTGTGGTCAGGCCGGTGGTCGATTCGATGATCGACCTCGACGGCATCGACACCGCCCTCAGCCGCATGGAATCGCGACAGGTCTTCGGCAAGATCATCGTGACGCTGTGAGCGACGGGTCGAACAGGAAGCACAGGAACCCCGCGACTGCGAAGCACAAGGCGCCCCTCACCGGGGAGGAACGCCGGGCGCGTCGCGAGCGAAGGGCGAGGCGCCGGGCGCGGCTCGCGGAGAAGGAAGCGCGGCGCGCCGCCCGTCAGCAAGCCAGGCGCAAGACGAAGGAGGAAACCCGTCCGACGTCGAAATCGGCGGATTTCCTGCAGCGCCGCGCAGCCGGGATGATGCGCTTCCTTTTCGACTGGGCACAGGCGGTCGGCCGTGTCCGGGCGTCGAACATCGCCGCGAGGGTCACGCGGTTCGGCGGGCGCTTCGTCAGGGAAAACAAGCTCGGCGCCGCCAACATCGCCGCCGCCTTCCCGGAGAAGAGCGAGGCCGAGCGGGCCGGGATCCTCGCCGAGGTGTGGGACAATCTTGCCCGCCAGTCGATCGAATATGCCTTCCTCAAGGACATGATCGACGCCTTCGACCCGGAGCATATGGAGGATGGCCCGGTCGAGGTCGTCGGCATCGAGCACATCCACGCCCTGCGCGACAGCGGCAGGGCCGGCGTCATTTTCGGCGCCCATATCGGCAACTGGGAGCTCGTCGCGGCGATCGGCGACAGGCTCGGCCTGCCGGTGACGGCGCCGTATCGGCCGCCGGCCAACCCCTATATCGCCGAGGAACTGGCGAAGCGGCGCAGCATCTTCGCCAGCGACCTGATCGCTCCGGGCGAAGGCATCGCGCGGCGGATCGCGCGCGCTCTGGCTAAGGGCCATCACCTTGGCATCCTGGTGGACCAGCGCATCGCCGAGGGGCAGGTCATCCGCTTTTTCGGGCGGAAGTCGCTGAGCAATCCGGTCGTCGGGGTCATGGCGCGGCTGTTCGATTGCCCGGTCCACGGCTCCTATTCGGTCCGGCTTCCCGACGGGCGTTTCCGGCTGACCATGACACCGCGGCTCGATTTGCCGCGGGACGCGAGCGGCCGCGTCGATGCGGAAGCCACCAATGTCATGGTCCATGGCATGGTCGAGGACTGGATCCGCGAGACGCCCGGCCAGTGGCTGTGGCTGCACGATCGCTGGCGCTATGGCCGGCGCAAGCACAACAAGCGCTTCAAGCGCGACTAGCATTCGATCCCCAGATGCACTCCGGCCTTCCCTTCATCGGCCGGTTTGTGCCACCTTTGTTCCATGCTCAACGACCTTGAACGAGTCGAGGCGCCGGTCGACGGGCGCCAGTCGGAACGCGCCGCGGCCATCCAGCGTGGCGTCGGACGGCTGTTGCGGGCCCGAGGCTTCGCCGTCATCGCCGAACTGCCGCTGGCGACCGGCCGCCGCGCCGACGTCGTCGCGCTCGGGCCGTCGGGCGACCTGTGGATCGTCGAGATCAAGTCCTCGGTCGAGGATTTCCGCGCCGATCACAAATGGGAGGATTACCGGCTCTCCTGCGATCGGCTGTTCTTCGCCACCCACGAGGCGGTGCCGCTCGATATCTTTCCGGCGGGGACCGGGCTGATCCTCGCCGACGCCTATGGCGGCGAGATGCTGCGGGAGGCGCCGGAGCACCGGCTCGCCGCGGCGACGCGCAAGGCGATGCTCGTCCGTTTCGCCCAGGCCGCCGCATACCGGCTGCACGGGCTCGTCGACCCGGAGGCCGGACGGCTGGCATTCTGACCTTTCGGTGGGGCGTCAGCGCGGGGCGCGCTTGGCGAGGATCCGCTGAAGGGTACGGCGGTGCATGTTCAGGCGCCGCGCGGTTTCCGAGACATTCCGATCGCAGAGCTCATAGACCCGCTGGATGTGCTCCCAGCGTACCCGGTCGGCCGACATCGGGTTTTCCGGGGGCGCGGCCTTCTCGGAAGGGTCGCGGGTCAGGGCGAAATGCACGTCGTCGGCATCGGCCGGCTTGGCGAGATAGTCGAAGGCACCGAGCTTTACCGCGGTGACCGCGGTGGCGATATTGCCGTATCCGGTCAGCACGACGATGCGCGAATCGGGACGGCGCTTCCGGATCAGCTCGACGACATCGAGACCATTGCCGTCCTCGAGACGCATATCGACGACGGCATAGGTCGGCGGGGTGGATTCGGCCTTGCGCAGGCCATCGGCGACGCTATCGGCAGTGTCGACGCTGTAGCCTCGGGATTCCATCGCGCGTGCGAGGCGCTGCAGGAAGGGTTTGTCGTCATCGACAATCAGCAGTGACATTTCACCATTCTCTTTGGGTTCGGGCATCAGGGGCCATCCCTCCCTTCCTTGCGAAATAGTGTCGCACCGCAAGGACTTGAAGGGTTATAGGGATTCGATTTCGGCTCGCCAAGTCGATCGCGCCGATTTAGCCGGCGCCGGATCGCCGGCCGGTGCGTCGAAGAGAGCCCGGGGCCAGGTAATCCGGACGATTGCTCCTCTTTCGGGCCGTTCGCGATTGGCCATTGTCAGGCGCGCTCCGGTGCGCTCGAGGATGGTCTTGGCGATGAACAGTCCCAGCCCGAGCCCTCCGGCTCTTTCGTCCGTGCGGTTGTCCACCGATCTGCCTCGCGTCGTCACATAGGGTTCACCGATTCGTTCCAGAATACCGGGTGCGAACCCGGGCCCGTCGTCGGCGATTGTCACGGTCACGTCGTCCGGGGTCCATTTCGTCGCGATATCGACCCGCTTGCTGGCGAAGTCGATGGCGTTCTCGACCAGGTTGGCAAGCCCCTGGATGATCGCCGGATTCCTGCGTCCGACCGGCTCGGTGCCGGCGCCGGAGGATGGCGCGACCGCGATCTCCACGGCGCAATCGCGATAGGGCTCGACCAGTTCCTCGATGAGATGCGAGAGGGGCTGGTGGGTGTGGGGGTGGTCGAGTTCGCTCGACAGCGAGGTCAGCTTCGTCAGGATGTCGCGGCAACGCTGGGCCTGGCTCTTGAGCAGGCTGATATCCTCGCCATGCGGGCTGTCGGCGGGCAGCTCGCGCTCGAGCTCCTTGGCGACCAGGGCGATCGTGGCGAGTGGCGTGCCGAGTTCGTGTGCCGCTGCCGCGGCGAGCCCGTCGAGGGCGCTGAGATGCTGCTCACGCGCCAGCACCATCTCCGTCTCGTTGAGCGCCCGTGCGAGCTGACGCGCCTCCTCCGTGACCCGGAAGGCGTAGATTCCGGTAAAGGCGCAAGCCGAGACGAGAGCGATCCAGACGCCGGCCGAGAAGATCGGCGGAAGGGCCAGCGTTTCGCCCGGATACCATGGCAGGGGCCAGTGCCAGACCGCCAGCAATGTCGCGGTCGCGATCACCATGGCGCCGAGCAGCATGGTCGGCCTTGGCGCCAGGGTGGTTGCCGAGACGATCACCGGGACGAGCAGCAGAATGGCGAAGGGATTGTCGAGACCGCCGGTCAGCAGCAGCAGGCCGCCGAGCTGGAGGATGTCATAGGCCAGCAGCCAGAATGCCGCGCCGCCCCTCAGTCGCTGGCTCGCCGGATAGCGCAATCCCAGGCCGATATTGAGGAGCGCCGAAAGGCCGATCAGGCCCAGGCACAGGGCCAAAGGCAATGGAAAGCCGAGGACGAGGTGGGCAAAGAACACCGCCGCCGTCTGGCCGGCCACCGCAAGCCAGCGTAACCGTACGAGCGTTTCCAGCCGCAAGCTGTGCCCGGTCAGATCGCTGGCAGTCAGGGGCAGGGCGGTCATTGCCACACGATATCATCGGCTGGGGGCCGTTGAACCTTTTCCTTGCTCGAAACCGGACCAGGTCTTATCATTTTGCAGTGCAAAAAGATAATTGACCGCAAAGCGAGACGCTTGCGGATAGGTCGATGGCTTTGCCTTATTACCACTTCTACGAGATGAACCATGCCGCCCTCAGCCCCCTGCGCGCGGCGGCCGATGCGACCCGGCTCTACTTCAAGAACCCGCTCAATCCGCTGACCCATACGCCATGGGGGCGGAGCGTCGCGGCCAGCGCCGAGCTGTTCGAGCGGACGACCCGGCGCTACGCCAAGCCCGAATTCGGCATCACCTCGACGCTGGTTCGCGGGCAGCGGGTGCCGGTCCAGGAGCATGTCGTCTGGAAGCGGCCCTTCTGCAACCTCATCCATTTCGCGAAGCGCGCCGGCCAGAACGGCGGCGCCCAGCCCAAGCTGCTGATCGTCGCGCCGATGTCCGGCCACTATGCGACGCTGCTGCGCGGAACCGTCGAGACCATGCTGCCGGACCATGACGTCTATATCACCGACTGGATCGACGCCCGCATGGTCCCGCTCGCCGACGGCGCCTTCGATCTCGACGACTATGTCGACTACCTGATCTCGATGCTCCACTACCTCGGCCCCGACGCACATATCATGGCCGTCTGCCAGCCGTCGGTGCCGGTGCTTGCCGCGGTCGCGGTGATGGAGGGCCGGGACGACCGGTATCTGCCGGCGACGATGACGCTGATGGGCGGGCCGATCGACACCCGCATCAACCCGACGGCGGTCAACACGCTTGCGCATAACCACGACCTCGACTGGTTCCGCCGCAACGTCATCATGCAGGTGCCGTTCCCGCATCCGGGCTTCATGCGCAACGTCTATCCGGGCTTCCTCCAGATCTCCGGCTTCCTCAGCATGAATCTCGATCGCCATGTCGAGGCGCATCGCGATTTCTTCCGCCACCTTGTCGACGGTGACGGCGACTCGGCGGAGAAGCATCGCGATTTCTATGACGAGTATCTGGCGGTGATGGATCTGACCGCCGAATTCTACCTGCAGACGGTCGATACCGTCTTCATCAAGCACGCCCTGCCAAGGGGTACGATGGAGCATCGCGGCGAACCGGTCCGGCCGTCGACCATCCACTCCGTGGCGCTGTTCACGGTCGAGGGCGAGAAGGACGACATCTCGGGCGTCGGCCAGACCCGGGCGGCGCACGACCTGTGCACCGGCCTCCCCGAGGACCGGCGGGCGCATTACATGCAGCCGGGCGTCGGCCACTACGGCGTGTTCAACGGCTCGCGCTTCCGTTCCGAGATCGCACCGCGGATCAGCGATTTCATCTCCACGCATCGGACCGCCTACCGCAACGGCAGCGGTTCGGCCAGGACGATGTCCGCGCCCGCGGCGGCGAAGCCGGCAGCCAGGCCCGCCATCCGCGCCGCCGACAGGCTGCAGGACATCTCCGGCATCGGCCCGAAGATCGAGAAGCTCCTCAACGGCGAGGGGATCACGACCTTCGCCCAGATCGCGGCGTTCAAGGCCGGCGACGTCAGGAAGCTGGAGGCGAGGCTCGCCTTCCCCGGGCGGATCGCCCGGGAGAAATGGGTGGCGCAAGCGAAAGCCTTGGACAAACAATAACTTGCGCGGACGCCGCGAGGCGGTCGCAATCCGCGTCCGTCCGATTTTTCTTGAAACGACTTTTTGCCATCACCACGTCTCAACCTGTCAGCAACAGGGGAGAATGATGGTCAACTCATATGCCCTGCGTCCGGCTTGGACGCCGCTTACCATCTTCCTGATGGTTCTCGGCTTCGTCGTCTTCTGGCCGCTCGGCCTGGCGATGCTTGCCTACATCATCTGGGGCGATCGCATGCCCGAGGTGAGGCGGCATTTCGAAGGAATGAAGCGCGACTTCGCGCACGAGTTCCGGGGGTGCGGCGGCCGCAGTCGCGGCTACGCGCGGACCGGCAACGCGGCCTTCGACGAGTATCGTGCCCGCGAGATGAAGCGTCTCGAGGAAGAGCGTCGCAGGCTGGAGGAGGAACGTCGCGAGTTCGAGACGTTCATGCAGAACCTCCGTCGCGCCCGCGACCAGGAGGAGTTCGACCGTTTCATGCGCGATCGCGATACCGCGCGGAAGAATGGCGACGACGAGAAGACGATCGATCTCTAGCCGGAGACCGACGAGAAGATGCTGCCGCGGCGGGGTTTCGGCCCCGCCGTTTTGATTCGGGGGGCCGGCGGTTTCGCCTGGCCCTTGTCAAGGATTCCGGCTTTCGCCCAAATCGCGCAGAATGCTTCGAGCCGATTGATTCGCAATCCGCGGGCGCTGACTGGCCATGGCCTTTTTCGAACGAAAGCTGCCGAGCAGATCGACGACGCATTTTGACCTCGCGACGGATCGCGGGGTCGTCGCGATTTCGTTGCGCCGGCATCCCCGCGCCCGCAACTACACGCTGCGGGTCGGCAGTCCGGCCGGTTCTCCGGTCCTCACCATGCCGGTCCGCGGTTCGCTGGCCGAGGCGCGCGCCTTTCTCGACCGCAACGCCGGCTGGCTGATCAACCAGATGGGCCGGCTTCCCAAGGCCCGGCCGATCGTCGACGGGGCGACGATCCCGTTCCGCGACGTCGCGCATCGCATCCGCCATACGCCCGGTCGGCGTGGCGCGGTAAGCGTGGCGGCTGCCGAGGAGGGGCCGCTGCTGCTGGTCTCGGGTGAGGCGGAGCATCTTCGTCGCCGGGTGATCGATTTCCTCAGGAAGGAAGCGCGCCGCGATCTCGACCGCGCCGTCATGCGTCACGCGATGATGCTCGGCGTCAGGGTCAAGGCGATCCGGCTTCGTGACCAGACCAGCCGATGGGGCTCGTGTTCGAGCAGCGGCGTCCTGTCCTTCTCCTGGCGGCTGGTCATGGCGCCGCCCTTCGTCCTCGACTACCTAGCGGCCCACGAGGTGGCGCATCTCCACGAGATGAACCACGGCCCCCGTTTCTGGCATCTGGTCGAATCGGTCTGCCCGGAAACCAAGCAGGCCCGCGCCTGGCTGAACCGGGAGGGACTCCGTCTGCACGCGATCGGAGCCGAGCCCGGAAGGACCCCGATGCCGCTGACCGAGGACGACCGCAACGCCGCCTGACGCGGCCGCCCCGTGATCTACATGATTCCGAGGCTGTCGCGGCGCTCCATGTATTCCTTCGCCAGTCCCTCGTAGGCCTCCATCGTCGGCAAAGCCTCGAAGCTGTGCACCGCCGGGGTCTTCGCCCACGGCAGTTTCTCGCTGGTCCACGTCTCGATGAACGGGCTGAAGATGCCGGGATCGGCGAGCATCGTCGGCCGGAGGTTGACGAAGAAGTCGATGCCATCGGGACGGGTGAACATCCAGCTCATGCAATGGCCGCAGAAGTAGTGGCGCGCCGCGCCATGCAGGCCGCCGATCACCGGCTCGCCGGCGGTGACGGCGAAGCCCTCGGTGGGAATGGCGGCGCTGAGCGAAAACGCGCTCGACGTCATGCGTTGGCAGCCCCGGCAGTGGCAGGCCATGGTGAGGATCGGTGGCACGTTGATCCTCAGCCGGACCTTGCCGCAGCGGCAGCCGCCCTCCATCGGGTAGTTCGCCATCGCTGGGCCTCCTTGTCAGCGTCCCGTCAGCCGGTCGACCTCGTCCATTTCCTCCGCCGTCAGCTTCCAGCCGAGCGCGGCGACGTTGGATTCGAGCTGTTCCGGCTTGGTCGCTCCGGTGATGATCGAGACGACCTGCGGACGCTGCGCCAGCCAGTTGAGGGCAAGGTCCAGCAGGGTATGGCCGCGCGCCTCGGCGAAGGCCGTGAGCTTTTCGATCTTGTCCTGATTGGCGGGGCCGAAGAAGCGATTGGCTCCGCGCTCGTTTCCGGTCAGCCGGGCGCCTTCCGGCATCGGCTTGCCGCGCCGGTACTTGCCGGTCAGCGCACCGCCGGCAAGCGGGAAATAGGGGACGAGCGACAGTTGGTGGGTCTCCAGCACCGGCAGCAGCGCGTCTTCGATGCCTCGTGCGAGCAGGCTGTATTCGTCCTGGGTGGCGACGAAGCCGGTGACACCGATCCGCTTCGCCGTGTCGACCGCGTCGGTCACCTCGCCGGCCGTGTAGTTGGATCCCGCGAGGTAGCGGACCTTGCCGGCCCGGACCGCGTCCTGGAGCGCCCTGAGCGTCTCCTCGAACGGCGTGCCGGGGTCGGGCTCGTGCATGTAGAGGAGGTCGATCCGGTCGGTGCGGAGCCGTTTGAGGCAGGCGTCCAGCGCCTCGGTGACATAGGCTCGGGAGCCGCGATTCGTCGGCGCGCCGTCGCCCATCGGCTTGCCGATCTTGGTGGCGAGCAGGGCCTTGTCGCGCCGCCCCTCCAGGCATTCGCCGAGGAAGCTCTCCGATGTGCCGCCGCCGCCGTAGATGTCGGCGGTATCGAGATGGGTGACGCCGAGCTCCAGCGCCTTGTCGACCACCTTGCGGGTGGCCTCGAGATCGATCCGGCCGCCGAAATTGTTGCAGCCGAGGCCGATCAGCGAGAGGCGCAGGTCCGAGGTGCCGAGGGCCCGGGTTTCCATGGTTTTCTTGTCCTTCTCGATCGTGGTTTGGCGGGATATGGAGGGCTTCCAAGGCTGACCGTTCCGGCCCCTTCATGTCAATTGGACTCTGGCCGGCTTTCGTGCCAAATCCTCGCCCATGAGCCTGATCGTCAAGATTTGCGGCCTGTCGAGCCGCGAGACCGTGGACGCCGCGATCGACGCCGGTGCCGACATGATCGGCCTGGTCTTTTTCGGCCGCAGCCCGCGTTTCGTGACGATGGAAGACGCGGCCGGGCTGGCCGACCATGCCCGCGGCCGGGCGGCGATCGTCGGGCTGACGGTCAACCTCGACGATGCCGAGCTGTCGGCGCTCGTCGAGCGCGTGCGCCCGGACTGGCTGCAGCTCCACGGCACCGAGCCCGTCGACCGGGTTGCCGCGATCCGCGGGCAATTCCCGCAGAAGGTGATCAAGGCGCTCGGAATCCGCGGCCGCGACGACCTGCCGGCGATCGACGACTTTGCCGGGGTTTCGGACCGCATCCTGCTCGACGCCAAGGCGCCGGCCGGCAGCGACCGGCCCGGCGGCAACGGCGAGCCGTTCGACTGGACCCTGTTGAAGGATATCCGGCCCCGGGTCGACTGGCTGCTCTCCGGCGGACTCGATGCCGGGAATGTCGCCGAAGCGCTGAGGATCACCGGGGCGCCCGGCGTCGACGTGTCCTCCGGGGTCGAGAATGCACCCGGCCGCAAGGATCCTGAGAAAATTCGCGCCTTCATCGCCGCGGCGCGGGGCACCGGCAACACGGCCACCGCAACGAGGAAAGCGTCATGACTGCCCTGCCCAACACCATGCGCGGCGGTCCCGACGACCGCGGCTTCTTCGGGCTCTATGGCGGCCGTTTCGTCGCCGAGACCCTGATGCCCTTGATCCTCGAGCTCGAGGCCGCCTACGAGGCCGCCAAGGCCGATCCCGCCTATCGCGCCGAGCTCGATTCGCTCAACACCCACTATGCCGGACGGCCGAGCCCGCTTTATTTCGCCGAGCGGCTGACCGAGGAACTCGGCGGCGCCAGGGTCTATTTCAAGCGCGACGAGCTCAACCACACCGGCAGCCACAAGATCAACAACTGCCTCGGCCAGATCCTGCTCGCCCGGCGGATGGGCAAGACGCGGATCATCGCCGAGACCGGCGCCGGCCAGCATGGCGTCGCGACCGCGACCGTCGCCGCGCGTTTCGGCCTGCCCTGCGTCGTCTACATGGGCGCCACAGACGTCGAGCGGCAGAAGCCCAACGTCTTCCGGATGCGCCTCCTCGGCGCCGAGATCGTGCCGGTGACCGCCGGCGCCGGGACGCTCAAGGACGCGATGAACGAGGCGCTCCGCGACTGGGTGACCAATGTCGAGGACACCTATTACCTGATCGGCACGGCCGCGGGCCCGCACCCCTACCCGGAGATGGTCCGCGACTTCCAGTCGGTGATCGGCGCGGAGGCGCGGGAGCAGATGCTCGACACCGAGGGCAGGCTTCCCGACGCTATCGTCGCCTGTATCGGCGGCGGCTCCAACGCCATCGGCCTGTTCCATCCTTTCCTCGACGACAAGGATGTAGCGATCTACGGGATCGAGGCCGGCGGCCATGGCCTCGATGTCGAGAACGGCCACGCCGCATCGATGACCGGCGGGCGTCCGGGCGTTCTCCACGGCAACCGTACCTACCTGCTCCAGGACGACGACGGCCAGATCCTGGAAGGCCATTCGATCTCCGCCGGCCTCGACTATCCGGGCGTCGGGCCGGAGCATTCCTGGCTGCGCGATACCGGCCGCGTCACCTATGTGCCGGCGACCGACAGGGAGGCGCTGGACGCCTTCCAGATGCTGACCCGGCTGGAAGGGATCATCCCGGCGCTCGAGCCGGCGCATGCGCTCGCCCATGTCATCAAGCTCGCCCCGCAGATGGACAAGGACCAGATCATCCTGATGAATCTCTGCGGCCGCGGCGACAAGGATGTCTTCACCGTCGCCTCCGCGCTGGGGATGGATATATGAGCTCACGCATCGACCGCCGTTTCGCCGCCACCAGGGCCGAGGGCCGGCCGGCGCTGGTGACCTTCCTGATGTCCGGCGACCCCGACACCGAGACCTCGCTGGCGATCGTCAAGGCGCTGCCCGCGGCGGGTGCCGACCTGATCGAGCTCGGCATGCCCTTTTCCGACCCGATGGCGGACGGGCCGTCGATCCAGCTTTCCGGCCAACGCGCGCTGCGAGCCGGCCAGACGCTGAAGAAGACGCTGGCCATGGTCCGCGCCTTCCGCGAGGAGGATGACGAGACGCCGATCATCCTGATGGGCTATTACAACCCGATCTATTCCTGGGGGAACGAGAGCTTCCTCGACGATGCCAGGGAAGCCGGGGTCGACGGCCTGATCATCGTCGACCTGCCGCCCGAGGCGGACGACGAGCTCTGTATCCCGGCGATGTCGCGCGGGATCAACTTCATCCGCCTCGCGGCGCCGACCACCGATGACAGGCGCCTGCCGGCGGTGCTCGCCAATACCTCGGGTTTCGTCTACTACGTCTCGATCCTCGGCGTGACCGGCTCGGCGGCCCCGGATACGACAAAAGTCGCCGAGGCGGTGACAAGGATCAAACGGCACACCATATTGCCGGTAGCCGTCGGATTCGGCGTCAGGACCGCCGAACAGGCGGCGGCGATCGGCCGGACCGCCGACG
Organism: Bauldia sp.; assembly: GCF_020442045.1. Lineage (GTDB taxonomy): Bacteria > Pseudomonadota > Alphaproteobacteria > Rhizobiales > Kaistiaceae > Bauldia. Next base: position 8,280 of record NZ_JAGRLA010000104.1, on the reverse strand, counting down.
GCGTGGTCGTCGGCTCGGCGCTGGTCAATGCCGTGCGCGACTCGCTCGACGCGGATGGCCGCGCGACCGAGCAGACGGTTCCGGCGGTGAGCGCGCTGGTTGCCGAACTCGCCGCCGGGGTGCGTGCGGCGCGGGCCGAAGCGGCAGAATAGGGAACAGGCACCAAAGTGAGCTGGATCAGCAACGTCGTCCGCCCCAAGATCCGCAATCTCCTTGCCAAGCGGGAGGTGCCGGAAAACCTCTGGATCAAGTGCCCCGAGACCGGGGAGATGGTCTTCCATCGCGATCTGGAGGCCAACCATTTCGTCGTTCCGGGCTCCGGCTACCACATGCGGATGACCGGCCGTCAGCGCTTCGAGCACTTCTTCGACGATTCGAGCTGGGAAACCATCCCGACGCCCGACGTGCCACTCGATCCGCTGAAATTCCGCGACGAGCGGCGATATACCGACCGTCTCAAGGATGCCCGGGCCAAGACCAGCCTGACCGACGCGGTCATGGTCGGCGCGGGCAACGTCGAGTCGGTTCCGGTCGTCGCCGCGGTCCAGGATTTCAGTTTCATGGGCGGTTCGCTCGGCATGGCCGCCGGCGAGGCGGTGGTCACGGCCCTGCTCACGGCCAAGGAGCGCCGCCGGCCCTTCGTTCTCTTCGCCGCCTCCGGCGGCGCGCGGATGCAGGAAGGCGTCCTCGCCCTGATGCAGCTGCCGCGGACCACGGTCGCGGTCGAGGCCTTCCGCGAGGAGAAGCTTCCCTACATCGTCGTCCTGACCAACCCGACCACCGGCGGCGTCACCGCTTCCTACGCGATGCTGGGCGATATCCACATCGCCGAGCCGGGCGCGCTGATCGGCTTTGCAGGCCCGCGTGTCATCGAGCAGACCATCCGAGAGAAGCTGCCGGAGGGCTTCCAGCGCTCGGAATATCTGCGCGAGCATGGCATGGTCGATCTGGTCGTCCACCGCCATCAGCTGCGCGAGACCATTGCCCGGCTGTGCCGGGTCCTCGGCGCGGCGCCGATGCCGGAACCCGAACCGGAGCCAGAGATACTCGAGCCGGTGGACGAGGAGGCATCCTCCGACCTTCCGGACGTTGTCGAACCGGAAGACCAGACCGCCTAGCGACCCCACGCCATGGAACGTTCGCACGCCATATTGGAGCGGCTGCTCCGGCTGCATCCGCGCGAGATCGATCTGGCGCTCGATCGCATCGAGCGGCTGATGGTCGACCTCGGCAGCCCCGACAGGCGCCTGCCGCCGGTCGTCCAGATCGCCGGAACCAACGGCAAGGGATCGACCACGGCTTTCCTGCGCGCCATGCTGGAAGCGTCCGGTCGTGGCGTCCACGTCTACACGTCGCCGCATCTGGTGAGGTTCCACGAGCGCATCCGGATCGCCGAGCCGGATGGCGGGCGTTTCGTCGACGAGGACGAGCTTGCCGATACCCTGATCGAGGTGGAACAGGCCAACGGCGAGCGGCCGATCACCCAGTTCGAGATCACCACGGCGGCCGCCATCCTGCTCTTCGCGCGCAACCCGGCGGATGTCGTGCTGCTCGAGGTCGGCCTCGGCGGACGGCTGGATGCGACCAATATCATCGAGCGGCCGCTTGCCTCGGTGATCACGCCGATTTCGGTCGACCACGAGAAATTCCTCGGCGAGACGATCGACGGGATCGCCGGCGAAAAGGCGGGAATCCTCAAGCCCGGCCGGCCCGGGATCATCGCGCCTCAGCCCGCGGAAGCCATGGCCGTCATCGAGGCCGAGGCGGCGCGCAGGCGGGCGCCGCTCTTCGTCGCCAACCAGGACTGGGTGGCGACGCCCGAACATGGCCGTCTTGTCTACCAGGACGAGGACGGCCTGCTTGACCTGCCGGCGCCGCGCCTGATCGGCCGGCACCAATATACCAATGCCGGTACGGCGATCGCGACGTTGAGGAAATCGGGGCTCGGCGTATCCGCCCAGGCGATCGAGGCGGGCCTCGCCGACGTCGAATGGCCGGCGCGCCTGCAGCGCCTGACCACGGGCAGCCTCGTCGCCCGGGCGCCCGACGAAGCCGAGATCTGGCTCGATGGCGGCCACAATCCGGGCGCCGGCATCGTCGTGGCGGAAGCGATGGCCGACCTCGAGGAACGCGTCTCGCGGCCGCTCTACCTGATCACCGGCATGCTCAACACCAAGGACCCGCTCGGCTTCTTCCGGCCGTTCGCCGGCCTTGCCCGCAGGGTCTATACCGTGCCGGTGCCGTCCTCGCCGGCCGCGCGCGATCCGGTCGAGCTCGCGGCCATTGCCGGCGATGTCGGCCTGTCCACCGAGCCGTCGGACAGCGTCGCCGATGCGCTCGATCGTATCCGGGATGAAGTGACCGGCGAGGCGCCGCCCCGTATCCTGATATGCGGTTCGCTGTATCTCGCCGGCGCCACGCTGGCCGAGAACGGGACGCCTTTGCGATAGAAGGGCATCCCGCGCAACGAAAAAGGCCGCGCCTTCAAGGCGCGGCCTTTTCGTGTCGCGGAACGGCGGCGAATCAGATCGACTGCTGGATCCAGTCCGAAAGCTTCTGCTTCGGAACCGCGCCGACCTGCATCGCGGTCGGCTCGCCGTCCTTGAACAGGATCAGCGTCGGAATCGACCGGACGCCGTAGCGCATCATGATGTTCGGATTCTCGTCGACGTTGAGCTTGGCGATCTTGACCTTGCCGCCCATCTCGGTGGCGATTTCCTCGAGCGCAGGGGCGATGAAGCGGCAGGGGCCGCACCACTCGGCCCAGAAATCAACCACCACCGGTTCGGACGAACCAAGCACATCCGAGTCGAAATTCGAATCGGTCACTGCGACGGGAGCCATGAAATACCTCGGTTTCTGGAGGATTCGGGAGACAACGCGTTAAACCGAAGGTAGGTAGCGCCCGGCGTAGCGTCAAGGAGACGCGCGGCGGCCAACCTGTCGCACCGAACTTGGATCATGCGGCCGTCTCAACGGCGGCTTTTCCGGCGGCGTCGAGAAGCGGGGCAGGAATTTCCACGAGGGACGGCACTTCGGTCCAAAGAATCGCGGCGACCAGCCGCTTGTTGGGATAAAGCCGTTTCAGAACAACGGCATAGAGAGCAAGCTGGATCACGTAATCGTGTGGGATGGCCTCACTCCCGGCCGGTGGCTGGCCGGTCTTGTAATCGACGATCAGCACCGAATCGTCGCCGACCGCGAGACGGTCGATGCGGCCGGACAGAAACGCATCGCCGAGCTTGCCGGCGATCTCGACCTCGGCCCGGCTGCCCGGCGCGAAGACCGGGGCGAAGTCGGGAAGCTCAAGGATTGCAAGCACTTGATCGAGGAGGGCGGTTCTCTCCTTCGGCTCCCATTCGGGTAGGACGGCGTCGAGGAAACGCGTTCCGATCGCCCGCCGATCGGCGGGTTCGGCCTCGGGAAGGGACTGCAGGAGGCGGTGGATCAGCCGGCCGCGTTCGGCGGCATCCATGCCGTCGCCACCGGCACTGGATCGCCCTCTGGAACGCCGCGGGAGGGCCTCGGACGCTTCCGCGACAGCCGTGGACGGGGTGATCCGGCGTATGGGACGGGGCGCGGGCGGCGCGTCTCGCGTCAGCCAGGCCGGTTTCGGCGGAGCGAAGGCCATCGCCTCCTGCTTGCCCTTGGCGGGGATAACCCGCTCGGCCGGCGGCCGCCATTCGAAGGCGGCGTCTTCGCCCTCGGGCTCGACCCGCACGCTCTCGGCCTCGAGCGCCGTCGTCATCAGCGCGTGCCAGCCGCCGGCGGGGTCGGTCGCCCTCGGCTTCAGGGTGCCGCAGATATAGAGGCGGTCGCGGGCCCGGGTCATCGCGACATAGAGCAGGCGGCGATACTCCTCCTCGGCCTCGGCACGGATTTCCTTGACCCGCGCCCTGACCCGCTCCGGCATCACCTTGTAGCTCCGCATCCAGACCAGCGGGTGGCCCTCGCCGTCGCTGTCATCCTCCAGCGCCACGACCCGCGGGTCGTGGTTCGGATGGACCGGCTTCGAGCCGATATCGACCAGGAAGACGATGTCGGCCTCGAGCCCCTTGGCGCCATGGACCGTCATCACCCGGACCTCGTTGCGGATCGTGTCGGTGTCGCGCCGGACCTGGATCTCGGCGGCGTCGAGCCAGGCGAGGAAGCCCTGCAGCGACGGGACATGCGCCTGCTCATAGGCGAGCGCCTGGGCGAGGAATTCGTCGAGCACGTCCTCGGCCTCGGGACCGAGCCGGCGCAGGAACTGCCGCCGGCCGTGATCGGGATCGGCGAGGACCTCGCCGTAGAAGGCGTGTGGATCGCGAATGTCGGCGCGCGCCCGCCAGCCTTCGATCAGGGCAAGGGCACCGGCAATGGCGCCACCGTCCTCCTCGGCAGCGGCGCGGAGCGCGAGCCACAGGCTCCGGTTCCCGCGGCCATGGGCGATCCGGAAGAGCTGGTCCTCATCGAGGCCGACGAGCGGGCCCTTGAGCAGGGCCGCGAGCGACAGGTCGTCCTCCGGCAGCAGCATCACGCGGCCAAGCGCCATCAGGTCCATGACCGCGATATGCTCGGTCAGGGTGATCCGGTCGGCGCCGGCGATCGGAATCCGCTTCGTCTTCAGGGCGCGGTTGATGGCGTCGGTCTGGGCGCCACGGGTGCGGGTCAGGATCAGGATACCGCCCGGCCGGATCGGGTCGCCGGTCGCCTCGAGCCGTTCCTCGCGGTTGAGCCAGCCCTCGATCGTCCCGGCGATGCGATTGGCGAGGCGGACCTCGGGGCTCTCGTCGCCGAGATGGTCGACCGGGCTGGTCCAGTCCGCCGGCTCCGGCTTTTCCGGCGGCTCGATCATCGGCCAGAAGACGACCTGTCCCGGCGCGTTGAGCCGCGCGGCGGCATGGACGGTCGGTCCGGGATCGCCGGAGAGGCCGTCAAAGGCCTCCTCGCGGGCGAAGACCGCGTCGACGGCGGTGAGCACCGCCTCGGTCGAGCGGAAGGAGAGGTGGAGCTCGGGATCGGTCCAGGCGAAGCCGGCCGCGCGCGCCCTGTCGCCGAATTCAGCCCGCATCCGCGAGAACCAGGCCGGGACCGCGCCCTGGAAGGAATAGATCGACTGCTTCTCGTCACCGACCGCGAAGAGGGTCCGGTCGCGGTCGCTCGCGCCATCGCCGGCGAAGAATTCCTCGACCAGCGACCGGATCACCTGCCACTGGCGCGGGCTGGTGTCCTGCGCCTCGTCGACGAGAATGTGGTCGAGGCCGCGATCGAGCTTGTAGTGGACCCAGCTCGCGGCATCAGCGCGGGACAGGAGGGCGGCGGTCCTGCTGACCAGGTCGTCGAAATCGAGGACGCCGCGGGCGACCTTGACGCGGTCATATTCCTGGATCGCCGCGTCGGCGATGCGAAGCATGGCCGCCGAGGATTCGCAGCACTCGGCGGCGGTGATCCGGTCGAGCAGGTCCGCCAGCCGTTCGCTCTCCGCGTCGAGGAACCCGGCGAGGCCGGGCAAGGCGTTCTTCACACCCTTGCTGACCAGGGTGGAGGTCGCCCTGAGCTTGCCGTCGCCGGTCAGCCAGAAGTCGAGATAGGCATCCGCGCGCGCGGCGTCGGTCTCGGCGTCGAGGATCGGCCGCAGCCGTACCGCCGCCTTGCCGTCATTCTTGCCGCCTTCTTCCAGCGCCGCGACCAGCTCCGCCATCCGCGGCGCCAGCGGGCAGTCGTCGAGCAGCGCGGCGCGCAGGCCCGCCGCGGTCTCGTCCCGGCCAAGGCCGAGCTCGGCCCTGAGCCCGGCAAGCGCCGCGTCGAGCGAGCCGGCGCGGACGATCCATGCCCGGACCTTGTCGCGGCTGTCGACGAATTCCTTGACCGCGAGCTCCTGGGCGAAGTCGCTGGCCGCCGCGAGCACGGTGGCCAGCGCCCGCCCGAGCGCGCTCTCCGGCGCCCGCGCCGCCCTTTCCAGGACCGTCCGCCGCGCCGTATCGCCCAGCGCGACCTGGTCGCGCTCGTCCAGCACCTCGAAATGGCCGGCGACATTCGCCTCGAAGGGGAACTGGTGGAGGAGGCGTTCGCAGAAGGCGTGGATGGTCTGGATCTTGAGGCCGCCGGGCGTCTCCAGCGCGCGGGCGAAAAGCCGGCGGGCGGTGGCGAGCGTCGCCGCGTCCGGCGCCCGTCCCTCGACCTTCCTGATCTCCTCCTTGAGCTTGCTGTCCGGCAGCGTCGTCCATGCGCTGAGCCGGTCGAAGACCCGCTTGGCCATCTCCGCCGCCGCGGCGCGGGTGAAGGTCAGGCAGAGGATGCGGGCCGGGTCGGCGCCGTTGAGCAGCAGCCGGATCACCCGCTGCGACAGGACGAAGGTCTTGCCGGCGCCGGCATTGGCCGACACCCAGGCCGAGGCGCGCGGGTTGGAGGCATCCGCCTGCGCCTTCCTGGTCGTGTCGTCGATGGCGAGCGCCTTCTTCATGGCGGCATCCCCGGTTCGTCCGGCATCGATCCGGTCCCCTTCCGGCGCCTCGCCCGGACACCCCTCTCCCGGATTTCCAGGACCGATTTGCTCTGACGGTCTCCCTGTCCGGCCTGCGGCCGTCCTCGCCTCTTGGCGCAAATCGGGGAAATCCGGCCTCCCCTACAAAGGGGGAGGCGGAACGGCCCGATCGACAGGGCAGGCCGCGTCACCACGTTGGGCGTCAAGGCTTTCGCGGCGGCAGCCAATCGATATCCTCCTCGCTCTCGACCAGTGCCCATTCGCGGACCCGGGCGAGATGGTCGTAGGGACTCTCGTAGCGGAGCTGGAACATCGGCCGGGCGCGGCTGACATAGCCGCGCTCCGGGTCGTCATAGGCGGCGACCAGCGCGTTGAGGCGAAGATGCGCCTCGGCGGCGACCTCGTCCGGGTCGTAGCCGTCCTCGACCGCGGAACGGATCGGGTTGCCGCGCGAGACCTGACCGAGGGCGATCCAGCCGATACCGGCGATCGCGCGTCCCTCGAGGCCGGCGAGGAAGGCGCCGGCCCGGACCATCGCCGCCTCGAGCGCGAGCTGCGGCGCGAAGCCGACCAGCACCTGCCGTGCCGAGGGCGGCGTGCCGGTCTTGAAGTCGAGCACCTCGACACGCCCGTCCCTGCGCAGGTCGATGCGGTCGGCGCGACCGCGCAGGGTGAAGATGCCCGCCGGGGCGGCGATCTCCATCTCGCCCGGGATCTCGGCATGGCGCTCGGCGATATCCGGATCGCGTGCCGCTTCCCAGCCGACCAGCCAGCGGGCGATCTCGGCGAAGCGAATCTTCCAGACCGCGTGGATGTCGGGGAAGGCCGCGATCTCATCCAGCGCCGCTTCGCCAAGCGCCAGGAGATGCCGCCGCGCGCGCTCGTCATAGGCGCCGCTCCAGTCTTTCGAGAAATCGCCGAGGGCCTCGTGGATCAGCGAACCGCGCAGCGCATAGTCCGGCGCCTGGCCGAGCGGGTCGAGGGGTTCGAGCCGCAGCACATGCTTGGCGTAGATCGTGTAGGGGTCGCGGACCAGATGCTCGATCTCGGTGACCGACAGCCGGCGCGGCCGGATGTCGACCGCCGGCTTCGGATCCGGCCGGCCGATCGGCGCCGGGTGCCCGCCCCAGCGGTCGATGTCCCGCGCCAGGTCGACATAGAGCCTGCCGCGCTTTTCGATCCGCTCGCTCGCCGCCTCGCCGACCAGCGCTTCGAGGCGCTGGAGCCAGCGCGAGGCGACGGTCGGCGTGCCGCCGCGTTTTTCGGCCCGGGTGACGATCACCCGCGGCGCGGCGAAGCCCTGGAGGAAATCATGGGCGGCGAGGCCGATCCGCCGCTCCGGCGGCGGCAGGCCGATCTCGGCCCGCATCGAACGGGAGAGCCAGGGATCGGTCCGGGTCTCGGCCGGCCAGACGCCTTCGTCGAGTCCGCCGAGGATCAGGAGGTCGGCCGATTGCAGCCGCGCCTCCAGCGTTCCCCAGATATGGATGCGGGGATCGGCGCCGGGCGGCCGGCTCACCGAGACGTCGCCCATCAGGGTGGCGAGGAGGGGCGGGAATTCCATCGGCCGGAGCGAAAGGTCGGGGCCTTCGGTCAGCCCGGCGAGGAGCCGGGCCAGCGCCTCGCCGCCAGGGCGGGACCAGAAGCCGCCGTCGTCGCCGGCATGGTCGGTCACCGCCGCGGCAAGCGCGTCGTGGAGGCTCCTGGCAATACCGGCCGAGGCGACCGGCTGCGGCGCCGCGAGGGCGTCGCGGAGCGGCCCGAGGATCGCATCGAGCGCCGCGGCCAGCCGGGCGGCGAGGTCCCAGTCGCCG